>NZ_FNKY01000001.1:2758326-3116653 GCF_900103165.1 Nitrosospira multiformis | reverse complement strand
CGTGGAGGGCATATAACATGGCGCATATATCTAAACGTTTCAAGGCAATCACCGCTAAAGCGGATCGCAGCAAGTCTTATCCGCTGCCGGATGCGCTCAGAATCATCAAGGAAACTGCTACCGCAAAATTTGATGAATCAATTGATGTGGCAGTCAATCTTGGCATCGATGCAAAAAAATCCGATCAGTCGGTGCGAGGTTCGGTGGTGCTGCCGGCGGGTACCGGTAAAACCGTGCGTGTAGCGGTATTTGCCCAGGGAGACAAGGCTAAGGAAGCGCTTGCCGCGGGTGCCGACATCGTCGGATTTGAAGATCTGGCGGAACAAATCAAAGCAGGCAACATCAATTTTGACGTGGCTATCGCCAGCCCCGATGCCATGCGTATCGTAGGGCAATTAGGCCAGATACTGGGTCCGCGTGGTTTGATGCCTAACCCCAAGGTGGGGACGGTGACGCCGGATATTGTGGGCGCGGTGAAAAACGCCCGGGCAGGCCAGGTGCAATATCGCGCTGACAAGGCAGGTATTGTTCAGTGCACCATAGGTCGCGCATCGTTTAGCGTGGATTCCTTGCAAGAGAACATGCGGGCGCTGGTGGATGCACTCAACAAGTCTAAGCCCGCCACATCCAAAGGTGTGTATCTCAGAAAAATATCGGTTTCCAGCACGATGGGGATAGGGGTCCGGGTAGATCAGACCAGCATGCGGTAAGAGAGAAGTATCCATATGAATTTGTAAGGCTTTGGGCCGGCAGAGAGGCTGTTTTTCCGATCTGACGGGTTGTCAAAGACCGCCGGGGTTGACTAAGCGAAGAGCGGACGGTAAACAATGAAGAAACGCCATTTACCGAATCAGGCTGTCGTTTGAGAACTTAATCGCAAAATGGAATGGGAATAGTTTGAGGGGCGGGTGATTGTTTATTTCCGCGCTTCCGACTGCTGCCACTTCAAGCGCCCAGCGTAGATGGCGTACCCAAAAACAGGAATGGTTTATCTCCTGATTTAAGGTCGCCGGTTCGCGATATTGAGACAAGTTGCGAGTTTTATCATGACTCAATACTAAACTCAACATCGCATTTAACTGATGGAGAATGTGCCTTGAGTCTAAATTTAGAAGAGAAAAAAGCGGTTGTCGCTGAAGTCAGTACTCAAGTAGCAAAGGCCCAGGCCATTATCATTGCAGAGTACCGCGGGCTTGGAGTTGGGCATATGACCCAATTGCGTGCGAAGGCACGGCAATCGGGAATATATTTCCGGGTACTCAAGAATTCGCTCGCGCGGCGTGCGGTGACAGATACCCCATTTACCGGACTTTCCGAGTTTATGGTGGGACCGTTAGCGTATGGCATCGCAAGCGATCCGGTAGCAGCGGCAAAGGTGTTGTACGAATTTTCCAGAGGCAATGACAAATTCGTGATCAAAGCCGGCGCCATGGCAAATCTCGTGATGTCCAGTAAAGAGATTGCGGATCTAGCTTCTCTTCCGAGTCGTGAAGTACTACTTTCGAAGCTGCTGGGCACCATGCAGGCCCCCGTTGCCAATTTTGTGCGGACCCTCAATGAGGTACCGACCAGTTTTGTGCGTGGCCTTGCAGCCGTACGTGATCAGAAGCAAGCCGCTTAGCCGGTTTCAAGTCATTTGAAACCGTAACCCAACTAGAAGCTTAAATTTATCAGGAGAAAATCATGGCGATAGCCAAAGCAGAAATTTTAGAGTCAATCGCGAATATGACGGTGCTGGAGCTTTCCCAGTTAATCAAGGAAATGGAAGAAAAGTTTGGTGTTTCCGCTGCAGCAGTAGCTGTTGCGTCGGCTGCACCCGCAGCGGGTGCAGCCGCTGCCGCCGTGGAGGAGCAAACAGAATTTTCCGTGATTCTGACCGCGGTGGGTGAAAGCAAAGTCAATGTGATCAAGGTTGTGCGCGTGATTACCGGTTTAGGCTTGAAAGAGGCGAAAGATTTGGTCGACGGCGCACCGAAGGCGGTCAAGGAAGGTATTCCCAAAGCGGATGCTGAAGCCATTCAAAAGCAACTGGCCGAAGCCGGTGCGACCAGCGAGATTAAATAGAGTCATGCAATAAGGCCAGCTGACGGCGTGTAAGGCGCCGTCAGCATCTGGCATTTTTACTTTTGAATTTAATTGTTTGAATGTCCGTTTTTTGTGTCGCAGAACGCTTTAGTACGGTAGCTTAAAACAGATACTCTGCTCCCATTTTCTGTCCATCCGTCTTTTGACCTCCCGGAGATTCCATGAGCTATTCGTTTACCGAGAAAAAACGTATCCGTAAAAGTTTCGCCAAGCGCGCCAGCGTCTTGCCGATTCCGTTTCTTCTCGCTACTCAGATCGAATCGTATGCGGCTTTCCTGCAAGCCCAGGTTGAGCCTGATCAACGCGCCACTCAGGGATTGCAGGCGGCGTTTATCTCGATTTTCCCGATCGAGAGTCACTCCAGGAACGCCCGCCTTGATTTCGTTAATTATGTGCTGGGTATTCCTCCGTTCGATGTCAAGGAATGTCAGCAGCGTGGTCTGACTTACGCTTCCCCGTTGCGCGCCAAAGTGCGATTGACGATTATGGATAAGGAGGCTTCCAAGCCAACCGTAAGAGAAGTTAAGGAACAGGAAGTTTACATGGGCGAGATTCCGCTCATGACCGGCACGGGTTCATTTGTTATTAATGGCACCGAGCGGGTCATTGTGTCGCAATTGCACCGCTCCCCAGGGGTATTCTTCGAGCATGATCGTGGTAAAACGCACTCATCCGGCAAATTGCTTTTTTCCGCGCGTATTATTCCCTATCGCGGTTCTTGGCTTGATTTCGAGTTCGACCCCAAGGATTATTTGTATTTTCGCGTTGATCGCCGCCGCAAAATGCCGATTACCGCATTGCTGAAAGCGATAGGTTATACGCCGGAGCAAATTCTTGAGAGCTTTTTCTCCTTTGATGCTTTTCATCTGTCCAAAAAAGGCATTCTCTTTGAATTGATACCGGAACGTTTGCGCGGCGACATTGCGCGCTTTGATATTGCCGCCAAAAGCGGCAAAGTTATCGTTCAGAAGGACAAACGTATAACCGTCAAACATGTTCGGGAAATGCAGCAAGCAGGCATTGACAGGCTCGCGGTGCCGGAAGATTTTCTGCTGGGCCGGATCCTGGGTCATAACGTTGTGGATAAGGAAACAGGTGAAGTCGTGGCGCTCGCTAACGACGAGATTACGGAGATTGTGCTTGCCAAACTTCGCGAAGCCAATATAGAAGAGATTCACACCATCTATACCAACGATCTGGATCAGGGCGCGTACATCTCACAAACCATGAGAATAGATGAAACCGTTGATCAGATGGCCGCGCAAGTGGCTATCTACCGCATGATGCGCCCGGGCGAACCCCCTACCGAGGAAGCAGTCAAGGCGTTGTTCAACGGATTGTTCTATGCACCGGAACGTTATGATCTATCTGTAGTGGGGCGGATGAAATTCAATCGCCGTGTGGGCAGGACTGAATTGGATGGTTCCACCACATTGTCGAATGACGATATCATCGCGGTCATCAAGATTCTGGTCGAATTGCGCAATGGCCGCGGTGAGATTGACGATATCGATCATCTCGGTAATCGTCGTGTCCGCTCTGTTGGTGAACTCGCGGAAAACCAATTCCGTTCGGGGTTGGTGCGGGTCGAACGAGCGGTGAAAGAACGCCTCAGCCAGGCTGAATCAGACAATCTAATGCCTCATGATTTGATCAATGCAAAACCGGTGTCGGCCGCGGTGCGCGAGTTCTTTGGTTCCAGTCAGTTGTCGCAGTTTATGGATCAGACCAATCCTCTTTCCGAGATTACTCACAAACGCCGCGTTTCTGCGCTGGGACCCGGTGGATTGACGCGCGAGCGCGCGGGATTTGAGGTGCGCGATGTGCATCCCACCCATTATGGTCGCGTGTGCCCGATTGAAACGCCGGAAGGTCCCAATATTGGTTTGATTAATTCACTGGCGCTTTACGCCCGCACCAATGAATATGGATTCATGGAAACACCCTACCGCAAGGTGAAGAACGGAAGCGTCACCGATGAAATTGACTATCTGTCGGCGATCGAGGAAGGTCAGTATGTGATTGCTCAAGCGAATGCGGAGCTGGATCGCCGCGGCAAATTCACCAACGACATCGTTTCCTGCCGTCACAAGAATGAATTTACCTTGGCGACACCGGATCGTATCGAATATATGGATGTGGCGCCTGCCCAGATCGTATCGGTAGCCGCTTCATTGATTCCATTTCTGGAGCATGATGATGCCAATCGTGCGTTAATGGGCTCCAACATGCAGCGACAGGCAGTGCCTTGCCTGCGCGCGGAAAAATCTCTGGTCGGCACCGGCATCGAACGTGTCGTGGCAGTGGATTCCGGCACCGCGGTGCAAGCAGTGCGCGGTGGCGTGGTGGATTACGTCGATGCGAGCCGTATCGTGGTGCGAGTACATGACACTGAAACACGCGTCGGTGAAGTGGGCGTGGATATCTATAACCTGATTAAATACACCCGCTCCAATCAGAACACCAACATCAACCAGCGTCCGCTGGTGAAAGTAGGCGACATAATCGCACGCGGCGATGTGGTGGCTGACGGCGCCTCCACCGATAAAGGTGAGTTGGCGCTGGGACAAAACATGCTGGTTGCATTCATGCCCTGGAATGGCTACAACTTTGAGGATTCGATTCTCATTTCGGAACACATCGTCGCCGAAGACCGGTTTACATCTATTCATATCGAGGAACTCTCGGTGGTGAGCCGGGATACCAAATTGGGGACGGAAGAAATCACCGGGGATATTTCCAACCTGTCGGAGGTACAACTTGGACGTCTGGATGCCTCAGGCATTGTTCACATCGGCGCAGAAGTGGAGGCTGGCGATGTGCTGGTAGGCAAAGTCACCCCCAAGGGCGAAACGCAGTTGACGCCTGAAGAAAAGCTATTGCGCGCGATTTTTGGCGAGAAGGCTTCCGACGTAAAGGATACATCGCTACGTGTGCCATCAGGTATCTCTGGTACGGTAATTGATGTGCAGGTATTCACTCGAGAAGGAATCGAGCGTGATAAGCGTGCCCAGCAGATTATCGACGATGAGCTGAAACGCTACAAGAAGGATCTGGCTGACCAAATGCGGATCGTGGAAGGCGATGCATTCGAGCGTATCGAGCGTTTGCTCAAGGGTAAGTCAGCAACCGGAGGACCCAAAAAACTTGCCAAGGGTGCGCAGATAACCAAGGAATATCTGGATAGTATTGATCCGCACCACTGGTTCGATATCCGCCTTACCGACGAAGAAACAAGTCTGCAGCTGGAACAGATCGAGGAAGGCCTGGCGCAGAAACGTAAGGCATTTGACAATGCTTTTGAAGAAAAGAAAAAGAAACTTACCCAAGGTGATGAACTGCCCCCTGGTGTACAGAAAATGGTCAAGGTTTATGTGGCGGTGAAGCGGCGTCTGCAACCCGGGGATAAAATGGCGGGACGCCATGGCAATAAAGGCGTGATTTCCAAGATCGTGCCGGTGGAAGATATGCCCTATATGGCCGATGGTACTCCGGTCGATGTGGTGTTGAACCCCTTGGGCGTACCTTCGCGCATGAATGTGGGCCAGATTCTGGAAACCCATCTTGGGTGGGCCGCAAAAGGACTTGGCAGGAAAATCGGTGATATGCTCCAGGCCGACAGCAAGATTGCGGAGCTCCGGAAACTCCTGGACAAGATTTACAACACCAGCGGTAAACAAGAGGATATTGCTTCGCTCACCGATGTGGAGATCCTGGACCTTGCGGAGAATCTCAAGGGCGGAGTACCTTTCGCGACCCCTGTTTTCGATGGGGCTACCGAGCATGAAATCAAGGATATGCTGGAGCTTGCCGGTCTTCCGCGATCCGGGCAGGTGACGTTGTACGATGGCCGAACGGGCGAGGCTTTCGACCGCCCGGTCACGGTGGGCTATATGCATGTACTGAAACTGCATCACCTGGTGGACGATAAAATGCATGCGCGTTCCACCGGCCCCTACAGCCTGGTCACCCAACAGCCACTCGGCGGCAAGGCGCAGTTCGGCGGACAGCGCTTTGGTGAAATGGAGGTATGGGCATTGGAAGCATACGGTGCCTCCTATACCTTGCAAGAGATGCTGACGGTCAAGTCGGACGATGTAAACGGGCGTACCAAGGTGTACGAGAGCATTGTCAAAGGCGACCACAAGATCGATGCCGGTATGCCGGAATCATTCAATGTGCTGGTGAAAGAAATCCGGTCGCTGGCGATGGATATCGATCTGGACCGGCATTAGCAATTTTATTGTAGCGGGACGAATGGAGAATTAAATATTTAATATTCCTTTCGTTTCCGTGTCTCATCACCGGATGATTTTTGTATCGGCCCCTGATCAACAGGAGTGACAAATGAAAGCACTGCTCGATTTATTCAAACAAGTTACTCAGAAAGAAGAGTTCGATTCGATCAAAATCGGCTTGGCTTCCCCAGAGAAAATACGTTCCTGGTCCTATGGTGAGGTGAAGAAACCTGAAACCATCAATTACCGCACATTCAAACCGGAACGGGACGGACTGTTCTGTGCCAAAATTTTTGGCCCGGTAAAGGATTACGAATGTCTGTGCGGGAAATATAAACGCCTGAAACACCGTGGCGTGATCTGCGAGAAATGTGGCGTCGAGGTTACGCTCTCGAAGGTGCGGCGAGAGCGTATGGGGCATATCGAACTAGCCTCCCCGGTGGCGCATATCTGGTTTCTGAAATCGCTGCCATCGCGGCTCGGTATGGTGCTGGATATGACCTTGCGTGATATCGAGCGAGTACTTTATTTTGAAGCGTACGTGGTGACTGATCCCGGCATGACGCCTCTGGCGCGATGCCAGTTGCTGACGGATGATGACTATCGTGCCAAGACGGAAGAGTACGGAGACGATTTTCGCGCCAGCATGGGTGCGGAAGGTATCCGCGACTTACTGGCCAACCTCAACATCCGTGTTGAAATCGATAATCTTCGGCGCGAGATGGGGGAAACCGGTTCCGAAACCAAAATGAAAAAAATCTCCAAGCGTCTAAAGGTGCTGGAGGCGTTCAATAAATCCGGTATCAAGCCGGAGTGGATGGTTCTGGCTGTACTGCCTGTCCTGCCGCCGGAGTTACGTCCATTGGTGCCGCTGGATGGCGGGCGTTTCGCTACCTCTGATCTGAATGATTTATATCGCCGAGTCATCAACCGTAACAATCGGCTAAAGCGTCTGCTTGAGTTAAAGGCGCCGGAAATCATTGTACGTAATGAAAAGCGCATGTTGCAGGAAGCGGTGGACTCATTGCTGGATAACGGCCGTCGTGGCAAAGCCATGACGGGAGCCAACAAGCGGCCGTTAAAATCGCTTGCCGATATGATCAAGGGAAAAGGCGGACGTTTTCGCCAGAATCTGCTTGGCAAGCGGGTGGATTATTCCGGCCGGTCGGTGATCGTGGTAGGTCCGCAGCTCAAACTGCATCAGTGCGGCTTGCCAAAGAAAATGGCGCTGGAATTGTTCAAGCCTTTCATCTTTAACAAACTCGAAATAATGGGCATCGCCAGCACCATCAAGGCGGCCAAGCGCGAGGTGGAGAATGAAAGCCCTGTAGTATGGGACATCCTGGAGGATGTCATTCGCGAGCATCCGGTGATGCTAAATCGCGCTCCGACACTGCATCGGCTGGGGATTCAGGCCTTCGAGCCAGTGCTGATAGAAGGCAAGGCGATCCAATTGCATCCATTGGTCTGCGCAGCGTTCAACGCCGACTTCGACGGTGACCAGATGGCGGTTCACGTGCCGCTGTCGCTGGAGGCGCAGATGGAATGCCGCACTCTCATGATGTCCACCAATAATATCTTGTCGCCGGCAAATGGAGAACCCATTATCGTGCCGTCACAGGATATCGTATTGGGACTGTACTACACGACCCGGGAGAAAATTAATGCTCGCGGCGAGGGCATGTCGTTTGCCAACATCAGTGAAGTATCTCGTGCTTACGAGAGTCGTGTCATTGAACTGAATGCCAGGATAATGGTACGGATCAAGGAATATGAGGTGGACGCCGACGGTGAGCGCCGTGAAAAAACCACACGTTATGAAACCACCGTGGGGCGCGCGCTGCTGTCTGAAATTCTTCCCGCTGGCCTGCCTTTTCCCCTTATCAACAAAGCGCTCAAGAAAAAAGAGATTTCCAAACTCATCAATGCGAGTTTCCGTCGCTGCGGACTCCGTGAGACGGTGATATTTGCTGACAAATTGATGTATTCCGGCTTTACTTATGCGACTCGTGCCGGTATCTCAATCTGCCTGGACGATATGCTGACACCGGTACAAAAGAACGACATCATCAGCGCATCCGAGAAGGAGGTGCAGGAGATCGAGATTCAATATACTTCCGGTTTGGTGACGCAGGGCGAGCGCTACAACAAGGTTGTGGATATATGGGGCCGTGCTGGCGACCAGGTGGCCAAAGCGATGATGGATCAGCTCGGTGTTGAGCCGGTGCATGATTCGCTCACCGGTGAGGTCAAGAAAGACAAAAAAGGCAAACCGCTGACACAGGAATCTTTCAATTCGATTTACATGATGGCCGATTCGGGAGCGCGTGGTTCAGCAGCCCAGATTCGTCAGCTGGCGGGTATGCGCGGCTTGATGGCAAAACCCGATGGTTCAATTATCGAGACGCCCATTACAGCAAACTTCCGCGAGGGGTTAAATGTGCTGCAGTACTTTATCTCCACGCATGGTGCACGCAAAGGCCTGGCCGATACAGCGCTGAAAACCGCCAACTCCGGGTATTTGACCCGCCGTTTGGTGGACGTGACTCAGGATCTTGTGGTAACCCAGGATGATTGCAACACGAATAACGGCGTTGTGATGAAGGCGTTGGTGGAAGGTGGTGAAGTCATCGAAGCGTTGCGGGAGCGTATCCTGGGACGAGTTGTGGCCAACGATGTCGTCAATCCGGAGCATCAGGCGGTGATTTATCCGGCTGGTGTGCTGCTGGACGAGAACGCGGTCGATACCATAGAGTCTCTGGGTATAGATGAAGTGAAGGTACGTACACCGCTTACCTGTGAAACCCGTTATGGTTTGTGTGCCAAATGCTACGGGCGTGATTTGGGGCGTGGCACGCCGGTCAACGTAGGCGAAGCGGTAGGGGTCATTGCGGCCCAGTCAATCGGCGAACCGGGCACCCAGCTGACCATGCGTACGTTCCACATCGGTGGCGCCGCTTCCAGAACCGCGGTGGCAAGCCAGGTGGAGAGCAAGTCCAACGGCATTGTGCGTTATTCACCCACCATGCGTTACGTTACCAACTCTCGCAATGAGCTGATCGCGATTTCCCGTAGCGGCGAAGTGGTGATATATGATGATAACGGCCGCGAACGTGAACGCCACAAAGCGCCTTATGGCGCGACGCTGCTCATCCGCGACGGAGAAGTCGTAAAGGCGGGGCAGGTGTTGGCAGCATGGGACCCGCATACTCGCCCCATCATCACGGAATACGCCGGCAGGGTTCGCTTCGAGAACGTCGAAGAAGGCGTAACTGTGGCTAAGCAGATAGACGAAGTAACCGGCTTGTCCACATTGGTGGTGATCGATCCGAAACGGCGCGGGGTGGCGCAAACCAAGGGTTTGCGTCCATTGGTGAAACTCCTCGACGAGGATGACAAGGAAGTGAGGCTTGCCGGCGGTAATTTATCTGTCAACATTACCTTTCAGGTGGGTTCAATTATTACGGTACGGGATGGGCAGCAGGTTAGCGTAGGCGAAGTGCTGGCCCGTATTCCGCAGGAAAGTTCCAAGACCCGTGACATTACGGGAGGTTTGCCTCGTGTGGCGGAATTGTTTGAAGCCCGCTCGCCCAAGGATGCCGGCGTGCTTGCGGAGGTGACCGGTATCGTGTCGTTTGGCAAGGATACCAAAGGCAAGCAACGTCTTGTCATTACCGATCTGGATGGAGTTTCTCATGAGTATCTGATCCCCAAGGACAAGCACGTTACAGCCCATGACGGTCAGGTGGTGAATAAGGGGGAGAGTATTGTTGACGGGCCCGCCGATCCACATGATATTCTGCGCCTCCTGGGTGTAGAAGCCCTGGCACGCTATATCACCGACGAAGTTCAGGATGTATATCGCTTGCAAGGTGTCAAGATCAACGATAAGCACATTGAGGTGATTGTGCGTCAAATGCTGCGTCGTGTGCAGATTGTTGATTCCGGTGACACGCGCTTTATTCCGGGTGAACAGGTGGAACGGGCGGATCTGTTGGCGGAGAACGAACAGGTAATAGCCGAAGACAAGAAACCGGCTATCTATGAATTCATGCTGTTGGGTATTACCAAAGCATCGCTTTCCACTGATTCGTTTATCTCCGCGGCTTCCTTCCAGGAGACTACGCGTGTACTGACCGAGGCGGCAATCATGGGCAAGAAGGATGATCTGCGCGGTCTCAAGGAAAACGTCATTGTCGGACGGCTCATTCCCGCGGGTACCGGTCTGGCTTTTCACAATACCCGGAAGAAGCAAAGACAGATGCTGACCGCGGGCGAGAGCCTCGGTTTTAGTGAAGAAGGCACGGGGGAAACGCGAAGCAGCGGATATACCGTCTAAAATAGGGGTATTGAATCAGCCGCTGCAACGCGGAATGTTCTTTTATAATGTAAACGAGGTGTTTGGCAGATTATTTGATATTTGCGCTATCTTGTTCACAAGCATGGATGAATATGGGGAAGTCCGATGCTTTATTGGAGGATAAGTAATAATGTTGCGGCGGTTAAAAGATAATTCACAATCCATGAAACGAATCTCCACAGCTCGGAGTCAATCCGGACCGGTATCACAGACCTTTGCGCTGTCGGAACAGACATCGAAGGGCTGAGCCATGCCAATTGATATCAACGCGATACTTAACGAAACACGAGGCAAGAACTTCGAACTTTACGAAGAGCATGTGAATCCGGTATTCGTCAAGGTGTTGCGTACACTCGGATTCAATCGCTCTTGGGTACGCGGTGAAGGTGCTTACCTCTGGGATGAGGCGGGTACACGCTACCTGGATTTCCTTACCAATTGGGGTGTCTTCAATTTTGGCCGCCGTCATCCGGCCATTCGTGGCGCATTGCAGCAAGTGCTGGACTCCGATTTTCCCGGATGGGTCGGCTTCGACGCTCCTCCGCTCGCCGCCGCATTGGCTCGCGAGCTCGTAAAGCGCATGCCGCCTGGACTGGATACTGTTTATTTCAGTAACTCGGGTACCGAAGCTATCGAAGCGGCGATCAAGTTTGCGCGTGGATACACGGGAAGGCCCAGCACAGTTCATCTTGCGAAGGCATTCCACGGCCTCACCATGGGAGCCTTATCGCTGAACGGGGAGCCAAGTTTTCGCAGGGGTTTCGAACCGATGCTCCCAAGCAGTTCGGAAGTGAAGCTGGGTGACCTCGCCGGGCTTGAGACGCGTCTTGCTCTGGGTGATGTCGCTGCTCTCGTACTTGAGCCGATCCAGGGCAAGGGTGTCAATATTGCCAGTAGCGAATATCTTCTTGGCGCGCAGGAATTATGCCGTAAATACGGCACGCTGATGATCTACGACGAGATTCAATCAGGCATGGGCCGTAGCGGACGTTTTCTGGCCAGCCAGTGGGTCGAAGGTCTGCGACCCGATATCGTCTGCCTTTCGAAGGCACTTTCAGGGGGTTATATCCCGGTAGGAGCGACGATCACTCGCCGCGCGGTATACGATAGTGTCTACGATACCATGCATCGCGCTATTGTTCATGCTTCCACTTTCGGTATGGGTAACATGGCAATGGCGGCGGGCCTGGCATCGCTGGCCGTCCTGGATGACGAGAACCTTGTCGAGCGCGCTAATATACTGGGTGACCGTTTTCGCAGCGGTATTGAGGCAATGGTGCCACGCTTCGAGTTCCTGAAGGGGGTGCGCCAGCGTGGCCTGATGATCGCTATCGAGTTTGGTCCGCCGGAATCGATGTCGCTAAAGGCAGCCTGGTCCATGGTCAACAAGATGGACGAAAATCTTTTTGCTCAAGCGATTGTTCTCCCGCTTCTGGATGATCATCACATTCTTACCCAGGTAGCGGGTCACGCCATGCCCATCATCAAAATACTGCCGCCCTTGAATATCAGTGATGCTGATGTGGATTGGTTTCTGGAAGCGCTTGAGGACGTGCTGGTTAAGCTACACAAATTTCCAGGGCCTGCATGGGAAGTGTTGAAGAAGCTGGGCAGCCACGCGCTTACCGCGAAGCGGCGCGAGGGTCGCGCGGCCACCACCTGAAGTTCGATCGGTTTTCTTTGTGAACGGGTTAAGGGACCGCTCCCTGGAAACCCCAAGCACTGCCAGTGCGTACGGAGCGGTTGTGGTGTCCTGGCTTGCTTCCTCGCAGGACCCACAAGGCGGAAAAGATCATTCCGAGCCGAAGGGATTTCTTTTATCCTCCTCGGCAAAGATAGCGGCTTGACATAGCAGCATAAACCCCATAGAATTCGCAGTCTTTTTAGCCGCCCCCCGGACAAAAATACCTGGAACGGCAGAAAACCACGATTCATACGGGCAGCGGGGCCGGTTATATTACCGGCCCGGTTTTTTAGGGAATAAAATGCCGACAATCAGTCAGTTAGTACGTAAGCCCCGAGCGGCGAGACGCGTAAAAAGTAAAGTTCCAGCGCTGGGAAATAGTCCTCAGAAGAGGGGAGTTTGTACCCGGGTTTATACCACTACGCCAAAGAAACCGAACTCGGCTTTGCGAAAAGTGGCACGGGTTCGCCTGACTAATGGTTTTGAGGTCTCCAGTTATATTGGTGGAGAAGGGCATAATCTGCAGGAACACTCGGTGGTACTGATTCGCGGTGGTCGTGTCAAAGATTTACCGGGCGTTCGCTACCACACAGTACGCGGTAGCCTGGATACGGCTGGCGTAAAAGATCGCAAACAGGCCCGCTCCAAATACGGTGCCAAAAAGCCAAAAGCAGCTTAAGAGTAAAGCGGCTTGAAATTTAAGCCACTTAAGCTAATCAATTAGACACCGAGGTAGAAAAATGCCAAGACGCAGAGAAGTACCCAAACGCGAGATTTTGCCTGATCCCAAGTATCACAATACGGAAGTGGCGAAATTCGTCAATGTGCTTATGACGCGTGGTAAAAAGTCCGTGGCGGAGAGAATCATTTACGGCGCTATGGATCAAATTCAGAAAAAAACCGGGAAGGATCCGGTAGAAGTATTTACGCAGGCGCTATCTAACGTCCGCCCGATGGTGGAAGTAAAAAGCCGCCGGGTCGGCGGCGCGAACTACCAGGTTCCGGTAGAGGTTCGCTCGGTTCGGCGTAATGCCTTGGCAATGCGCTGGTTGCGTGATGCCGCTCGTAAGCGAGCTGAGAAATCCATGGGTGCCCGTCTTGCTGGTGAATTGGCGGAGGCAGCTGAGGGCCGCGGTGGTGCGGTCAAGAAACGTGAGGAAATTCATCGCATGGCAGAAGCCAACAAGGCATTTGCACATTACCGATTCTAAGGAATGGTCTGATCAGTGCCGGCCATAGGCGGGTACAGTTCGACTCAGAATTCTTGAGGTCATCGCTCCCGGTTTAAGGGGCTGATTTCCGTTATTCAACGGCGCTTTCTGGCGTCCTGGTGTTCAAAAATATTAAGGTTTATATACTGTGGCAAGAAAAACACCCATTGAACGTTACCGGAATATTGGCGTAATGGCGCATATAGATGCCGGTAAAACCACGACTACTGAACGTATTCTGTTTTATACCGGCGTATCGCACAAGCTTGGCGAGGTACATGACGGCGCGGCTACAATGGACTGGATGGAGCAGGAGCAGGAGCGCGGGATTACCATTACGTCAGCTGCCACCACCTGTTTTTGGAAAGGGATGGAAGGCAATTATCCCGATCATCGCATTAATATCATCGACACCCCGGGCCACGTTGATTTCACTATCGAGGTAGAGCGGTCTCTGCGTGTACTGGACGGCGCTTGCACCGTTTTCTGTGCGGTTGGCGGCGTGCAGCCTCAGACTGAAACCGTATGGCGTCAGGCCAATAAATACAAAGTGCCGCGACTGGCCTTTGTTAACAAGATGGATCGTGCGGGCGCCAATTTCATGCGTGTCTATGAACAGATACAAACGCGCCTGAAAGCTCATCCGGTACCCGTTCAATTGCCGATTGGCGCCGAAGAAAAGTTTGAGGGCGTCGTCGATCTCATTAAAATGAAAGCTATTTACTGGGACGAAGCAAGTCAGGGAATGAGATTCGACGAACGCGATATCCCGGCCGATTTGCTGGAAAACGCCAAGATGTGGCGTGAAAAGATGGTGGAAACGGCCGCTGAGGCGAATGAAGAGTTGATGAACAAATATCTCGAAGAAGGGGATTTGTCCATTGCTGATATCAAAACGGGGTTGCGTCTTCGTACCATCAGTAACGAAATTGTGCCTATGCTTTGTGGTTCGGCATTCAAGAATAAGGGCGTGCAAGCCATGCTGGACGCCGTCCTTGATTACTTGCCTTCGCCGGTAGATATTCGTGCGATTAATGGCGAGAAGGAAAATGGCGAACCCGGCGAGCGTCATGCAAGCGACGAAGAGCCATTCGCCGGTCTGGCGTTCAAGATTGCGACGGATCCCTATGTGGGCCAGCTGATTTTTTTTCGTGTTTATTCCGGGGTGGTGGCGTCCGGCGATACGATCTACAACCCGATTAAAGGACGGAAGGAGCGAATTGGAAGGCTGTTGCAAATGCATGCCAACCAACGAGAAGAGATCAAGGAAGTCCGTGCCGGGGATATTGCCGCGGCAGTAGGTTTGAAGGAAGCCGTTACCGGCGATACGTTATGCGATCCTGGCGACATCATCACGCTTGAGCGGATGATATTTCCCGAGCCTGTCATTCATGTTGCAGTGGAGCCAAAAACAAAACTGGATCAGGAGAAGATGGGTATCGCTTTGAATCGTCTGGCGCAAGAAGATCCGTCTTTTCGCGTTCGCACCGATGAGGAATCCGGTCAGACCATTATTTCCGGCATGGGGGAATTACACCTGGAAATCATTGTAGACCGCATGAAGCGTGAATTCAGTGTGGAAGCCAACGTAGGTGCTCCGCAGGTGGCGTATCGTGAAGCCATCAGAAAGGCGGTGGAGGTTGAAGGGAAATTTATCAAACAATCCGGTGGACGCGGTCAGTATGGTCACGTCTGGCTCAAAATGGAGCCGCATGAGGCGGGTAAAGGCTTTGAGTTTGTTGACGCCATCAAAGGCGGGACAGTGCCGCGCGAGTATATTCCGGCGGTGGAAAAAGGTTTGCGCGATACCCTTCCCAACGGCGTATTGGCGGGCTTTCCAGTAGTGGATGTCAAAGTCACGCTATTTGATGGTTCCTATCACGATGTGGATTCCAATGAGAATGCCTTTAAGATGGCGGCTTCAATTGCATTCAAGGATGGAATGCGTAAAGCCAACCCGGTGTTGCTGGAACCAATGATGGCGGTGGAAGTGGAAACGCCAGCCGATTTTATGGGCAATGTGGTAGGCGATTTATCCTCCCGTCGCGGCATGATCCAAGGAATGGACGATCTTCCTGGTCTCAAGGTGATACGAGCAGAAGTTCCGCTGGCGGAAATGTTTGGCTATTCAACTACCTTGCGTTCCGCGACTCAGGGGCGCGCAACGTATACCATGGAGTTCAAGCATTATTCCGAAGCACCGAAAAATGTAGCTGAAGCCGTTATTAATAAGAAATAACCGTCATTAAGTAAAGGGTACAACATGGCAAAGAGCAAATTTGAGCGGACGAAACCGCACGTAAATGTAGGGACGATTGGGCACGTGGATCATGGCAAGACCACGCTGACGGCGGCGGTGACGATGGTGCTGGCGAAGAAATTTGGTGGTGAAGCGAAGAGTTACGCACAGATTGACTCGGCGCCGGAAGAGAAAGCACGGGGCATTACCATCAACACCTCCCATGTTGAATACGAGACCAGCGCTCGCCATTACGCCCATGTTGACTGTCCTGGCCATGCTGACTACGTCAAGAACATGATAACGGGCGCGGCGCAGATGGACGGCGCCATACTGGTGGTATCGGCTGCCGATGGGCCGATGCCGCAAACGCGCGAACACATCCTGCTGGCACGCCAGGTAGGCGTACCGTACATCATCGTCTACATGAACAAAGCCGACATGGTGGACGACGCCGAGTTATTGGAACTGGTGGAAATGGAAGTACGCGAACTGCTCTCCAAATACAATTTTCCTGGCGACGACACACCGATCATCATAGGTTCTGCGCTGAAAGCGCTGGAAGGTGATCAGAGCGACATAGGCGAGCCCTCCATATTCAAGCTGGCGGATGCATTGGACAGCTACATTCCGGAACCGGTGCGGGCGATAGACGGCCCCTTTCTGATGCCGGTGGAAGACGTTTTTTCCATTTCCGGACGGGGTACCGTGGTGACGGGCCGGGTTGAACGCGGCATAGTCAAAGTGGGCGAAGAAATCGAGATCGTAGGCTTGAAGCCTACCGTGAAGACGGTCTGTACCGGCGTGGAAATGTTTCGGAAGCTGCTGGACCAGGGACAGGCGGGGGACAACGTTGGCGTACTGCTGCGGGGTACCAAACGGGAAGAAGTCGAGCGTGGACAAGTATTGGCCAAGCCAGGCAGCATCACCCCGCACACCAAGTTTGCGGCCGAGATCTATGTGCTGAGCAAGGAAGAAGGTGGACGCCATACCCCATTTTTCCAGGGATACCGGCCCCAGTTTTATTTTCGCACCACTGATGTGACCGGGGCGATAGAACTGCCGGCGGGAACGGAGATGGTGATGCCTGGGGACAATGTATCGGTGACGGTGAACTTGATTGCGCCGATTGCCATGGAAGAAGGGCTGCGTTTTGCCATTCGCGAAGGCGGAAGAACCGTCGGCGCAGGCGTGGTGGCAAAAGTTATTGAGTAATAATAGGATTAAGGATAGGGTTTAAGATTTGATGCCACGTATCAAATCGCCAATTCGAAATCCGAGTCCTCAACCTGAGGTTTGACTATGCAAAGCCAGAAAATACGTATTCGTCTGAAAGCGTTTGATTATCGGTTGATCGATAAGTCAGCGATGGAGATTGTTGAAACCGCCAAGCGTACCGGTGCTGTGGTAAAGGGACCTGTGCCCCTGCCTACACGCATCGAGCGCTTCGATGTACTACGTTCTCCTCATGTTAACAAGACTTCGCGCGACCAGTTCGAAATTCGAACTCATCTGCGTTTAATGGACATTATGGATCCCACCGACAAGACAGTGGATGCCCTGATGAAACTGGATCTACCCGCAGGCGTGGATGTGGAAATAAAGTTGTAAGTTTTGAATATTGTGTCTTTAGTTTATTTGTTGAATCAATAGTTTAATCGCTAAATCCAAAGCGGATTTAAACTGCCGGTCAATTGCAATCGGCACCTTTTAAGAAAGGGTAATTAAAATGAGTTTAGGACTTGTCGGCCGCAAGGTTGGCATGACTCGCATTTTTACCGACGATGGCGATAGCCAGCCGGTTACGGTGCTTGACGTGTCGAACAATCGTGTCACACAAATTAAAACCCCTGATACAGACGGCTATTCCGCAGTGCAGGTGACATTTGGGAAGCGTCGCGCCAGTCGCGTCAATAAGCCCGCGGCCGGGCATTTCGCCAAGGCCGCGGTGGAAGCCGGTCACATCCTCAAGGAGTTCCGTGTAACGCAGGAGGCGCTCCTTAATCTTAAGCCTGGCGCAGTCATCGGTTTGGATATTTTCCAAGTCGGGCAGAAGGTGGATGTAACGGGTACCTCCATTGGCAAAGGTTATGCGGGCGTGATCAAGCGTCACGGTTTCTCTTCAAATCGCGCCAGTCACGGCAATTCAAAATCACATAATGTACCGGGTTCCATTGGCATGGCGCAGGATCCCGGCCGTGTATTTCCCGGCAAGCGCATGTCCGGGCATTTGGGAAGTGTGCAGCGCACCACCCAGAACCTGGAAGTGCTTCGAGTTGATACAGAGCGTGGTTTGTTACTCATTAAGGGTGCCATTCCTGGGTCTAGAGGCGGTGACGTAATAGTGCATCCGAGTGTAAAGGTTTCCCGGATCCGCACGCAATCCGCTGTCAAGGCGGATACGACAGGCGCGAAAGGTGGCACCAAAGCTGCCAAGAAGGCGGGTGCATAATGGAACTTAAACTCATCAATGACGATGGTCAGGCTGCCGCAAGCGTTTCTGCCTCAGATGCCCTGTTTGGCCGTGAATATAATGAATCCTTGATACATCAAGTGGTTACTGCTTATCTGGCCAATGCTCGCAGCGCTAATCGTGCTCAAAAAGGGCGATCGGATGTCGCTAAATCCACCCGCAAGCCCTGGCGGCAGAAAGGTACGGGCCGCGCACGTTCCGGTATGGCTTCCAGTCCGTTATGGAGGGGTGGTGGTAAGATTTTCCCCAATAGCCCCGAAGAAAACTTTAGCCACAAGGTCAATCGCAAGATGTATCGTGCCGGTATCGGCGCCATCCTGTCACAGCTCGTACGTGAGGATCGTTTGTCGGTAGTGGAGAATTTTACTGTGGATGCGCCAAAAACCAACGTCCTGGCCCGGAAACTGAAAGATATGGGGTTGAATGACGTGATGATCATTACCGATAGCGTGGATGAGAATCTTTATCTTTCATCCCGTAATTTGCCCCATGTGCTGGTGGTGGAAGCGGGCCATGCCGATCCGGTCAGTCTTATGCGTTTTGCCTCCGTGTTGATGACGCGTGGCGCATTGACAAAAATTGAGGAGCTGCTTGCATGAGTGCGCAAACATTTAACCCTGAACGCCTGATGCAGGTAATACTGGCGCCTCAGATCTCGGAAAAGGCTACCTATATCGCTGAGAAGCATAATCAGGTCATTTTTCGTGTGATATCGGATGCCACCAAGGCCGAGATAAAAGCCGCTGTTGAATTGATGTGGAAGGCTCAAAACATCGAAGTGAAGAGTGTGCAGGTGGCTAACGTCAAGGGAAAAGAGAAGCGCTTTGGTCGTTTCATGGGGCGCCGCAGTAATTGGAAGAAGGCCTATGTCAGCATCAGGTCCGGTCAGGAAATCAATTTTTCTGAAATTGCACAAGGGGAGGCGAAGTAATGGCACTCGTTAAAGTCAAGCCAACTTCACCTGGCCGTCGCGCGGTAATCAAGGTTGTCAATCCCGGTTTACACAAGGGCGCACCCTACGCCAGGCTGGTGGAGAAGCAGAATCATACAGCCGGACGTAACCACAATGGTCACATCACCACCCGTCATATGGGAGGGGGCCATAAGCAGCACTATCGAATGGTGGATTTTCGCCGTAACAAGGATGGGATCGCTGCCAAGGTCGAGCGACTGGAATACGACCCGAATCGCAGTGCCAATTTGGCGTTGCTTTGCTATGCAGATGGCGAGCGCCGCTACATTATCGCGCCAAAGGGGGTTGTCAGCGGGATGCAGTTGATGAACGGCGTGGATGCGCCAATCAAAAACGGTAACGCACTACCATTACGCAATATTCCAGTAGGGAGCACCATTCACTGCGTGGAAATGATGCCTGGCAAGGGCGCGCAACTGGCCCGTTCGGCAGGTACATCGGTGCAACTTCTTGCACGCGAGGGGGATTACGCGCAACTGCGCCTGCGTTCGGGAGAGATTCGCAAAGTGCACGTGAATTGCCGGGCCACTATAGGTGAAGTAGGCAACGAAGAGCATAACCTGCGCTCTATCGGTAAAGCAGGTGCGCAACGCTGGCGTGGCATTCGGCCAACTGTGCGCGGCGTAGTGATGAATCCTGTAGACCATCCGCATGGCGGTGGTGAAGGCAGAACTGCCGCCGGCCGTCATCCAGTCAGCCCGTGGGGAACACCCGCCAAGGGTTTTCGTACACGCACCAATAAGCGTACCGACGGTATGATCGTACGTCGTCGTTATTCAAATAAGGGGTAATGAATCATGGCACGTTCCGTAAAAAAAGGACCATTCGTTGACTTGCATCTGATGAACAAGGTCGAGAATGCGCGTGCGACCAGTGATAAGCGTCCGATCAAAACCTGGTCACGCCGCTCCACTGTTCTTCCCGATTTTATCGGTTTGACCATTGCAGTGCACAATGGCAAGCAGCATGTTCCGGTATATGTGACAGAGAATATGGTAGGGCACAAACTTGGGGAATTCTCCCATACCCGTACCTTTAAGGGACATTCAGGCGACAAGAAAGCAGCGGCTGGATCGAAGAAATAGGAGATTAACATGCAAACAACTGCTGTATTGCGCGGAGTTAGGCTGTCCGAGCAGAAAGGACGTCTTGTGGCTGACCAGATTCGGGGCCTGCCGGTGGATCGGGCGCTTAATCTGCTTGCCTTTAGCCCGAAGAAGGGAGCGGTCATTATCCGGAAATTGCTGGAATCGGCCATTGCCAATGCGGAGCATAATGATGGTGCTGACATAGACGAGCTAAAGGTATCGACTATATATGTAGATCGCGGACCATCCATGATGCGTACCAGCGCTCGCGCCAAAGGGCGTGGCAATCGTATTGTCAAGCCAACCTGTCACATTTTTCTTACTGTCGGTGATAAAGCCGGCAACAAAAAATAGGGATCTACGAAGCCATTATGGGACAAAAAATACATCCAACAGGTTTCCGGCTTTCGGTGCTAAAAAACTGGTCATCGAAATGGTATGCCAACGGAAGAAAATTTCCCGCGATGCTGAACGAAGATATCAAGGTACGAGACTACCTGAAAAAGAAGTTGGCGCACGCATCAGTAGGGCGTGTGATTATCGAACGGCCGTCCAAGAACGCACGCATTACCATTTATAGCTCACGCCCGGGTGTTGTCATAGGCAAAAAAGGCGAAGATATCGAGGTTCTGCGTGGAGCGCTGCAAAAGCTCATGGGTGTTCCTGTTCACGTGAACATCGAAGAAATCCGCAAACCGGAAATTGACGCGCAACTTATCGCCGACAATATCGCGCAGCAATTGGAAAAGCGCATCATGTTCCGTCGTGCCATGAAACGTGCAATGCAAAATGCCATGCGACTGGGTGCCCAAGGCATTAAGATCATGAGCGCCGGACGATTGAATGGCATCGAAATTGCCCGCACAGAATGGTATCGGGAAGGCCGTGTGCCCCTTCATACTTTGCGCGCCGATCTGGATTATGGTACTTCCGAAGCCAAGACTACGTATGGTGTGATTGGAATTAAGGTATGGGTGTTCAAGGGTGAAGTGATCGGTCGGAATGAGCAACTCGTGGCGACGCCAGCGCAAGCGCTCATTCCGGCTGGAGAACCGGAGAAGAAACGCCCGGCCAGAAGACCGGCTTCAAGTCCAGTCAAGGTTGCGGCGGGATCAAAGCCGGCTGCCGGAACTGAGGCAAGAACTGAAACCGGAGTTGGTGAAAAGGGTATAGACAAAAGATCCGATAACGCAGCTGATGAGGCTGCTACCAAAACTGCAGCCAGAAAGACAGTAAAGCCAGGAGCGAAAAATGCAGCAGCCAGCTAGAACAAAATACCGCAAGCAGCAAAAAGGCCGCAACAAGGGGGTTGCGACACGCGGTGCCAAAGTTAGTTTTGGTGAGTACGGGCTTAAGGCTGTTGGCCGTGGCCGTTTAACCGCGCGACAGATCGAGGCCGCCCGGCGTGCTATGACTCGCCACATTAAACGTGGTGGACGTATCTGGATTCGTATTTTTCCGGACAAACCCATTTCTCATAAACCAGCCGAGGTACGGATGGGCAATGGCAAGGGGAACCCGGAGTATTTTGTGGCGGAAATTCAACCCGGTAAAATGTTGTATGAAATGGATGGTGTTGACGAAGTGCTGGCTCGTCAGGCGTTCCGCTTGGCAGCTGCCAAGCTCCCCATTCAAACCACATTTGTTATCCGACAAGTAGGCGGTTAATTATGAAAGCAAAAATCAGCGAACTCCGGGCCAAGAATCCGGAACAACTGCAGCAGGAACTCCTGGAGTTGTTGAAGGCGCAATTTGGCCTGCGCATGCAGCACGCAACCCAGCAACTAGGCAACACTAACCAATTGCGTAATGTGCGCCGGGATATCGCGCGCACAAAAACCATTCTCAGCCAGAAAGTGAAGCAATCATGAGCGAAGCCAATTTAAGCCGTACTCTCACAGGAAAAGTCGTGAGTGACAAAATGGATAAGACCATTACCGTTCTGGTCGAACGTAAAGTTAAACATGCGCTTTATGGCAAGATTATGGTCCGCTCGAAAAAATATCATGTTCACGATGAGAATAATGAGTTTCATGCAGGTGACACGGTGATCATTGAAGAGTGCAGACCTCTCTCCAAAACAAAAGCCTGGCGCGTACTTAAACTGATGGAAAAGGCTATAACCATCTAGGCTGAATGATAGGTCAGGCCAGGTTTTTTATCTTGTCATTCTGGTACGATGATCGTATAATCTCAAGTCTTTAGTCTTCTGGTTTTCAGATCTTTAATTTTTGCCGCTGATCAGTTTCGGCGGCACCACAACCCGAACGGGTTCCAATACTATCCGCACCTTGAAATTCGGGTGGAAAAGTTGGAGAGAGTGAGTAAATAATGATCCAAATGCAATCGATTCTGCAAGTCGCCGACAATACGGGCGCGCGTTCAATCATGTGCATCAAGGTGCTGGGCGGCTCCAAGCGGCGCTATGCCGGCATCGGCGATGTTATAAAAGTCAGCATCAAGGATGCGGCGCCACGAGGCCGTGTCAAGAAAGGCGAAATATATAATGCCGTGGTGGTGCGTACCGCCAAAGGAGTACGGCGTACTGATGGATCGTTGATCAAATTTGACCAGAATGCGGCAGTATTGCTGAACGCCAAGCTGGAACCCATTGGTACGCGTATTTTTGGCCCAGTAACGCGTGAATTACGCAATGCGCGCTTCATGAAAATCGTTTCGCTTGCGCCAGAAGTTCTGTAAGCGCCCGATAAGGAATCAGTATGCAAAAATTAAAGAAAGGCGATGACGTAATCGTCACCACCGGTAAGGATAAGGGCAAACGTGGCACGGTGTTGCGCATCGTGAGCGCTGACTTGGTGGTGGTCGAGGGAGCCAACAAGGTCAAGAAACATCAGCGGCCCAATCCGAACAAGGGAACGCCTGGTGGAATCGTTGAAATGGAAAAGCCCATTCAGATCTCAAATGTGGCAATTTTTAATCCTGCCACGCAGAAGGCTGATCGCGTTGGAATCAAGATCCTGGAAGATAAACGCAAGGTGCGTTACTTCAGGTCGAATGGCGAACTGCTTGACATATAAGGGGCAATGGAGGGGGTATGGCTCGTCTGCAAGAATATTATCGTGACGCCGTAGTAAAGCAGTTAATCCAGCAATTTAATTACAAGTCTGTGATGGAGGTTCCGCGTATTCGTAAGATTACCCTGAATATGGGGGTGGGGGAGGCGGTTGCAGATAAGAAAATTATGGATAACGCTGTAAGCGATATGAAAAAGATCGCGGGGCAAAAACCGGTGGTGACTAAAGCAAAAAAATCTATCGCCACTTTTAAGGTGCGTGACGGATATCCGGTCGGTTGCATGGTCACGTTACGGCGTGTCCGCATGTATGAATTTCTCGATCGATTGATTAGCGTGGCGATTCCGCGTATCCGGGATTTTCGTGGTATTTCCGGCAAGGCTTTTGATGGACGGGGCAATTATAATATGGGCATAAAGGAACAGATCATTTTTCCGGAAATTGAATATGACAAGATCGATGCCCTGCGTGGAATGAATATCACGATCACCACGACCGCGAAAACAGATGCGGAAGCCAAGGCATTACTCGCCGCATTCAAATTTCCATTCAAAAACTGAGAGAGCAGGATGGCCAAAGTAGCCGTTATTAACCGCGACCTGAAACGCCGTGAGACCGTAAAGAAGTTTGCGGCAAAACGGGCTGAATTATTCGTTATCATCAATGATGCCAAAATGAGCGATGAGGAGCGGCATTCTGCCAGAATCAAATTGCAGATGCTGCCACGCAACGCCAGTCCGGTGCGATTGCGTAATCGTTGTGCATTGACCGGCCGCCCTCGCGGGGTATATAGCAAGTTTGGTTTGGGCCGTAGCAAGCTTCGCGATATTGCCATGAGCGGAGAAATTCCCGGTATGACCAAGGCCAGTTGGTAGCGGGAAACATGGCCATGGGTATGCTTGAATGTTTCAGAGCTTGTTCCAAAAATTGGATTGCCAGAGGTGCCTTTAGATGAGTATGAGTGACCCCATCGCCGATATGCTGACGCGTATACGTAATGCGCAGCTTTCTGAAAAAAACTCGGTTGCGATGCCTGCCTCCAAGCTGAAAGCGGCTATTGCGCAGGTGTTAAAGGATGAAGGATACGTTGAGGATTTTGCGGTTCACGAAGCGAGCGGGAAGCCGATACTGGATATTAGTCTGAAGTATTATGCTGGCCGTCCGGTAATCGAAAAAATTGAGCGGGTGAGCCGTCCTGGTTTACGCATCTATAAGGCCAGTAACAAGCTCCCTAATGTGATGAATGGTCTGGGTGTGGCAATAGTCTCGACTTCCAAGGGTGTAATGACTGAACGAAAGGCGCGTGCCAGTGGCGTCGGCGGCGAAGTGTTATGCATAGTGGCCTAAGGGGCCTAAAGGTATAAAAGGCGTAGAAAATGTCTCGAGTGGGTAAAAATCCGGTATCAGTTCCGGAAAATGTTGAAGTAACCTTGTCAGCCTCCGAGGTGTTGGTGAAAGGACCGCTGGGTACGTTGCGGCATCATCTCGTTTCGGATATTGCCGTTGAGCGGGATGGCGGAAATCTGCTCATAAAGGCTTCCAACGATTCCAAGCAGGCGAATGCGATGTCCGGTACAATGCGCGCGCTGCTGGCTAATATGGTTCATGGGGTGACCAAGGGTTTTGAGAAAAAACTGCTGCTGGTGGGCGTGGGCTATCGAGCCCAGGCGGCGGGCGAGGTTCTTAACCTGACCTTGGGATTTTCTCATCCGGTTGCTCATAAGATGCCTGACGGCGTGAAAGCGGAGACGCCGAGCCAGACAGAGATCCTTATTAAAGGCATTGATAAGCAGCAAGTCGGCCAGGTGGCGGCGGAAATACGTGCGTATCGCAGACCGGAACCTTACAAAGGCAAGGGTGTGCGCTACGCGAATGAAGTCATTGTAATGAAAGAAACCAAGAAAAAATAACTGGGGTTAGATATGTCCAATCCGATAAAATCCCGTTTGCGCCGTGCGCGCCGTACCCGCGCCAAGATTGCTGAATTGAAGGCAGTCCGCTTGGCTGTGCATCGCAGTAATTGCCATATTTATGTACAGCTGATAGATGGCGCCGGCGGCAAGGTGCTGACCAGCGCGTCTACCCTGGAGCCGGATCTGCGGAAAGAGCTTCCCAATGGGGGGACAGTTGCTGCGGCGGCGGCAGTCGGTAAACGAGTTGCTGAAAAGGCCAAGGGCCTGGGTATTGAAACCGTTGCGTTCGACCGGTCGGGTTTTAAGTACCATGGGCGCGTTAAAGCGCTGGCCGAGGCGGCTCGTGAGCATGGCCTTAAATTCTGAGCGAGGAATAGATAATAATGGCTAAGATGCAGGGAAGAATGCAGGGGAAAGTGCCTCAAGGTGATGATCGCGGCGATGGCCTCAAGGAAAAGATGGTGGCGATCAATCGTGTCACCAAAGTGGTGAAAGGGGGGCGTATCCTCGGTTTTGCCGCGTTGACCGTGGTTGGAAATGGTGACGGTACCGTAGGTATGGGCAAGGGGAAATCACGTGAGGTGCCTGTAGCGGTGCAAAAGGCGATGGATGAAGCGCGCCGCAAGATGATCAAGGTAGATCTCAAGAATGGCACGCTGCATCACCCGGTCATTGGCAGGCATGGTGCCGCCACGGTCTATATGCAACCCGCTTCAGAAGGAACCGGTATTATTGCCGGCGGTCCAATGCGCGCAATATTTGAAGTGATGGGTATACATAATATTCTGGCCAAGTGTATTGGTTCGACCAATCCTTATAACGTGGTACGTGCTACGCTGCACGGTTTGCAGTCTATGAACACACCTTCGGAAATTGCTGCGAAACGAGGAAAGAGCGTAGAAGAAATCATGGGTTCGGCGAAATGACCAAGACCGGAAAAAAAATCAAGGTAACGTTGATCAAGAGTCTGATCGGCACCAAGCGATCACATCGTGCAACGGTACGGGGGCTTGGGTTGCGGGGAATTAATAGTACCTCCGAGCTGGAGGATACTCCGGCGGTGCGAGGTATGATTAATAACGTTTACTACCTTGTCAAGAGTGAGGCATAGATGCGGCTGAATTCCATTAAACCGGCTGCCGGCGCCAAGCATTCCAGTCGGCGTGTGGGACGTGGTATTGGTTCCGGTCTTGGCAAGACCGCCGGACGCGGTCACAAGGGACAGAAGTCACGGGCGGGTGGTTTTCACAAGGTGGGTTTTGAAGGGGGGCAGATGCCTCTGCAACGCCGCCTGCCAAAGCGTGGTTTTGTTTCGCTCACAAGAAAAAGTATCGCGGAGGTGCGGCTTTCGGTCTTGAGCAAATTGCCGGGCGATGTCATAGATATTCTGGCATTGAAGCAGGCGGGGATTGTTCCGAATTCGGCGCTGACCGCCAAGGTTATACTTTCCGGGACGATCGAGCGCACGTTGAAATTGCAGGGCATTGCGGTGACCAAGGGTGCAAAGGCTGCCATTGAAGCTGCTGGTGGCAGTGTTGAGTAAGTTCAAGAGGACAAAGATTGGCCACTAACGAATCCCTGCGAGGACTTTCGGGGAAACTCGGCGACTTGAAACGTCGTCTGTGGTTTTTGCTGCTTGCACTGATTGTCTATCGCATCGGCGCGCATGTTCCGGTGCCGGGTATTGATCCTGTCGTGCTGAAAGATTTATTTGAGTCGCAGCAGGGAGGCATTCTTGGCATGTTCAACATGTTTTCCGGAGGTGCGCTTTCCCGCTTTTCGATTTTTGCTTTGGGGATCATGCCGTATATCTCGGCTTCGATCATTATGCAGCTGGGTACGGTGGCTTTCCCCTATCTGGAAGCGCTTAAAAAAGAGGGCGAGTCCGGGCGCAGAAAGATTACCCAATATACTCGTTACGGCACGTTGGGATTGGCCCTGGTGCAGGGGTATGGTATATCCATTGCTTTACAATCCCAGGCGGGACTGGTCATAGAGCCTGGGCCGATGTTCCTAATGACAACGGTAATAACCCTGGTCACCGGCACCATATTCCTGATGTGGCTGGGTGAACAGATTACTGAACGTGGAATCGGTAACGGCATATCGCTCATTATTTTTGCCGGTATTGCCGCTGGACTGCCAAGCGCGATCGGTGGCACGCTCGAATTAGTAAGAACCGGCGCGATGCATTTCCTGGTAGCGCTCGGAATTTTTGTGGCGGCAACGGTTGTCACTGCCTTTGTGGTCTTTGTCGAGCGCGGTCAGCGCAAAATACTGGTGAATTATGCGAAACGTCAGGTGGGACGGAAGGTATACGGCGGCCAGAGTTCGCATCTTCCGCTAAAGCTTAATATGGCCGGTGTAATTCCACCAATTTTTGCTTCCAGTATCATATTGTTTCCTGCCACATTGGCGGGATGGTTCGCTACCGGCGAATCCATGAGTTGGTTAAAAGACATGAGCGGGGCGCTATCACCAGGTCAGCCGGTCTACGTAATGATGTACGCGGCGATGATCATATTTTTCTGTTTCTTTTACACCGCATTAGTGTTCAATCCTAGAGAAACTGCGGAGAATTTGAAAAAGAGCGGTGCCTTCATTCCCGGAATCCGCCCTGGTGAGCAAACTGCGCGTTATATCGAGCGCATCATGCTGCGGCTTACCCTGGCAGGGGCGATTTATGTAACGCTTGTGTGCTTGCTGCCGGAGTTCCTGATTTTGAAATGGAATGTGCCATTTTATTTTGGTGGGACTTCTTTGCTGATTATTGTCGTAGTAACCATGGATTTTATGGCGCAGGTGCAGGCTTATATCATGTCGCACCAATACGAGAGTCTGTTGAAGAAAACGAATTTCAAGGGTGGCGGCGGGTTACCGGCAAGATAATTGTTGTATCCAAGGATAGGATGGCCAAGGAAGAAACGATACAAATGCAAGGTGAGATACTGGAAACATTGCCCAATGCGACGTTCCGTGTCAAGCTGGAAAATGGGCATGTGGTGCTGGGACATATTTCCGGCAAGATGCGCATGCATTACATTCGGATTTTGCCGGGAGATAAGGTAACGGTAGATCTGACACCCTATGATTTAAGCAGAGCGCGAATCACATTTCGCGCGAAATAGCTGGAAAGGAGACGTACATGAAAGTATTGGCATCGGTAAAAAAAATCTGCCGAAATTGCAAGATTATTCGACGCAACCGCGTAGTGCGGGTGATTTGCACAGATCCGAGACATAAGCAGCGTCAGGGTTGAGCGTCCGGTAAATGCTGTAAATGTCTTAATTATAATTTTTTTCTAGGAAGACCGTATGGCCCGTATCGCTGGAGTAAATATTCCCAATCATCAGCATGTCGAGATTGCATTGACCTCGATTTATGGTATAGGGCGTACCAGGGCGCGTGAGATTTGCGCGGCGTCCGGGATCGTCACATCGACCAAGATCAAAGATATCACCGACGCGCAAATGGATAAACTGCGGGACCGAGTTGCCAAGTTCGTTGTGGAAGGCGATTTGCGGCGTGAAATTTCAATGAATATCAAGCGCTTGATGGATCTGGGCTGCTATCGGGGATTGCGGCACCGTCGTGGTTTGCCAGTACGTGGTCAGCGCACTCGCACCAATGCCAGAACCCGAAAGGGACCCCGTAAAGCGGTTCGTTCGTCCAGCGCAAAGTCAGCAGGAAAATAAATTATTTGGTAGCCAATTGAATCGTAGCGCAAAGGAATAACTACATGGTAAAAGCAGCGACGCGGGTACGCAAGAAGGTTAAGAAGAACGTAGCAGAAGGTATTGCTCACGTTCATGCCTCATTTAATAACACTATCGTCACCATTACCGATCGCCAAGGCAATGCTTTGTCATGGGCGACTTCGGGCGGTGCCGGTTTTAAGGGATCACGTAAAAGTACCCCATTTGCTGCCCAAGTGGCCGCCGAACAGGCAAGTAAAGTCGCACAGGAGTGTGGAGTGAAGAATCTGGAAGTGCGTATCAAAGGTCCTGGCCCTGGGCGTGAATCCGCAGTGCGGGCTTTGAACGCGGCAGGCTTCAAAATTACCAGTATTTCGGATGTGACACCGGTTCCGCATAACGGATGCCGGCCGCCGAAGAAACGCCGTATCTAAGGAGTAGACTGTGGCCAGAAATCTTGATCCCAAATGTCGCCAATGTCGCCGTGAAGGAGAAAAACTATTCCTGAAAGGCGAGAAGTGCTTTACCGACAAATGCGCTATTGAACGTCGAAACTACGCCCCGGGTCAACACGGCCAGAAAAGCGGGCGGTTATCCGACTATGGGGTGCAGTTGCGCGAAAAGCAGAAACTGCGCCGCATATATGGAATACTGGAGCGTCAGTTTCACAATAATTATAAGTTGGCTGACAGGCAACGGGGCATCACCGGTGAAAATTTGCTGCAATTGCTGGAGTGCCGGCTGGATACGGTTTCATACCGTATGGGTTTTGGCGCATCGCGTTCAGAGGCGCGCCAGATTGTGCGCCATAATGGAATATTGGTGAATGGGCGGAGAGTCAACATACCGTCCTATCAGGTGAAGCCAGGTGACGTGATCGAAGTGGCAGAGAAAGCGAAAAGCCATTTGCGTATCAAGGCAGCAGTGGAAGCTGCTGAGCACCGCAATTTCCCGGAATGGATAGAGATGGATGCCAAAGCCATGAAAGGAATTTTCAAGACCAAACCGGAGCGGTCCGAGTTACCATCCAGCATTAACGAATCGTTAGTCATTGAATTGTATTCTAAATAATTAACTGCCAAGCTTTCCGCAAAAGGATCAGGCTATGCCAAGTAACATTTTTCTTACGCCACGAATTATTGATGTTCAGAATTTTTCGCCGCTGCATGCCAAAGTCACCATGGAACCGTTTGAACGTGGCTATGGACACACCTTAGGGAACGCGTTGCGTCGTATCTTGCTATCTTCCATGCCGGGGTTCGCGCCGACGGAGGTTCAGATCAGTGGGGTCGTGCATGAATATTCCGCTCTTGATGGCGTGCAGGAGGATGTGGTTGATATTCTGCTTAATCTGAAAGGTATTGTACTGAAGCTGCATAACCGCACCGAAGCTGTTCTGATCCTTAAGAAGAAAGGCGAGGGGACGGTTACCGCAGGTGATATCGAGGCCGGACACGACGTGGAGATCATTAATCCGGATCACGTTGTTGCGCATCTCACCGCCGGCGGAAAATTGGATATGCAGATCAAAGTAGAGCTGGGGCGCGGCTACGTGCCGGGAACGGTTCGGCAACAGGCAAATGAAGGCCGTACCATCGGCAGTATTTTACTGGATGCTTCCTTCAGTCCAGTCAGGCGTGTAAGTTATGCGGTGGAGAGCGCGCGTGTCGAACAGCGTACCGACCTCGACAAACTTGTTATGGATATCGAGACAAATGGTGTAGTCGATCCGGAAGAGGCGATTCGTTACGCCGCAAAGGTGCTGGTTGAACAGCTATCGGTATTTGCTGACCTCAAGGGTACGCCATTACCAGTGGAGCAGCCCAAGTTGCCGCAGATTGATCCGGTATTATTGCGCCCAGTGGATGATCTTGAGCTTACCGTACGTTCCGCGAACTGCCTCAAGGCCGAGAACATTTACTACATTGGCGACCTGATTCAGCGCACGGAAACTGAATTGCTGAAGACTCCTAACTTGGGCAGAAAATCTCTCAATGAGATCAAGGAAGTACTAGCTTCGCGCGGATTAACGTTGGGAATGAAATTGGAAAGCTGGCCTCCCGCCAATCTTGAGAAAAGCAAAAAGGAAACAAGTCATGCGGCACCATAATGGACTCCGAAAACTAAATCGTACCAGCAGTCATCGTCTGGCGATGCTGCGCAACATGACTAATTCGTTGTTGCGGCACGAGGTCATCAAAACTACGCTGCCTAAAGCCAAAGAGTTACGTCGCGTCGTTGAACCCATGATAACGCTCGGCAAAAAGCCATCGTTGGCTAACCGGCGCTTGGCATTTAACCGTCTGCGTGATCGCGATATGGTGGGTAAATTGTTTGCTGAACTGGGCCCCCGCTATCAGACACGTAATGGTGGCTACCTGCGTATCCTCAAATTTGGTTTTCGCATTGGCGATAATGCGCCCATGGCGCTAGTTGAATTATTGGATCGCCCGGCGCCGGTGGAGAAACCTGCGACAGATAAAACTGACGCATAAATTGGCCGTACAGTACAGAAGTAGAAAGCCGGGTTACCCCCGGCTTTTTTTTGCATAAGAGTTTATAATCCGCGGTGCGGCAGTCATAAGCTCAGTTAAACTTTGATTCGGCCATTTCTCATTATTTCTCAACTGAGAGTTATGATCCGCAAAGAGGTTTGTGCCATTCGACCTTTAACGTTGATGGTTGATATCGAGCAGATCGCAGTCTCCCCTACCTTAGCCCGATCGGCTCTCGGGTATTGCTATCATCTTTTTTTCTTGTTCTGATTGAGAGTATTCTGATGGATCTAACAGATTGGACTGACGAAGAAGTTATTTCTGTACGTGAGAAGCTTCAAGCATGGCGCGTCCAACGCGAGGCCCCAACTTGGGGCAATAAGTTCTTAAATTGGACGGGATTCTTGGGTGCATTTGCGTTTCTAACGGGACTTACCGATGTTTTTTTTGGTGGTCCAACCGTGGTAAACATCCTCTTGATCGTGCTTGGCGTTCTTGCCTCTTTTTCCTGGTACAAGGGTGACAAGCAACATAAAAAGAATATAGGTTTTCTGGATAAGCTGGAGCAAGAACTTGTTCGTCGCGGCCATAAATTCTGAGCATGTATCTGCGCCTGCCGGCGAGAATCAAACGCAATTTAACCAGCTCTATGGCGGAGAATAACCCGCTGATTGATCCCGATGCCGGGATATCGTCAGGTAAGGAGATCGATGCGAGTATTCTTGATGAGAAGAGTATCGCGCTCTTTACGTCCCTTCGTCAGTTTGTATGGGTTCAGGGGGAGCCTTTGCCCTTAATCTATGAAATAGAGAATGAAATCTATACAAAACATGGAATCAATTTACCGGCATTGAAATATCTACAAGCCATTGGATTGATATCTTTGGAGCCAGGCGGGTACGTGAAGAGAAAATTCGGTAAACATACCCGTTTATTCTACTATGGCAAGCCGACAAAAATACAATTCCCTCAGGCAGCGAACAATCAGCTGGATCTGGGTCACGTTCTCCTGACGGATTTGGGAAAGGCTATGGCCGCTGTTCACAATGCAAAGCGAAATCAGGAATTCTACGAATACGTAATCGAAAAATGGTTTCGGCAAGGAATGGTTGTATCATCCATCCTGGCACGTAACTGATGCATTCCAGGTATCTGTCGTATGCATCGGATCCTGAGAACTTCCTAGGGTTCGTTAAACTTAAAAGGTATATTCACAGATCCGGTTTTTGCGAGTACTTTTTATTTAACCCGGATAATCCATCAGGCGGCTCTCCAGCCTACCCGAGTGCTGAAGATCAGTTTTCGGCCATTTTCGCTGTTTGCCCGGCGTCCATCGACTATTCTCCCAACCAGCAAATTGTCTCGCGACCTACCTCGCCATCCATCCCACGTCTCAATGGATCATCCGGGCTTAAATCAGGTACGTATCGATTCCTGTCAGCAATAAATCATATTGAGCTTCCACCAGCTCCTTGATCATCATTGCGGGCATGCCACCGACCACATTACCTTCCAGCGCTAGCCAGCCTACCGCATCTGCCGGTCCCAGACTGATGACGTAACCCAAATCGCGGTGCAAATATGGCTCAAGTAACTTGAAGGAACCCGAGTGACGCAAAATATTTCGCGCTACCAACTTTCCTTTGCGTACCGCTGATTGTGCTGTCAGGGTATCAGAGCCGAAGGATTGATAAACGGAGCAATCTCCCGCGGTAAAAATATTCTGTAGTGGTTTGTGTTCCACCATGGTCTGCCCAAAGGCATTGGCAAGGAATATAGTTTCGGATTTTTTGCCAAGGAACAGAAGCGACATCGCAGAAGGTAAATTAAACTTTCGGCCGGTCTCGTTTTCTTCCAGAAATATGCTATCTGTCTCTTGTCCGCGATAATACGTATTAGGGTAAAAATCAATATTCAGATCAGACATGAGTGCCTGAGCATAGGTGGAGAAGCCGGCCGGGAACTGGTTAAGTACGCGATCCACCCCATGGATCAAACGTAGTCCAGCTTCGATTTTCCGGCGTCGAAGAAAATGTGCAATTTCAAAAAGAAACTGGATGCCGGTGGCACCCCCACCTATTACAGAAATGAATTGCCTGCCATTTTCGAGCCCATCCAGCCGGCTATCCAACAAGCTGGAGCCGGGGGTGGTCATGAAGTCATACAGATCGAAGATATTTTCCGTCTTATCCATTTGCGCCAGCGCGGAACCCGAAGTGATCAGGATGTAATCAAATTCCAGTACTTCATCATTGACGACAAGAAATTTATCATTCTGCCATTGCCGCAAAGTCTCCTCTTCCGGGATCAGCGCAGCATGGATGTGGCGACAACCAAAACGGCGTTCAAGGGCCGGAAACGGTATCAGGTAATCCTGCAACGGATATCGGAAAGTCTCATGTAGATGGGTGATCTTGAGGTGATGAGATCGCGGGTCGATAATGGTGATGTCAGCATCCGGCATATAGCGCAAGAAGGTCACTAATGCTGCGATCCCGGCGTAACCACCCCCTATAATCACTATCTTGAGCTGCTTGTGCCTGGATATATAAAATGGCAGGAAAGCCACGATTCCTCCTTCGCAAGATACCAAATCAGTTTTGGTATTCAAGTATTTTTTTGAAATTCAACGCTGTTTCGCTTCATGCAAACGCGATAAACAAGCTATATCATGCCTTGATTTATGGATAAAGCAGCAATCCGCAAGTGCAGCGTAGCACGAATATTTTGAATAAGGCGCTGCATTTCCACTCACAGTAAGAATCCATTGAGCGAGGCAAGCGATATTTCAGGGAATCATTTCAGGTTTCCAGTTTTTAGTTGCCCATTTCCAAAATGAGGCAACGTCACCTTCGGCCAATTCTGCAGGTGGCTTCCGACCAAGGAAACGTATCGCCATTATCAATTGCGATACTGGATCAGCGGTAACGATAGGTGCGGCATGAGTTTGTTTACTGAGTTTCTCGCCTAGTGTATTGACGACTACAGGCAGATGCATATACACCGGAGTAGGATAGCCCAGCAATTGTTGCAGATAAACCTGACGAGGTGTGGAGTTCAGCAAGTCCTCGCCGCGTACCACATGGGTTACGCCTTGCTCGGCATCGTCCACAACCACCGCCAATTGATAAGCAAAAATGCCGTCAGCCCGGCGCAGTACGAAATCGCCAATATCACTTTCCAGCCGTTGCCGAACCAGGCCTCGTAACACATCCTTAATTTCAATCGGGTTGTTATCAGTTCGCACCCTCAATGCTTGAAGCCGCTCCGTGTCAGGCAAACCACGGTGGCAGGTGCGGGGATAAATTGGACCGTCTATACCCGTAATGCTGGAGTCGGCGATTTCTTTGCGACTACAGACGCAGGGGTAAATCAGATTTTTATTTTTGAGTAGAATGAGTGCAGCCTGATAAGCTTCGTTTCGCCGGCTTTGATAGACCACCTCACCATCCCATTCCATTCCTAATATTTCAAGTGTGCTCAGAATCTCTTTCGAGGCCCCGGGAATCTCGCGTGATGGATCCAGATTTTCAATTCTGACCAGCCATTCACCGTGACGGGATCTCGCCTCCAGATAACTGCCCACCGCGGCAACAAGGGAACCAAAATGCAGCGGTCCAGTGGGAGATGGAGCAAACCGGCCACGATAGGCCTGGAAGATAGGTTCTTGGTTCATCGATTCCAGAATAAACAGCTGAATGGTATCGCAGGATTAAGGCAATCAATCCGTATTCATAGTATCAGTATATTCAAACAGTGGCATGAATGGCATACCTGCCTCCTGGAAAAGTGAATGGAAGCACAGAATCAGGCGGCAGATAGATTCAGATAATCACTTTTCGGAGACGTTCACGCCTGATAGAGTTCTTTAGAGCGAAATTCATCCCGAGCTCCATTCTGGGCTCATGAAGCAGCAATATTCTCAAAAAATGACCTTTCTGTGGAAATGATATGTGCTATAAATCCTATCCCCAAAAGTAGATGAAAGCGGAAATACACTCAACCGTAAAAAAGCAAGAGCCGGATGGATAGACGGGTGGGGATTCAGCCGTTGCCTGTCCGACAAACTGCTTGACTTGGCGCATCTTCGGGGATAGTCTTTACGGGGTTGTGGGTATGTAATGGTTTAGTAATATGGCGGCGACGCATTCTGTCTTCGTATATCTTCTTGTAAGGAAGGAGACGGGGGGAGCGGCGTCAGCGAAAGCATAGAGCAGCAGCGGGTACTTGATTAACGTAAGAGGAGATAAAAGAAATGGCAACAACACTGGGAACATCAGGCAGCCATGCGGGGTCGAGCGGACGCGACTACGACATGTCGCTGTGGTACGACTCAAGGTGGTACAAATTTGGGCTGATCACCATGCTGGGAGTAGCGATATTCTGGATCTGGTTTCAGCGGACGTTTGCCTACTCGCACGGCATGGACTCGATGGAGCCGGAATTCGAGAAGGTATGGATGGGACTGTGGCGGGTGCACATGATCGTCATGCCGATCTTTGCGCTGGTCACCTGGGGCTGGATCTGGAAGACACGCGACACCAACCTGGACAACCTGGACCCCAAGCTGGAAGTCAAGCGTTACTTCTACTGGATGATGTGGCTGGGCGTATACCTGTTTGGCGTGTACTGGGGCGGCAGCTTCTTCACCGAGCAAGACGCCTCCTGGCACCAGGTCATCATCCGCGACACCAGCTTCACCCCGAGCCATGTGGTAGTGTTCTATGGTTCCTTCCCGATGTACATCGTCTGTGGCGTGGCCAGCTACCTGTATGCCATGACGCGTCTGCCGCTGTACGCCCGTGGGACCTCGTTCCCGCTGGTGATGGCCATTGCCGGCCCGCTCATGATCCTGCCGAACGTAGGCCTGAACGAATGGGGCCATGCCTTCTGGTTCATGGAAGAACTATTTAGCGCACCGCTGCACTGGGGCTTTGTGATACTGGGCTGGTCGGGCCTGTTTGCCGGCGGCATCGCGGCACAGATCATCACCCGCTACTCCAACCTGACCGACGTCATCTGGAACGGACAGAGCAAAGTCATCCTCAACAACCGGATCGTCCCGTAAGCGGCAGATCCTGACAGACCTGGCCGGGCGGCCGCCCGCTCCCGCAACACCGGAGAGCGGGGGGCAGCACCGGCCAAACACCTTCGAACCTGCGGCGAAGACCGGAAAAGGCACCCGGAAGACAGAAGGCGGATCACAAACAGCGTGCCACGGCACTCGAGTGGCACCAGGATTGAGCAGCAGCGGCACCCATTTTTCACGTTAAAGATCGTACATATTTGAGGGGAGGGCACGATGAGCAGAACAGACGAAATATTAAAGGCGGCCAAGATGCCGCCGGAAGCGGTAAAGATGTCGAGGATGATAGACGCAGTCTATTTCCCGATTTTATGCATACTGCTGGTAGGCACCTACCACATGCACTTCATGCTGCTGGCAGGCGACTGGGACTTCTGGCTTGACTGGAAAGACCGCCAATGGTGGCCGGTGGTCACCCCGATCGTGGGCATCACCTACTGCGCCACCATCATGTACTACCTGTGGGTCAACTACCGCCTGCCGTTTGGCGCGACACTGTGTATCGTGTGCCTGCTGACCGGCGAATGGCTGACCCGCTTCTGGGGCTTCTACTGGTGGTCGCACTACCCGATCAACTTCGTACTGCCCTCCACCATGATACCGGGCGCTTTGGTCATGGACACCGTCATGCTGCTCACCCGCAACTGGATGATCACGGCACTGGTCGGCGGCGGCGCGTTTGGACTCTTGTTCTACCCGGGCAACTGGCCGATATTCGGACCGACGCACCTGCCGCTGGTAGCCGAAGGCGTTCTCCTGTCCCTGGCTGACTACACCGGCTTCCTGTATGTCCGCACGGGCACCCCGGAATACGTACGGCTGATCGAACAAGGCTCACTACGCACCTTTGGTGGCCACACCACCGTGATTGCGGCCTTCTTCTCCGCGTTCGTCTCCATGCTCATGTTCTGCGTCTGGTGGTACTTTGGCAAACTCTACTGCACCGCGTTCTACTACGTCAAAGGTCCTCGCGGCCGGGTCACCATGAAAAACGACGTTACCGCCTATGGCGAAGAAGGGTTTCCGGAGGGGATCAAATAATGAACGCAAAAAACCTGTTCAAACTAGGGGTCGTTGGCCTCTACGGCATGGCCACACTGGCGCTGAGCACGCTTGACATCTCGCCGGCGGCAGCGCATGGCGAACGCTCGCAAGAACCGTTCCTGCGCATGCGTACCATCCAATGGTACGACATGAAATGGGGCCCTGACACCACCAAAGTCAACGACTTTGCCACCATGACCGGCAAATTCCACCTGGCCGAAGACTGGCCGCGTGCGGTGGGCAAACCGGGACGCGCGTTCTTCAACGTTGGCAGCCCCAGCCCGGTGTTCGTACGGCTCTCCACCAAGCTGAACGGCGAACCGACCTACATCTCGGGCCCGCTGGAAATTGGCCGCGACTACGCCTTTGAAGTCAAGCTGAAAGCCCGCATCCCGGGTCGCCATCACATGCACGCCATGGTCAACATCAAGGACGCAGGCCCGATTGCCGGCCCTGCCGCCTGGATGAACATCACCGGCAGCTGGGATGACTTCACCAACCCGGTCAAACTGCTGACGGGCGAGACCATCGACACCGAGACCTTCAACTACAACAACGGCGTCTTCTGGCACCTGCTGTGGCTGGGCCTGGGCATCTTCTGGATTGGCTACTACGTTGCGCGGCCCATGTTCTTACCGCGTAGCCGGGTACTGCTGGCCTATGGAGACGAACTGCTGCTGGACCCGATGGACAAAAAGGTTGCCTGGATCGTATTGATCGCCACCTTCGGCATCGTCTGGGGCGGCTACCGCTATACGGAAACCAAACACCCGTACACGGTGCCTATTCAAGCGGGCGAATCGAAAGTGCAACCGATGCCGGTGAAACCCAACCCCATCGCGATCAAAGTGACCCACGCCAACTATGACGTACCGGGCCGGGCGCTGCGCGTGACCATGAACATCACCAACAGTGGCGACACCGCTTATCGCATAGGCGAATTCACCACCGCGGGTGTACGTTTCATCAACAAGGTGGGCCTCAAGCACCTGGACCGCAACTACCCGAAAGAACTGGTAGCCACGGGCCTGTCGATGGACAACGACGCGCCGATCCAGCCTGGCGAGACGCGTGAAGTCAAGATGGAAGCCAAGGACGCGCTGTGGGAAGTGCAGCGGCTGATGGCGCTGCTGGGAGATCCGGAAAGCCGTTTTGGCGGATTGCTGATGACATGGAGCGATGCAGGTGATCGCAACATCAACAGCATCGCCGGCGCAGTGATACCGGTCTTCACCAAGCTCTAAGCAACCAAAGCATGACAACCGGCCCGCCGTCGTTAGACGGCGGGCCGGTTTTTTTAATGTGCGTTTGTCGACCAGCCATACGCGCAGAAGGGAATTGGAATCTCCTCATCTTTTTATTCATTTGGCCGCTTGAGCGGTTACCGGTTTACTGAAGCATGCCTGTTGAGAATTGGCCCGCAATTGCGGGCCAATTCTCAACAGAGTGGTTCCAAGGATTTATTAAAGCGGAATGCGAGAATTGCAGGTATCACTCATTGACTGTTGGCAGACCTGCAAATGCATCAGCAATTCGCCGAATACCTGCCCTGATCTGGTATTCGTTAAGAGATGAGAAGCCAAGTATCAGTGTACGAGCGCTGTAGTCACATTTTCCATAGTCATAGGCGGTGCCGGGCCCAATGGCATAAATACCTACCCCATGACGGAGCGCAAGTGCTTGGAGTTGAGGGGCATCAGGATAATTCTTTGGTAGATGCCATGCCAGATGGAGGCCGCTTTCCAGTCCGGAAAGTTGGACCGTACCAAAATGCTGTCGCAGGGCTTCGATGAGGCAATCACGACGCTTGCAATAAACGTGACGCATCCGCCTCAGGTGATTGCCATAGGCGCCGCTTCGGATGAATTCAGCCATCGTTGCCTGGTCGAGCCACGCATGTCCGTTGTTCAGTAGCGCCTTGGCCGAGCGCGCCGCATGTATCAACGCCTTAGGTACCACCAAGTAACCCAGGCGCAACCCCGCGCCCATGGATTTGGAAAAAGTCCCCAGATACATGACGCAACCATAGTCATCGAGACCCATAAGCGCCGTTAAAGGGGAGCCACGATATCGAAAATCCGAGTCGTAGTCATCCTCAATAATGTATGCCCCGCAACGCCGAGCCCAGTCAAGCAGTTTCAAGCGGCGCTCAATCGGCAATGTAAAGCCGAGCGGATACTGATGCGACGGGGTAACATACAGAAGCATTACGCCCTCTTTCGGCAATCGCTCTACATCCAATCCAGCTTCATCTACGGGCACGGGAACTAATTTCGCATAGTAGCTCTGGAAAAGAAGTGCAGCTCCCTCATAGCAGGGATTCTCCGTGGCAACCAATGTCCCATCCTTGATCAAGAGACGAGCCGCCAGGTTCAATCCCTCCTGAGAGCCGGCAGTAATAATGACCTGGTCAGATGAGACGCTAATTCCACGCGCTATTCCAAGATGATCCGCGACGACTTCCCGTAATTGGAGCAACCCACCCGGATCACCGCATTCGGTAAAATGGGTACTGGACGAGGTCAGTGTCCTGTTGATAAAGCGACGCCATATCTTTTGGGGGAATAAATCAAGATCGGTACGATCCGGAAAAAAATCAAAGTCCAGATGTCGAGTATCGTTTCCCACCCGCCGCTGTCCGGTAAAGGGAATTATGGGCTGCCTTACCACCTCCCCTTGAACAGGAATTGAGGTGGCAATTCTGCGGGTTGCAGCGAGACAGGTTTCAGGCAGTTCGAGGTTTACGTACGTTCCAATCGCTTTTCGGGCCTGAAGATAGCCTTCAGCCATTAGACGATCATAGACAAGGAGGACGGTATTTCGGGAAGTACCCAGTTGCTCGGCAAGCACACGGCTGGCGGGTATAGGAGTGCCAGGTTTTAGTTTCCCGCCGAGAATCAGATGGCGTAATTGTTCAAAAATCTGCCCTTGCAGCGACTGCGGGCTGCTGTGATCAAGTACAATGGGAATTGCCATATTTTTTTCTGCCGGCACGCCTGTACGCTGTATCGTATCTTTATAATCCGATATGGAGGGAATGCCGATCTCTTTCCGCGTGCTGACATGATCAGCAACATAGGATAGGGGAGGTACTAACTAAAATATGCTCCTTCCCCGGAAACCAGCGAATTCCCAGATAATCATCCCTCCTCTTCTTCCTCCTCCTCGTCGTCCTTATCCTTCTTTTCAGGCTTGAGGACCATTTTGCCTTCCTTGCGGCTGGCATTGAGGTCGGTCTCGGCGACTTCCTTGTGCACCAGGTTCTGATGGCAGTCGATACAGGTGGCCCCTTCGGTCTCCATCTTCTTGTGCGCGGCCTTGGCATCAGCCCCCGGCGGCTGCGGGTTCTTGTGGCATTCGCGGCAGGTGTTGCTGTCCCACTTCTTCAGGTTCATGCGCGCATCGTGCGCCATGATCAGCCTGCGCTCGTTGAATTTCTCCAGCGTGGAGTAGTCGTTGGCAAATTCCAGGTACAGTTCGCGCGCCCCATCCACCACGTGCGTCGCCACCGCCAGGTGGAAGTTCTTGAAGCCCTGCGGGATGTGGCAATCCTTGCAGCCCGGGTTGGCGCCCAGGGCGCCATAGTGCGAGGAGGTCTTGAGCTCCTCCGCCGGATAGGACATGGAGTGACAGCTGGTGCAGAATTCGGTGGTGGAGACGGCGGCCTCGCCGCCGAATACCACCGCTACCATGACTACCCCCAGCAAGGCACCCGTGAGCAGGGTGCCGCCCGCGCGTATTCCCATCAGTCCTCCGAGCCTTTCTCGCCGACCTTGGCCGTGGACTGGAAGTCGTCATGGAACTTGAACTTCGGATCGCCTTCGAAGGTGCCGTCCAGTTTGTAGTGCTCGTGCATGGCTTTGACGTCCTTGACGTATTTGTCGAAGTTGAAGGTGTATTTCTTGTCCACTTGCGGGGTGAACGGGGTGTAGGGCTTCTTGGTACCCTTCCAGCCCGAGCCTTCATAGTTCAGGTGGCAGGCGTTGCAGGATTCTTCAAAGGCGAAGTCCTGTCCCGCTTCCGCCAGGGTCGAACGCGGCGCGGTCTTCTTCGATTTCTCGTAGGCCGCTCCCGCCTTGCGGTGGATGCCGCGATACTTGGCGCCCGGGCCGTGGCAGGATTCGCAGCCGACGCCGCTGGTGAATTTGCTGGGGTCCTCAACCGTGTAGCCGCCTTCCTTGCCCCAGCCGTCGACGTGACAGCCTACGCAGTCCTTGTCCTTGGTGTAGTCCTTCTTGGGGTCGAGCTTGGCCTTTTTCTTGGCCTCAGCCTTGGTGTTGGGCTTGAGCGAGTCCATGGCCTTGGCGTGCGCCGTCTGGCTCCATGATTCGGCCTGGCTCTTGTGACAGGAACTGCACTTCTTGCGGCCTTCAAATGATTGTGCGGAGGCGCTGCCGGATAGCAGCGCAAACATGGCGGCAGCGGCGAGGGCAAGTGTCAGGGAATGGCGCATGGTCTTCTCCTTCGGGCAAATATATCCGTTGATCGTTGTTATATGTATAAAACCCAATTATGCCGGTACTGTATCGCTGGTTGCGCTAAACGGGTAGCACCAGTACCATCACTCTTTGTGGTACCACTGGTACCGCCGCGCGTGCGCCCTCGGTCAACCAGCCTGGCCCGCCTCAGGAGGCGGGGGCGGGAGCGGCCGGGGCGGGAGCGGCCGGGGCGGGGGCGGTGTCAGAGTGGGGAGCGGTGTGGGCGCCGGCGGCGTCAGCGGGGGCGGGAGTGGAGGGTGCCGCCGCGGCGTCCGCGGCGGAGGGGATTTTGTAGACCCAGTAGCCGCCCTGCTGGTAGATGAGTTGCAGGACGGTCAGGTCCAGCGGCATGGAGTTGGTGAAGGGCAGCATCTGCGCCAGGAGGCTGTGGCTGCTTTTTTCGTCGCGCAGGAAGTAGCCGCGCACCATGCTGTCGGAGAGGGATTGCAGGGTGTAGGTGGCGAAGTTGTTTTCCTGCATCCATTTCTTGAGGTAGCCGATCATGCCGTGCATGTTGCCTTCCATGGGGAAGTGCTTGTAGGTGATGTCGAATTGCTCGGGGCGCATCAGTCCCAGTTTATAGAGGTCGGTGACGTGGATGACGATGTAGGCTTCCGAGGGGGCCTGGTCCGGGGTCTTGCCCGCGCTGTCCTGCAGGCCGGCCAGTTGGCGCAGGAGGGCGGCGCCCTTGACGGGCTCGGCGATGAGGGCGTCGACGAAGTGCTGGAAGTTACGCTGTTCGTCAGCCGAGGCCGGGGCGCCCCAGAATTGGTCTTCGTAGTGACGGACGGCGTCGCTGTAGGCCTGCCAGGGCAAGGGGAGGATGAGGGGTTCGCCCAGGTGCCGGGTAAACAGGGTGTCGCGCCCGGCCAGCAGTTTGATCTGGCGCGAGGTGTCCCACCACGCCAGGATGCGCGCGTCCTTGGCCGCATACTTGTCGATGGCGGCAGCCAGCGCGGTCAGTTCATTGAGTTTGCTGTCGAGGGAGATGAGCAGTTCGCTGCTGCGGTTCTCCCAGCTGATGAGGATGGGCGGGGTCGCACCGCGCCGGGCGGTGGTGGCCAGGGCGATGGGATCGTTCACGCCGTCGGCGTGGATTTCATATTGGGCGACGGTGAGGTCCGGCCAGGCATCGAGGCCCAGCGGGCCAAATTGGGTGCTAGCTCCTTCCTTGACCAGGGTGTAGCGGTAGGGTGCGGGCGCCGGGTTGAACCAGAGCCAGGCAAACCAGATGAGTAAAAGTAAACCTCCCGTCACCAGGAGGATGCCCAGTGACGGGAGGAGTTTAGTTCCCAGCCCTCCCCGTGCTGCGGGGGAGGGGGTTGTGGCGGAGGAGGCGGTCAATGCCCGCTTTTCTCGCGCCGGCGCCAGCCAGCCAGCGCGAGGGTGCCGGCCAGCAGCATGCCGCCGCCCAGACCGCCCAGCGAGAGCTTGTCGTCCTTGCTGTCAAGATCCAGCAGGCTGGTGCGTTTCGATTCCATTTTGGCTACCCGTGCCTGCAGTGCCGCCATTTCGCGTATCTTGGTGTTTTCGTCCATGATTTCGACGTAGGCGCGGTTCATCGGTCCCCAGCCTTCGGTGTAGGTCCAGCCGCCCGGGTTGACGTGGGCCAGGCCGACGTGCAGTTTGGGCAGGTCGTTTTCTCCCATTTCCAGCGCTTTCAGTTCGATCGCCGCGGGGTTGTTGTCCTTGGACCAGTAGAGCTGGGTGAAGCCGGCGAACATTTCCTTATCCGGTGCCATCGGCGCCGGACGGTTGGTCTTCTGCCCGGTGAGCAGGCCATCCTTGTAGAGTTGCTCGGCGACGTTGTGCGCTTCCTTGAATTTGGCCAGGCCGTGCAGGGTGCCTTTGTCCATGAATTCCAGGTAGGAGCGGGCAAAACGCTCGGAGTGGCAGGAGGTGCAGGTCTTGACCCAGGAGTCCAGGCGCGCTTCCGACCATTCGCTGTTGATGTTCTCGGCGATGCCAGGTACGGCAGGGTAGTTGGCCCAGCGTATCTTGCGGGTGACGTTGTGGCTGTATTTGCCTTCATATTCGAAGTGGCAGCCCGCGCAGGTCGGGGCGGTCTGGCCGCCCTTGGAGTAGGCGTCCTTGAGTGAGACTTCCCAGTTCCATTTGTCGCCCATCATGGTGACGATCTTGCCGTGCTTACTCATGGAGTAAGCTTCCCAGTTGTTGTGGTCAACCCCGCTGTGGCAGGTGGCGCACGCTTCGGGCTTGCGCGATTCGGCCGCGGAGAATTCGTGACGGGTGTGGCAGGAGTCGCATTTGTTCTGGTTGGTGTGGCACATGCTGCAGCCTTCAGCGATCTCGCGCTGCGGCATGGCGGCAAATACCGCAACTTCTACGTTGGCTTTCCAGTCCAGCGCGTGCGAGGGCCGTCCCGACGGCCATTGCTTGTTCGGCCAGATCATGGTGTCGCGCTCGGATTCGCGTTCGGCAAATTCCTGCAGGTGGCAGGTGCCGCAGACGTCAGCCGTGGGCATGCGCAGCTCAGTCATGTGGTCGGCTTTTTTCTTGGTGTTGATGTCGACGTGACAGTCAATACAGCCCACTTCCTTCAGCTTCTCGGTCGCGCCCAGCCGTCCCATGGAGCGCAGGTTCTTCTCCACGTCTTCCAGCTTGGCTTTCTTGTAGTAGATCGGGCTGTCCGGCTTGAGGTTGCGCACTTTGTCCAGGTTGGCATGCGTGCTCTTCTTCCACGCATTCACCCACACCGGCGATTCGTCCGTGTGACACTTGACGCATTCCTGGCGCTCCGCCACTTCCTTCATCGAGGTCGGTGGCTTGTAGAATGAGGCCGGGTCCATGTACATGCTGTACGGTACCGGTTCCCAGTACTGCGCCAACGTCCCACGTCCCGCCCCTTGTGCCGGGTCCTTGTAGCGCTTGGTCACCGCTTCATGCAGTTCCTTGGGCGTGGCCGTTTGTTCCAGGTTCAGCGCTTTGTACATCTCCTTCGGGACGCTGGGAAAGTTCGCCCATGAAGACGCCGCCAGCAGCGCCCCGCATGTCAGCGTTATGAGCCTCAGCCCAAGCTTGACAACCATCTCTCTTCTCCTTATCCGTATTAATTGTTTTTTTGATGCTACTATCGTTTGGACCGCGGTATTAACCTGATCCGTCTAGACTATTCCGCCATCAGACAAAAAGGTCTACCCTGATTTCCATAATGACCCTGATTATAACCCAAGATTTCTGTTTAGCCTAACCCGGGAGCCATGGTGTGTCAAGAAAACGGCATGCAGAAATCGAGCGATAACATCATTCGGCGACGCGCATAATTAGAGGTTATGGATAGGAGCCTGCATAGTATTCAGAGCGCCATGTTTTACACCGGACTGTCTATATCAATGAATTGATGCGAAACGCCAAACTTCCGGGATATCAGCTCCCCCAATTCCTGTACGCCGTAACGCTCGGTGGCATGATGCCCCGCGGCAATAAATGCCACGCCGGATTCGCGTGCGGCATGCACGTTCCGCTCGGAAATTTCTCCTGTAAGAAACGCGTCCACTCCCAGACGGATGGCTTCATCGAAATAATCCTGGGCGCCACCCGTGCACCAGGCGACACGTTGTATCCATTTTGCATCATCCCCGATTACCAGAGGTTTTCGAGACAGGGTAGATTCGATATTGAGCCGCAGTTCTTGCAGGGTGGATGCTCCTGACAACAAATTACCTTGCATGGCGATATTTTGCTCGCCGAAACGGCCGGTTTCGACGAAACCCATTCTGCGGGCGAGCTGGGTGTTGTTGCCGAATTCCGGGTTCGCATCCAGCGGCAGATGATATGCGAGCAGGCTGATATGGTGCGCCATCAGCAGCGCAATACGGCGATGTTTCATCCCGATCAGGCATTGATCCTCACCGCGCCAGAAATAACCGTGATGTACCAGCACCGCGTCGGCTCCGGCTGCTACAGCCGCTTGCAGGAGATCGAACGAGGCCGTTACACCGCTGACCAGCTTGCGTACTTCACTTCGGCCTTCCACTTGCAGTCCATTTGGGCAATAATCGCGAAAACGGGCAACATCCAGAAGTTGGTTCAAATAGGTTTCGAGCTCATCCAATTGCATTGATATTTCCTGGTCTTTATCCCATTTATCCTGATCTCAGAATCCGCACCCTAAAAAATGCTCAAACTCTGGTTGATTTTCGCACAAACGGCAACGATAGTCCTTGCGGCGTTGTTCGTCGTTTCTACCTTGCGGCCCGAACTCTTGCCATGGAGTCAGCAGCGTGGCGCCACGATAACCATCAAGGAGGCCGCTTCCGATGGGGTACCCAGGGAAGGATCCAAATTCAGCAGTTTCAGCGAGGCCGCCCAAATCGCCATGCCTTCAGTAGTGAATGTTTTTACCAGCAAGGAGATTAAGGTATCTCCTCATCCACTGATGGAAGATCCCAGGTTCCGGCGCTTCTTTGGTGATCGCTTCGAGTCCCAAAGCCGGCGTGCATCAAGTCTCGGCTCCGGTGTAATAGTCAGTCCTGAAGGCTATATTCTTACCAATCATCATGTCATAGAAGCGGCGGACGAGATCGAGATTGCGCTGGCTGATGGCAGGAAGGCGAAAGCGCGTGTCATCGGCTCGGATCCGGAAACCGACCTTGCTGTCGTAAAGGTGGATATGGAAGCGCTGCCTACGATGACTTTCGGGCACTCCGACCATGCCAAGGTGGGCGATATCGTACTTGCCATCGGTAATCCTTTTGGCGTGGGGCAGACGGTGACCATGGGTATCATCAGCGCGCTGGGGCGATCTCATCTGGGCATCAACACCTTTGAAAATTTCATCCAGACCGATGCCGCTATCAATCCCGGGAATTCAGGTGGTGCGCTGGTGGATACCGCAGGCAACCTGATCGGTATCAATACCGCGATTGTCTCCCGCACGGGTGGATCACTCGGTATAGGCTTTGCCATTACAACCAAGGTGGCCAGGCAAATAATGGAACAGATCATTCAGACGGGCGGCGTAACACGAGGCTGGATCGGTGTGGAGGTACAAGATTTGACACCGGAATTGGCGGAGTCATTCAAGCGCCCCAACACCAATGGCGCGTTAATCGCGGGGGTTCTCAAGAATGGGCCCGCGGATCAGGCTGGGGTGAAGCCTGGAGATATACTTGTGGCGGTGGATGGCAAAGCGGTCACTGATTCATCCGTAATGCTCGATCTGATCGCGGCATTGCCACCAGGAAAAACTGCCAATATTGCGGTAATGCGCAACCAGACGGAGAAGTCTCTCAAGATTAGCGTTGGTAAGCGGCCCAAGCCGATGCCCCAGGATCAGTATCAGGACCCGGATGGGATGGAATAAATCTTGTGAAATATTCGACTGATTAATAAAAAAGATGTTCGTGCATGAATTGCGGGATTCAACCGTTTTTCTCTTCCTGGTTTTCCCCCTGGGCTTTCATGCTGTCTGATTGGTCATTCGGGTGATAGATTAATGCCGACCCTGAAGCCGGATGGGTAACGAAACCTGCTACCAGTATGCCCAGTTCGTAGAGTAGATAAAGCGGTACGGCCAGCATAAATTGAGAAACCACGTCGGGCGGCGTGAATATCGCGCCGACCACGAATGCGCCAACAAGAACATACCGCCGTACCTCTTTTAGCTTCTCGATTGAAACGATTCCCATGCGGACCAGTATCACCACAAATATCGGTACTTCGAACGTTATACCGAAGGCAATGAACATCGTTAGAACAAAGTCGAGATACTTGCCGATATCAGTCATCACCGCCACACCTTGTGGTGCGAAATGGGTGATGAATTCAAATACCAGGGGCAGGGCCGCAAAGTAAGCAAATGCCATACCGCAAATAAACAGAAAACTGCTGACAAACACCAGTGGCAATACCAGTTTTTTTTCGTGAGAATACAATCCCGGCGCAACAAATGCCCACACCTGATAGAGCGTATGAGGCAGAGTTATAATAAAAGCCGCCATCATGGCAACCTTCATTGGCACAAAAAAAGGTGTGACAACTTCGGTGGCGATCATCTGCCCGCCTTGTGGAAGTTTTTCCAGCAAAGGCTGCGCCAGCAACGAGTAGAGTTCCCGTGCGTAATAGGCGCAGGGTAAAAAACCGAGTATCAATCCGCCGAATATGCGCAGCAGCCTGGCGCGCAATTCCACAAGATGCGAAATAAATGTTTCGTCGACATTCATGCTGTGCGGTGAAAAGGGGTGGGTAGAATAACTGTCCTGGTAGCCTGTTGGACTGAGGGAAATCGGCTGGGAAAGCCAGTTGTAAGAGCTCTGGCCGTTCCATATTTTGCTGTTTTTTCAGCCAATAAGAACAATTATTGGCTTCAAAATCTATCCTCGCCCAGCCATCTTTGCTTCGATTCGTTAAGTCCCACAGACCGCTAGTATACCGTCCCGGCTCAGCCGGGTATGTGTATTTGCCGCGCTGGTTAATAAAGATTCTCTGAACAGGTCTTCGGGATTGCCGAAGGAACACAACAATGGCTTTGGGGGATGGTCTTTCTTTTCAGGCGTCTTGCGAAGGGAGCCAACCATTTGCCCCGTCGCCTTTTTGATTTCTCACGCTGATTGCCTAACGGTGCGTCTCTATTCCAGTCGTATCATTCGAATCCGGCTTTGATCCGCCTGGCGGTTGAATGGAGTTGCCTGGAGCTGCGGGAGGGTCGAATGAGGAAGCAGTCTTCTCCATATTCTCGGCGGGTAGTACGGGATCTGTTGCAGTGACGGATTTTGTGCCCGCCGCGATGTCCTGAAACTGGTTTATTTCTGTTCGTACCGTATTCTCAATGGAGCGGGCAGCCTCCTGTACCGAAGTTTTAAATTTCTTCAGTTCTTCCAATTCCATTTCTTGCTGAATGTCGTTCTTGACGTTATTGACATAACGCTGAGCCCGCCCGAACAGATGTCCCAAAGTACGCGCCACCTGGGGCAGTCTTTCCGGGCCGAGGACGACCAGTGCCACAACGGCTATAACAAGAATCTCTGTGAAACTGATATCGAACATTTTTTGTGAGAATCACCGGTGAGACATAGCAGGCAGCGATTAAACACCTATCCGGTCATGCTCGATCCCTTTGCTTTTGCTGATCACGTGTCACAGTTTTGTTTGCGTCTTGTCCTTGATCTCGCCTTCAATGGTTTGCCCGCCGGCTTGCTGGGGTGGTGGCGATATTTCCTCTCCGTCAGCATTTTTCATTCCTTCCTTGAAGCCTTTTACGGCGCCGCCCAGATCACTCCCGAGATTGCGAAGTTTCCGGGTGCCGAATACCAGAACAACAATTATCAGAACGACCAGCCAGTGCCAGATACTGAATGATCCCATCATTTACTCCTTTATCCCGGGTGAGGAATCATGACAGGCAAGCGATCCCTGCCGCCTATGACGTGAATATGCAAATGGTAAACCTCCTGCCCCCCCACGCGCCCGGTGTTGATTACCGTACGAAAGCCATCGGTGCATCCCTGCTCCTTCGCCAGCCGGGGTATCAGCACCATCATGTCACCCAGTAAATCGCGGTGCTTGTCTTCGACGCTGGCAAGCGAATTGATATGCAATTTGGGAATCAGCATAAAATGTACCGGTGCCGCAGGATGGATGTCGTGAAACGCGAAGACATCGGCATCCTCGTACACTTTCTTACTGGGGATCTCTCCCTGTACGATTTTGCAGAAAATACAGTTTTCCATATTTACCCCATTTTCCGTAACGCTTTTTCATCTATCCCCGAGGTTCCCTCCCGGCGTAGCAATTCATTCAATACATCGTCCGGTCCCAAGCCATGATGAGCCAGCAACACCAGGCAGTGGAACCACAGGTCCGCCGTCTCACGCGCAATATGCTGCTTATCCCCGTCTTTTGAGGCTAACAGAATTTCTACCGCCTCCTCCGCAACTTTTCTGAGGATCTTGTCCTCTCCCTCGTGCAGCAGTCTCGCTACATAAGAAGCCGAGGGGTCGGCGCTCTTACGGGCTTCGATAGTTGCAGCCAGGCGATCAAGAATAGCTGGGTCGGTCATTTCTTATAGATCTCTTCAGGACTTTTAATCACTGGCGAAACTACCACCCACTGACCATTGTCCAGCTTATTGAAAAAGCAATTATGTCTGCCAGTATGACAGGCTATCCCGCCCACTTGTTCCACTGTCAGCAACAGAACATCCTCATCACAATCCAGACGGATTTCCTTCACCTTTTGGACATGCCCTGATTCTTCACCTTTATGCCAGAGTTTCTTACGGGAACGTGACCAATAATGTGCCTCGTTGGTTTGCACAGTGAGTTTCAGCGCCTCGCGATTCATCCATGCGACCATCAGCACCGTATTGCTGCGGGCTTCCTGCGTCACTACCTGCACCAACCCATCCTCGGACCAGTTTACTTTGTTGAGCCAATTGTCTGACATGGATATGCTTGGGAAATTATTGAATTTTCATTCTACCATTACAGCCGTACTTCAATACCGTGCTGCGCCATATACGCTTTGGCCTGGCGCACGGTGTACTCGCCATAGTGGAAAATACTCGCGGCCAGTACGGCATCGGCGTGGCCCTCCAGGACTCCTTCCACCAGATGATGCAGATTACCTACGCCGCCGCTTGCGATCACCGGCACATCCACCGCATCCGAAACCGCCCGAGTAAGCGCCAGATCAAACCCGTCGCGGGTACCATCCTTATTCATGCTGGTGAGCAATATCTCACCCGCACCCAGTAATTGCATTTTTTTCGCCCATTCAATGACATTCAGACCGGTAGCTTTACGTCCTCCGTGGGTGAATACTTCCCACTGTGGGGTATTAGCGTCAATGCCGCTTACCCGTTTGGCATCTATCGCCACTACAATGCACTGGGAGCCATAACGGCCCGCAGCATCCGCCACCAATTGGGGATTCTGCACAGCAGAGGTATTGATACTGACTTTATCGGCTCCGGCATTCAATAGCCTGCGAACATCTTCCACCTGACGAACCCCGCCGCCCACGGTTAACGGAATGAATACCTGGGCCGCGACTTCTTCAATAATATGCAGAATCAAATCTCGATTATCAGAACTGGCGGTGATATCGAGAAAAGTCAGTTCATCTGCTCCCTGCTCGTCGTAACGGCGCGATATCTCGACGGGGTCGCCCGCATCTCTGAGTTCGACAAAATTGACGCCCTTGACTACGCGTCCATTTGTTACGTCAAGGCAGGGGATGATACGTTTGGCAAGACCCATAGTGTGGAATAGACCAAGATACGGAAGGTGCGGTTAAATGGAAGCCAGGATCCTGTCCTGGCCCTACCGTTTTGGCGGTAATTTATTGAAGTCTCATCAGGAAGAGGCCGTATCGCCCGACCTTATTCTTATACTCAGATCATCCGCCAGCGTTTGTGCCGATTTGAAATCCAGAGCCCCTTCGTAAATAGCGCGACCCGTGATTGCGCCCATGATACCTTCCAGCTCAATCTCGCAGAGCGCTTTGATGTCGTCCAGATTGGTGATGCCGCCACTGGCAATGACCGGAATAGTGAGCGCCCGGGCGAGTTCCACCGTGGCCTCGATATTGACACCGCTGAGCATGCCGTCTCGTCCGATATCCGTGTAGATGATCGCTTCGACACCATAATCCTCGAATTTTTTTGCAAGATCCACCACGTCGTGGCCGGTGACCTTGGACCAGCCGTTAACGGCCACCTTGCCCTCCTTGGCATCCAGCCCCACCATGATATGACCGGGAAAAGCGTTACAAGCGTCATGCAGAAACCCTGGCGTCTTCACCGCCGCGGTGCCGATGATGATATAGGTGATGCCATCGTCGAGATAACGTTCGATAGTTTCAAGATCGCGTATGCCGCCGCCAAGCTGGGTCGGGATCTCGTCACCGATGGCTTCGACGATGTCACGAATGGCCAGTTCATTCTTTGGTCTGCCGGCAAACGCACCGTTGAGATCCACCAGATGCAGTCGCCGCGCACCCTGATCCAGCCAATGCCTGGCCATGGCGCCGGGATTTTCCGAGAACACTGTGACGTCTTCCATTACGCCTTGTTTCAGGCGTACACACTGACCATCTTTCAGATCTATTGCGGGAATGATAAGCATTTTGAATCAGGATTTAAAAATATAGGATTGGTTTGATATTCGTAGAGAAAGGTTTACGTCCGTGCCCGATTATCCGCGCGTGAAGCGGGTTCCCATTGCACGAAGTTACGCAGCAGCGTCAACCCTGCCTCATGGCTTTTTTCCGGGTGAAACTGGACCGCAAAGATATTATCTTTTGCCACCGCGCAAGTAAACGCAAAAGGATAAAGACTATAGGCCGCCGCCGGCTCCGGGCTGGCAGTTTCGACGTAATAACTGTGTACAAAATAAAAGCGAGCGTCGTTGGGGATGCCTTCCCACAAGGGGTGATCGATAGCCTGATGTACCTGGTTCCAGCCCATGTGCGGCACTTTGAGTTTTTGTCCATCTGCACTCACCATCGCCGTGGGAGGAAAGCGCAATACCTTGCCGGATACAATACCCAGACCTTTTACATTGCCTTCCTCGCTGCTTTCGAACAACATTTGCAGACCTATGCAAATACCGAGAAACGGTTTATTGATGGCGGCATCCAGCACCGCTTCGCGCAATCCGCGTGCATCCAGTTCGCGCAGGCAGTCGGGCATCGCACCCTGACCGGGCACTACCACACGATTGGCTTTCCGTACCACCTCCGGGTCGCCGGTAATGACAATGGAGGCATCCGGGGCTACATGCTCCAGAGCTTTGGACACCGAGCGCAAGTTACCCATGCCGTAATCAACGATTGCAATATCAGTCATGTGGTGCCCATACCGTGCCAATGAGAAGGAGTGAGGACGCTACAAAGAGCCTTTGGTGGATGGAATGATTCCTGCCGCACGGGGATCGGGTTCCATCGCCATGCGCAACGCGCGGCCAAACGCCTTAAATACGGTTTCCGCCTGATGATGGGCATTGCGTCCCGATAGATTGTCGATGTGCAGCGTCACCATGGCATGGTTGACAAAGCCCTGGAAAAATTCATTTATCAAATCAACGTCAAATTCGCCGATGCGTGCGCGGGCAAACTCAATGTTGAGTTCCAGCCCGGGGCGTCCCGAGAAATCCACGACCACGCGTGACAATGCTTCGTCCAGCGGTACATAAGCGTGGCCGTAACGACGCAAGCCTTTCTTGTCCTCGATAGCCTGTGCGAGTGCCTGTCCAAGGGTGATGCCAATATCTTCCACGGTGTGGTGGGCGTCGATGTGCAGATCTCCCTTGGCGGCAATCTCCAAGTCTATCATGCCATGACGCGCCACCTGATCCAGCATGTGGTCGAGAAATGGCACACCGGTATTCAGTACTGCCTTGCCGGTTCCATCCAGATCGACTTTGACGCTGATCTGGGTTTCCAGGGTATTACGGGTGACTTGGGCCTGACGCATGGGGGTAATTTAGTTGCTGGGGTTCTTAAGTGAGAGCTGTCTTAAGTGAGGCTTGTCTTAAGCGAGGCCTGTAGCGCTTCCAAAAATTGCACGTTTTCAGCAGGTGTTCCCACTGTCACGCGCAGGCAGTTTTTCAATAACGGATGGGAACCATCAAGATTCTTGATCAAGATGCCGTGCTTTTTAAGCTCCTGAAACACTTTACCGGCTTTATACCCTTGGGTCATGCGGAACAGGATAAAATTCGCATCCGTCGGAAAAACCTCAACACCATCCAGCGCCACCAGACGTTTACTCATCACCGTCCGTTCTGTCTTGATCGCTTCGGCCTGTTGTAGCAGGATACCAGGATACTGTAATACTTTTTCCGCAATCAACTGAGTGAAGATTCCCGCATTATACGGCAAACGCAGCTTTTCAAGCTGACTCAACCATTCCGGTCTTCCGGCCAGGAGTCCCAACCTTAAACCAGCCAGTCCCAGCTTGGAAAGGGTGCGCATCAACAGTAGATTGGGGTACTGCACCAGTTTATCCATAAAACTTGCATCGGCGAAAGCATGGTAGGCTTCATCCACCACGACTACGCCGGGAGCAGCTTCAATAATACGCGAGACTGCGTCGGCGTCAAACAGGTTGCCAGTGGGGTTATTAGGATAAGCAATAAAAATAACCGCTGGCTGTTGCCGCGCGATGGCGGTCAGCATCGCGTCCACATCGAGTGAAAAATCGGCTCTCAGCGGCACGCCCGCATAACCCATTCCTGTGAAAGTGGCAATCATACGGAACATGACGAATGCGGGCTCGACACTCATCAATATTGCTCCAGGTCTGGCAAAGGCCAAGGCGATAATCTGGATGATCTCGTCCGAACCATTGCCCAGCATGATGTCCATCCCGTCGGGAATCGCCAGCGCTTCCCGCAGCGCGGCCTTGAGCGAAGCAGCACCCGCATCGGGATAGCGATTGATCGGTGCACTGGCCGCAAGCTGTGCGATTTCCTCCCTTAGTTCCGGCGGTAGCGTGTAGGGATTCTCCATCGCATCCAGTTTCACCATGCCGCTTGCAGGTGGCACGTGATAGGCGGACAGCGCGAGAATTTCGGGGCGGATAACCTGATCAGGCGATCTGGACATTTTTTAATCTTGTATGTCAGTCCTGTTCATGAATCGATATTCCGCCGACATCGCATGGGCTTGCAGACCCTCTCCATGGGCCAGGATTGAAGCAATCGCGCCGAGCTTTGCCGCGCCTTGCTCCGACACCTGGATGAGGCTGCTGCGTTTCTGGAAATCATACACGCCCAACGGTGACGAAAAGCGCGCGGTACGGGAAGTAGGCAGCACATGATTGGGGCCGGCGCAGTAATCACCAAGTGCCTCGGAAGTGTAGCGTCCCAGGAAAATCGCACCGGCATGGTTGATTTTATCCACCCATTTTTCCGGCTGTTCGACTGATAACTCCAGGTGCTCCGGTGCCACGTGATTCGCGATGGCACAGGCTTCATCCAGGTCTTTTACCTGAATCAGGACACCGCGATTTTCCAGCGAAGCACGGATAACCGCCTTGCGTGGCATTGTTTCCAGTTGCCGTGCAATACTTTCCGCCACCGCGTCGATAAAAGCAGCGTCGGGAGAAAGCAGGATTGCCTGGGCCAGCTCATCATGTTCTGCTTGCGAAAACAGATCCATTGCAATCCAGTCAGGATCGGTCTTGCCATCGCAAATCACCAGGATTTCGGATGGACCCGCCACCATATCGATGCCCACCACGCCAAATACGCGGCGCTTGGCCGCCGCCACATACTCATTGCCTGGCCCGACGATCTTGTCCACGCGCGGCACAGTTCCGGTGCCGTAGGCCAATGCGCCGACAGCCTGGGCTCCACCTATTGTGAACAACCGGTCCACCTCGCAAATCGCGGCCGCAGCCAGTACCAGATTATTTTTTTCTCCACCGGGAGTGGGTGTCACCATGATAAGTTCGCTGACCCCCGCCACCTTGGCAGGAATCGCGTTCATCAACACCGACGAAGGATAGGACGCCTTGCCACCGGGAACATATAACCCGACGCGACTGAGAGGGGTTATTTTCTGGCCCAGCAGCGTACCATCAGGTTCCGTATAACTCCAGGACTGGGCCAATTGCTTTTCGTGGTAGGCGCGTACCCGTACGGCAGCCTGTTCCAGCGCATTACGTTGATTCGCGGGCAGACCCTGCAGAGCTTGCTTCAAGGCGCTCCGGGGCAATTCAAGCTCCGCCACCGAGTTTGCGTCCAGATGGTCGAAGCGGTGCGTGTATTCCAGCAGCGCTTCATCACCACGCTTTTTGATATCCTTGAGAATGCCGGCGACTGTCACGTCTACCGCCGCATCGTGCGCGTCCTCAAAGGCCAGCAGTTTCTCCAACGCCGCATGGAAGCCGGCATCGGTGGAAGATAATTTCTTGATCTGAATCATAGGAAGGAATTATGGTTGTGCCGTTGTTTCTTCACATTGCGCGATTGCCGCTGAGAATGCATCCAGCATCGGTTGTATAGTCGTCCGTTTTAGTTTCAATGCCGCCTGGTTGATGATCAGCCGGGCCGAGATGGGCATGATCTCTTCCACCGCCTTAAGATGATTAGCCTTCAGCGTATTCCCACTGGAAACCAGATCGACAATGGCTTCCGCCAACCCTACCAGCGGCGCAAGCTCCATCGAGCCGTAGAGTTTGATGAGATCCACATGCATACCCTTTTCGGCGAAGTGCTCACGCGCCGTATGTAAGTACTTGGTCGCGACCCGCAGCCGCGCTCCCCGGCGTACAGCGGATTCGTAATCGAAGTCGTCGCGTACCGCCACCATCATGCGGCAGCGGGCAATATGCAAGTCCAATGGCTGATAAAGCCCCGATCCACCATGTTCCAGCAACACATCCTTGCCGGCGATACCCATATCCGCCGCCCCGTATTGCACATAAGTCGGCACATCCGAAGCGCGCACGATGATAAGCCGTACGTTATCGCGGTTGGTGGCGAGGATCAGTTTACGCGACGTCTCGGGGTCGTCCAGCGCGACAACGCCCGCAGCTTTCAATAGCGGCGCGGTATCGTCAAAAATGCGGCCCTTGGAAAGGGCAATGGTGATGCTGGCCATAGGGAATCCGTAAAAAACCTATTTTACCCCAAAGCAGCTACACCAGGCTTGCTGAAGAACATTGAAAGATTCGGTAGCTATGCAATATTTAAAAGGCCCCTGAACAAATCCGATGCGGAGTCCACTGTTAAAATAGTACTTGTTAATGATCAAGTTGGGTAATTCGATGTCGCTACGCTGCCACAAAGGGAGAAGGAAAGTGAAGGCCTGGACGGCGGGAATGCAGCCCCACAGCCCAGTTTATATATGTATTGCCCGTTTATCCACTCCCAGCGCCGCTTCGTGCAAGACTTCCGACAGCGAGGGATGGGCATGAACGATGCGCGCGATATCCTCGCTGCTGGCCGCGAATTCCATTGCCACCACCGCTTCGGCGATCATTTCGGAGACATAGGGGCCGATCATGTGGATGCCAAGGATGCGGTCGGTGTCCGCGTCGGCCAACACTTTCACGAAACCGCCCGTCTCGCCCAATGCGCGCGCGCGTCCGTTAGCCATGAAGGGAAACTGTCCCGCTTTATACTGAATGCCCGCTGTTTTCAATTCCTGTTCGGTCTTGCCCACCCAGGCAATTTCCGGTGAGGTATAAATCACCCAGGGAATGGTGTCGAGATTCACATGTCCCGCCTGACCCGCGATGGTTTCGGCTACCGCGACGCCTTCTTCGGAGGCCTTATGCGCCAGCATGGGTCCGCGTACCACGTCACCCACGGCATATATGTTCGGCAGATTGGTGCGGCAATGGCTGTCCACCTCAATGTAACCGCGACCATCCATTTTCAGCCCGACATTTTCCGCGCCCAGGCCAGTGGTGTTGGGAACCCGGCCGACCGCGACGATTAGTTTGTCGATTTCGAGTTGTTGCGTTTTGCCCTCGGTGTCAGCATATTCTACCGTGATGGCTTCCCCGGTTTTGATCCCGCTGATCTTGATACCTGTTTGTATTACCAACCCTGTTTCTTTGGCAAAGATTTTTTTTGCTTCCTTTGCCACTTGCTCGTCGGCGGCCATAAGGAATCCGGGTAGGGCTTCAAGGATGGTGACTTCCGAACCGAGCCGCCGCCACACGCTGCCCATTTCCAGGCCGATCACGCCCGCGCCAATCACGCCCAGCCGTTTTGGTGTTTCCGTCAGCGCCAATGCGCCGGCATTGTCCAGTATCCGCTCATTGTCCACCGGCGCAAACGGCAATTGGCGCGGTGTCGAACCCGTGGCGATGATGATATGTTTCGCCTCGACGGTGTCGACCTTATCCCCATTTTTCACTTCGATTTGCCAGAGCGTGTTGCCATCATCATATTTACTGCTCTTGAGCAATGAGCCACGTCCATTCATCGACGTCACCTTGTTTTTCTTGAGCAGCATGGCAACGCCGCCAGTGAAGGCCGCGACGATTTTATCCTTGCGGGACATCATTGTGGGAACATCCACGGACAGGCCTTCCACCTTGATCCCGTGCGCTGCGAATTTATGTGCGGCCCGTTCGTAATTCTCCGATGATTCCAGCAGCGCCTTGGAGGGAATGCAGCCGACATTCAGGCAGGTACCGCCGAGGCTGGCTTTGCCTTGGGGATTCTTCCACTCATCTATGCAAACAGTATTAAGGCCCAGTTGGGCACAACGGATCGCCGCGACATAACCGCCGGGACCGGCACCGATTACCGCTACATCAAAAGATTGGGACATGCTGGCACTTTATAAAAAAATGAATCATAAAAATACGGCTCCGCAAAAGTGAAACGTTACCGGTGTATCAGGCTTCCAGCAATGGACTCATCGGATATTCCAGCGCCTCTTTCATTGCCACCAGCGAAAGTACCGCTTCGCGCCCATCAATGATCCGGTGATCGTAAGAGAGAGCGAGGTAGGTCATCGGACGAATCACTACCTGGCCATTTTCGGCCACTGGGCGATCCTTTGTCGCATGAATGCCAAGAATGGCGCTTTGCGGCGGGTTAATGATGGGTGTGGAGAGCATCGAGCCGAATACGCCGCCATTGGTAATTGAGAAGGTACCACCTGTCAATTCTTCAATGGTCAGCTTGCCATCCATGGCGCGTTTGCCGAAATCGGCAATTTGCCGTTCAATCCCGGCCTGCGTTAAGGAATCGGCGTCACGAATGATAGGGACCACCAGGCCGCGCGGACTGCTTACGGCAATGCCAATATCGAAATAGCCGTGGTAGATGATATCGTTTCCATCCACCGAGGCGTTGACGATGGGGAATTTTTTCAGCGCAGCAACCGCCGCCTTGACAAAAAACGACGTGAGGCCGAGCTTGACGCCGTACTCTTTCTCGAATTTATCTCTATAGCGGGCGCGCAAGTCCATGATCGCTTGCATATTGACTTCGTTGAATGTGGTCAGTATCGCGGCGGTGGATTGAGACTGCACGAGACGCCCGGCGATGCGCGCCCGTAACCGCGACATGGGCACCCGTTGCTCGGGCCGATTACCGCCAAGCGCGGGCACAGCCGTAATGGAAGGCGGCGGGGATAACGGAGCTGCGGGGGACGATGAGGGCTTGCTTTTCATATGTGCCGCCACATCCTCCTTGGTGATACGGCCGTCACGCCCGCTGCCCTTGATCGAGCTGATTTCTTCGGTTCCAAGGTTGGCCTGCGCCGCCAGATTCCGGGCGGCGGGCATCATCGCCGGAGCTGACGTTGCGTCGGCGGCGGTGACCGGGACAGGTTCCGTATTCGATGATGCTGGCGAGGCAGATACGGCCGCAGGTGATGCCCCCGCAGCCTCGGTATCTATGGTGGCAATGATTTCACCCCCTACCACCGTTGCTCCGTCGTCCTTGATAATTCTGGCCAGTACTCCTGTGGCGGGTGCCGGCAATTCCAGTACGACTTTATCAGTTTCGATATCGATCAGATTTTCGTCGCGGTCAACGTGTTCTCCCGCTTTCTTGTGCCAGGAAAGCAGCGTGGCTTCCGCCACCGATTCGGATAGCACCGGAACTTTGACTTCGACTAGCATGGACCAACCTCCTGGTTAAATTCTTTCGCGAAACGCCGCGGCCACCAATTCCTTCTGCTGGAAATTGTGCTTCGCCAGGTATCCCACCGCTGGGGACGCCGAGGACACACGCAATGCGTAGCCTAAAACCTGTTCCGGCCGTTTGTGCCGCATCAGGTAGTGCTGGATGCGGTGCCACGCTCCCTGGTTGCCAGGTTCTTCCTGGCACCAGAGGATATCTCTGGCCTGTGGATAGCGATCGATTTCAGTCTGAAAATCATCATGTGGAAACGGGTACAACTGCTCTATACGAATAATCGCGACATCTTCGATTTGATGCTCCCTGCGGTACGCCAATAAATCGTAATATACCTTGCCACAGCAGGCGATAACACGACGTACATTATCCGGATCAAGCTTCTGAGTTTCCGGAATCACATTCTGAAAATTACCATCGGCGAGTTCCGCAAGACTCGATATCGATTCCTTATGGCGCAGCAGACTCTTGGGGCTCATGATGACAAGCGGTTTACGCAACGGGCGGATCATCTGCCGTCGCAACACGTGGAACATCTGTGCCGGTGTGGAAGGAACGCACACCTGAATATTGTATTCCGCACAGAGTTGCAGATAACGTTCCAGACGTGCCGAAGAGTGTTCCGGTCCTTGTCCTTCGTAGCCGTGCGGCAGCATCAATACCAGACCGCATAGCCGTCCCCACTTGGCCTCGCCGGAAGCAATGAACTGATCTATCACTACCTGTGCGCCATTGGTGAAATCGCCAAACTGTGCTTCCCATACCACCAGCTCATCCGGTTCCGCGGTCGCGTAGCCGTATTCGAAACCAAGTACCGCTTCTTCCGACAATACGGAATCGATTATCACGAAATCCGGTTGTCCCGGCGCAATATGGCGCAATGGCACATAGGTGCCCTCATCCCATCGTTCCCGGTTCTGGTCATGCAGCACCGCATGCCGGTGGAAGAAGGTTCCACGTCCCGAATCCTGGCCCGAAATGCGTATAGGGAAGCCATCTTTCAGAAGTGCTGCATAGGCGAGATTTTCGGCCATTCCCCAATCCAGAGGCAGTTTTCCCTCACCCATCAAGCGGCGGTCGGCGATAATCTTTTCCACACGCGAATGCAATTTGAATTTGGCGGGAATATCGGTCAGCCGTTCCGCCAGATTCCGTAATTCCGCTTCCGGCAATCCGGTCTTTACCTTTGCATTCCATTTGTCATTCTTCAGAAAAGGCGTCCAGTCCACCGCCTTGGGCGACTTGTACTCATAAAGGATGGTTTTGTTGGGGTTGCGGCCCGCATCCATGTCGTCGCGATAGGCCTTTGCCATCTGCTCAGCCTCACCGGCATTGACGGTACCTTCCGCCTCCAGTTTATCGGCATAGAGTTTGCGCGTCCCAGGATGGCGGCTGATAATCTTGTACATCAGCGGCTGGGTCACCATCGGTTCATCCTGCTCGTTATGACCGAGCGTCCGGAAACAGACCATGTCCACGACCACGTCCCTATGGAACTTCATCCGGAAATCAAGCGCAATTTCGGCCGCCATGATGACCGCCTCGGGATCGTCGCCATTGACGTGAAAAACCGGCGCCTCGATCATTTTTGATACGTCGGTGCAATAAAGCGTGGAGCGGGCATCCCTCGGGTCAGAGGTTGTGAAACCGATCTGGTTATTGATGATGATATGCACTGTGCCGCCCGTACCATAACCGCGCGTCTGCGAGAGATTCAGGGTTTCCATCACCACACCTTGGGCGGAGTAGGCGGCATCGCCATGCAGCAGCACAGGCAACACCAGATTGCCTTCCCTGTCCTGCAAGCGGTGTTGACGGGCTCGTACCGAGCCCTCTACCACCGGGTTCACGATTTCCAGATGTGAGGGATTAAACGCCAATGTCAAGCGCATGATCCCGCCCGGCGTGGATACCGCCGAGGAAAAGCCCTGGTGATATTTGACATCGCCTTCGGTCAGTTCTTGTGGTTGTTTGCCTTCGAATTCCTGGAACAGATCAGCGGGCACTTTACCCAACGTGTTGACCAACACGTTAAGCCGCGCGCGGTGCGCCATGCCGATGACTATCTGCTGCACGCCCATCTTGCCGGCGCGTTGCAGCAAGTTATCCAATAGTGGAATCAGGCTTTCGCCACCCTCGCCGGAGAAGCGTTTTTGGCCGACATAGCGTGTGTGCAGATACTTTTCCAGCCCTTCCGCCGCATTCAGGCGCTCCAGAATATGGCGCTTGTATTCAGCGGAGTAATCGGGTTGGGCGCGCGGACCCTCAATGCGATTTTGTATCCAGCGTTTCTGCTCGGTATCGGTAATGTACATATATTCGACACCGATACTGCCACAATAGGTTTGTTGTAATACCTCAAGAATTTCCCGCAGCGAGGCACGGGCCGGACCGATCAAGGAACCCGTGCCAAAAATGGTGTCCAGGTCTGATTCGGTTAATCCGTAGTGGCCAGGATTGAGTTCGGCAATGTATGGTTTTTCCTGGTGTTTGAGGGGATCGAGATTGGCATGGCGCACGCCGAGAAAACGATAGGCATTGATTAACTGCAATACCGAGATCTGTTTGCGCTCCGAAGCAAGGTCATCCTTGTCCGGTGCCGGTTCCCTGGCAGTATCCCGCATGCTTCGATATGAGCGCTCATTTGCCAGGCGGAAAAACGATTCAATTACCGGGCCGTGCGGTACATCCTGGAAATCCTGCCCCAAAGCCGGTTTTGCCGCTGCGCGCCATTTATCAAAATAGTGATGCCATTCCGATGGAACTGATTCCGGATTTTGCAGATAGTCTTCGTAAAGCCCTTCAATGAAGGGCGCATTCGCGCCGAACAAGGGAGAGTCTTCGAACAGCTGCTTTATCATGGGGCTGGATTCCATCGTTTGATAAATATCCACCAGCGTCAGATATGCCAGATCACTTGCGTAATGCGATCGGCACTACATCCCGGGTGACAGCACCGGTATAAAGCTGTCGCGGGCGTCCTATCTTGTAATCGGGATCGGAGATCATTTCACTCCACTGCGCAATCCACCCCACTGTGCGCGCCATGGTAAATATGGCGGTGAACATGGAGATGGGGATGCCCAATGCACGCTGCACGATGCCTGAGTAAAAATCGACATTGGGGTAGAGTTTCCGGGAAATGAAATACTCATCCTCCAGCGCGATTTTCTCCAGTTTCATTGCCAGCTTGAACAAACGGTCGTCATGCAATCCCAGTTCGCTCAATACCTCATGGCAGGTTTCGCGCATCAATTTTGCGCGGGGGTCAAAATTCTTGTATACCCGGTGGCCAAAGCCCACCAATCGGAAAGGATCGTTTTTGTCTTTAGCGCGATCAATATATTCACCGATGCGTGAATCATCGCCGATTTCTTCCAGCATATTGAGGCAGGCTTCATTGGCTCCGCCATGCGCGGGACCCCAGAGGCAGGCAATACCGGCGGAAATACAGGCAAACGGATTTGCGCCGCTGGAACCCGCAAGCCGCACGGTAGAAGTAGAGGCATTCTGCTCGTGGTCGGCATGCAAAATCAGAATACGATCCAGTGCTCGCGCCAATACCGGATTGGGTTTATATTCCTCGGCAGGCGTGGCGAACATCATGTGCATGAAATTTTCCGCATAATTAAGGTTATTACGCGGATAGATGAAAGGCTGGCCGATATTGTATTTATAGGTCATTGCGGTAATAGTCGGCAATTTCGCTACCAGGCGAAACGCAGACAGCTCGCGGTGCGAAGCATCGGAAATATCCATCGCGTCGTGATAAAACGCCGATAACGCACCGACCACTCCAACCATCACTGCCATGGGATGAGCATCGCGGCGGAAACCGGTGTAGAACCGCGCCAGTTGCTCATGCACCATCGTGTGTTCCTTGATGGTTCTATCGAATAATGCCTTCTCGTTTCTGGTTGGCAATTCTCCATTCATCAGCAAATAACACACTTCCATGAAGTCGCATCGCTTGGCCAACTGTTCGATCGGATATCCGCGATAGAGCAGAATGCCTTTGTCGCCATCGATAAAGGTTATTTTTGAACTACTGCTGGCGGTGGAAAGAAAGCCAGGATCATAAGTAAACACACCGCTCTTGGCGTGCAGGGTACGAATATCCACGACATCCGGTCCCATACTTCCGGACATGATGGGAAACTCAAGCGGCTGACCGCCATTATCCAGATTGAGAGTCGCTTTACGCTTTTGTTCCATCTTGTTCTCCACTATTTCGTTATCCTTGTTTAAAACCGCGATGAAATTAAATCGTCTGCAAAAGGCGAAGTACAGGTTGCAGGCTTCTATCCTCCGCTTCTTTCCTCAGTGCGATCATTTCCCACAAGTCATTGTCGGGGAGATCCAGTAATGTTTCAAATTGCCGTAATTCTGTTTCGTCCAGCCGGGCGTAATACTCATCCATAAAGTGTTGCAGCACGATGTCAAGTTCCAGCAAACCCCGCCGGCACCGCCAGCGGGCACGTTCCTGTTCTTTCATACTAGGGCCTGTTAACACTTATTTCGCACTCGCGACGGCGACGGATTTCATCCAGCACGAGGCATGAGCCGCGCGGCGGAGCAGGCCTCCGTAAGCGGCGAGTAACGAAGGGCTGGATGAAATCCGTCCCGTCCCTTCGGGTTGCGCACAAAAAACGCGGAGGCCGCGTTACGAAGCTTGGCCATAGGTTACTATGGCCTGTGCTTCGCGCCTTGCCTCCGCGTTTTTTGTGTAGCAACGCGGGTGCGAAATAAGTGTTAACAGGCCCTAGATCCGGTAGTGGTAGTGAACTCACCCTGAAGGTGAAGATTAACTGGCAAAAAAAATCTTTTTGGATCATCGCACCGGGCTTGACAAATGAGTAAAAAGTGAGCGGTCAACTGTCGGATTTAGGATCATACCGTTCTTTTTACCATCATGTCCTTGATCTTGCCAATAGCGCTGGTCGGATTCAATCCCTTTGGGCACACATCCACGCAGTTCATGATGGAGTGGCAGCGGAACAGGCGATACGGATCTTCCAGATTATCCAAGCGCTCGGCGGTAGCCTGGTCGCGGCTGTCAGCGAGGAAGCGATATGCCTGCAACAGTCCCGCCGGACCCACGAATTTATCAGGGTTCCACCAGAATGAAGGACATGCGGTGGAGCAGCATGCGCATAGAATGCATTCATACAGTCCATCCAGTTCCGCTCTTTCTTCGGGCGATTGTAGCCGCTCGGTTTCCGGTGGCGGATCGTTGTTGATGAGATAAGGCTTGATGGAATGATATTGCTTGAAGAATTGCGTCATGTCCACAATCAGGTCGCGTATCACCGGCAATCCTGGCAGCGGGCGTAATTCCACGGGTTCCTTCAGTCCAGCGACGGGTGTGATACACGCCAATCCGTTGCGGCCATTGATGTTCATTCCATCCGATCCGCATACTCCTTCCCGGCAGGAGCGGCGCAGGCTCAAGCTGTCATCCACGGACTTGATACGTATCAGCGCATCCAGCAGCATCTTGTCGGCGGGTTCCAGCGCAATATCGTAATCCTGCATATAAGGCTTTTCGTCCTTGTCGGGATCGAAGCGGTAGATTGAGAACCTCATGGCTGATTCCTTAATATATCCATCGTATAAATCCACCCCGTGGATAGCTGTGGTTTGCTAGCCAATTCCACCAGACTCCACACTGCGGGACGCTACCGGCTTTGCATCCCATATCTCGCTGGCATACTGCATGATGGTGCGGTCACTGGAAAATTTACTCATATTGGCAACATTCAGGATCGCCTTGCGTACCCACTGTTCCTGATCCCGGTAAGCCACTTCAACTTTTTTCTGACAATCGATATAAGACGCATAGTCCGCCAGCAGCAAATATTGATCCCCATGCTCTAAAAGCGTATCGACGATAGGTTTAAAGCGGTCCGGCTCATCCGGCGAGAAAAATCCCGATCCGATCATGTCGAGCACCGCTCGTAATTCCGGATTGGCGTGGTAGAAATCCCAAGGTTGATAGCCATTCGCTTTCGTCTCGGCGACTTCCGCCGCCGTGAGGCCGAATATGAAGATGTTGTTCTCTCCGACTTCGCCGCTGATTTCGATATTGGCGCCATCCAGAGTACCGATCGTGAGTGCGCCGTTCAATGCCAGCTTCATGTTTCCCGTGCCGGAGGCTTCCGTGCCCGCAGTGGAAATCTGCTCCGAGAGATCCGCAGCTGGAATCATCTCTTCCGCGGCCGATACGTCGTAATTGGGCATGAACACCACTTTCAAATAGCTGGATACCTGAGGGTCATTATTAACAATGTCGGCGATATCGTTAATAAGTTTAATAATGAGCTTGGCCTTGACATAACCGGGCGCCGCCTTGCCTCCAAAAATTACGGTACGCGATACATACTCCGCGTTCGGGTTATGGCGAATGCGGTTATACAGGGTCACCACATGCAGCACGTTGAGCAGTTGCCGCTTGTATTCGTGGATCCGCTTGATCTGGACATCGAACAGCGAATCGGGGCTGATATCAATGTTGAGCTTTTGCTTCAGCATGGCAACCAACCGCTCCTTATCCGCACGCTTCACAGCGGCGAACTCCTTGCGAAAAGATGCATCATCGACAAGGGGAATCAATCGCTTCAGTTGGCTCAAGTCCTTGACCCAGCCGGAACCGATGCGCGTAGTAATGAGTTCGGCTAAACGCCGGTTGGCCTGATTCAGCCAGCGGCGTGGCGTGATGCCGTTGGTTATATTGATGATTTTACCGGGGAAAAAAACGTCGAAGTCCGAAAATATGGTCTGCTTCATCAGTTCGGTATGAATTTGCGCTACCCCGTTCACTTTGTGGCTGCCGACGATGGCCAAATGGGCCATGCGGATTCGTTTTTCTCCCGACTCATCTATGATGGACATGCGGCGCAATATCCCGGTATCGCCGGGGTATCGGTGCATCACATCTTTCAAGAACCGGCGGTTGATTTCATAGATGATTTGTAAATGGCGAGGCAGGACATTCTCGAACAGGGCAACTGTCCAGGTTTCGAGTGCCTCGGGCATCAGCGTGTGGTTGGTATAGGCAAAAGTACGTGTAGTGATATCCCACGCTTTCTCCCAATCCAGATGGTGCAAATCCACCAGCACACGCATCAGTTCGGGGATGGCAATGGCGGGATGCGTATCGTTCAACTGGATCGCCACCTTGTCGGGCAAGGCATCGAAATTGCTTTGGTATTTGTTGTAGCGATATAGGATGTCATGCAATGAAGCACACACGAAGAAGTATTGTTGCTTCAGGCGCAGTTCGCGTCCCATTGTGGTCGTGTCGTCGGGATACAGTACCTTGGATAGATTTTCGGAATCGTTCTTATCCTCTACTGCCTTGACATAATTACCCTCGTTGAAGTAACGCAATTCGAAATCGCGCGTCGCCTTGGCCGACCAGAGGCGCATGTTATTGACGGTGTGGGTACCATAGCCTGGAATAGGAGTGTCAAAAGCCATGGCCATTACATCGTCGGTATCTATCCAGTGATAGTGCGCCACACCTTGTTCATCCGGGTATTGAACCGCACGGCCGTGGAATTTAACCTGATATAGCACCTCCGGACGGGGAAATTCCCAGGGATTGCCATAGCGCAGCCAGTTATCCGGATGCTCGACTTGCCTGCCGTCTTCAATGCGCTGGGCGAACATGCCATATTCGTAGCGGATGCCGTAACCGTAGCCGGGAAGATCGAGCGTCGCCATGGAATCGAGGAAGCAGGCGGCAAGCCGCCCCAGGCCGCCATTTCCAAGCGCGGCATCCGGCTCTATTTCACGCACACTGTCCAGATTGATTCCCAAATCGTTAAGCGCCTCACGGAATTGCTGATCAAACCCCAGATTGTGCACGCTATTCATCAGCGTGCGTCCCATCAAGAACTCCAGGGAAAAATAGTAAACCCGCTTTACATCATTGATGTAATAACCGCGCATGGTTTCCATCCAGCGGTCGATCAAGCGGTTGCGCACCAAATAAGCCGCGGCGAAGAATCTATCGCGGTCTGTGGCGGTAATGGTGTCTTTGCCGACCGAATAGGTCAGGCAGTTGGCAAGAGACTGCTTGATTGAGTCCGCGTCGAAACCGGTTTTTTCATGCTCAAACATAGATTTTTGCAAAGAATCAGCCATGATTTATCCCGTCAAGTTTATGAAACGGTGATCAATAAGCCTGCAAATCAGCACCCTCCGGATTCAGTGAATGGCGCCAGAACTGACCGTCGCCATCAAACAGGCGATAGGTGCCGCGCGGCCCCCAGGTGCCGGCCTGATAGCCATTGATAAAATCGCGTTCCATCGCCCACACCTTGATAATAGGATCCACCGCGCGCCAGGCCCATTCCACCTCATCAATGCGCAGAAACAGTGAATGATCGCCTTGCATCACATCCAGCAGCAAACCTTCGTAGGCGTCGTGTTCCTCTTCGTTGGCCTTGCGATAGGTTGCGTCCAGACTGATGGTGCGTGTATGCAAGTCCAGCCCCGGCACCTTGACCTGAATTTCCATCCTCAGGCAGTCATTGGGTTGAATGCCCAGCATAATCCAATTCGGGTGTGATGATTCGCGAACCGCATGACGCAGCAAATCCTGCGGCGGCCTTTTGAAGCGGATACAAATCGCCGAACTATTTTCCGCCATGCGTTTGCCGGTGCGCAGATAGAAGGGCACGCCGGCCCACCGCCAGTTGTCTAGATACAGTTTCAGTGCCGCATAGGTCTCGGTGGAACTATCCGGCGCCACGCCTGATTCGTCCAGATACCCAGGAACGGGCTTGCCATCAATGATGCCGCTGGTATATTGACCGCGGAATGCGTGGGCATGTACCGAATTTTGCGTGATCGGCCGTATCGCTTTCAGCACTTTCACTTTCTCGTCCCGCAAGTGCTCGGCTGTCACAGATACCGGCGGTTCCATCGCCACCAGAGCAAGCAACTGCAGCAAGTGGCTCTGTATCATGTCGCGTAGCGCACCGGCTCCCTCATAATAATCCGACCGTCCGTCAACACCGAGGGTTTCGGAATGGGTGATCTGTACATGGTCGATATAATGATTGTTCCACAATGGTTCCAGCAATATGTTGGCGAAGCGAAATACCAGTACGTTCTGCACCGTGCCTTTACCGAGATAGTGGTCGATCCGGAAAATTTGCGGCTCGTTCAAGTGACGATACAGGCTGCCCTGAAGGGTTTGCGCACTTAACAAATCGTAACCAAAAGGTTTTTCGATTACCACGCGGCGCCAACCCTTTTCCTGCTTGAGCAAGCCGATGACGCCGAGTTTGTCGATGATCGCCGGGAACGCCGACGGACGCACTGCCATATAAAATACGATATTGGAGGGAAATCCCGGTGTTTCCTCCAATATTTCCTTTAATTTCGGATAAGCATCGCTGCCGGGAGGGTTGGGATGGTAATGCAGACGTGCACGAAAACGCTCGAATGCCTGTTCGTCGAGCCCTGCCGCAAATTTGGACCGGAGCATGCTGGCTACTTCCAAGATCCACTGCTCGCTGCTCCAGGACTCCAGGCTACACCCAACTATCGCCGTTTTTTCCGGTAGCCGTCCCGCGACTTCCAGCCGGAACAGCGCCGGGATCAATTTGCGCCGCGCCAGATCTCCGCTTGCTCCAAAAATCACTACAATACATGGTTCGATGGTTCCCATTTTTCTTTCCCCCATATTCGGCGTGCGCTAATAATATATCTGTATCCTATACATCAATAGTTGAAGATTTTCTCATTAATGTGTGACTTTCTCGTTAATAGGTTCTCGCTTTGGGCGGGAACGATTCCACCGTCAACGGTTTTAACCGGACCGGTTTGTAATCCAGCCGTCGTCCTTCACTAAAGAATAAAGTGTGCTTCAGCCACTTATTATCATCCCGCTCTGGAAAATCGTCACGGGCATGGGCGCCGCGGCTTTCAGTGCGCGCTTCAGCCGATACCATGGTGGCCACTGCTACTTCTACAAGGTTGTCGAGTTCCAGCGCTTCCACCCGGGCGGTATTGAAGACTCTGCTCTTGTCCCCGATCCCGGTGTGCCTGGCACGTTCCGCCACTTCGTCAATTTTTGAAACACCCTGCTTGAGCATGTCTGCGAAACGGAAGACACCACAATGCGCCTGCATGGTTTTGCGTAGCGCATCGCCGACTTGCGCTACGCTTTCCCCATTCTTCTGACCATCCAGCCGGGCCAGCCGTGCAAGCGACTTATCGGCGGCATCCGCCGGTAACTGCTTGTGATGAGGGTTCTTTTTCAGTTCCTCGATAATTTGATTGCCCGCGGCTCGTCCGAACACCACGATATCGAGCAGCGAATTGGTCCCCAGGCGATTGCCGCCATGCACGGAAACGCAAGCGCACTCGCCTACGGCATAAAAACCTTGCACCACTTCTTCGGGCCCGGTTTTGTAAGGCGCCACCACCTGTCCGTAATAATTGGTGGGGATTCCGCCCATCATGTAATGCGCGGTAGGCGCCACCGGAATCGGGTCACGGATCGGGTCGGCGTGAGCAAACTTCATGGAAATTTCACGAATGCCCGGCAGCCGTGTCTTGATCACGTCCGCACCCAGATGATCGAGTTTCAGCAGCAGATGGTCGGCATCCCTGCCACAGCCGCGTCCTTCCTTGATTTCCGTAGTCAGGGCGCGCGATACGACGTCGCGGCTGGCCAGATCTTTGGCGTGGGGGGCGTAGCGCTCCATGAAGCGCTCGCCATCCCTGTTAAGCAGATAGCCGCCCTCGCCACGTACCGCCTCGCTGATGAGTACGCCCACTCCATACACGCCGGTGGGATGGAATTGCCAGAATTCCATATCCTCCAAAGGTATGCCGGCGCGTGCCGCCATGCCGAGACCGTCTCCGGTATTGATGAATGCATTGGTACTGGCATGGAATATGCGTGCCCCGCCGCCGGTGGCGAACAAGGTGGCTCTTGCCTGCAGCGCCATGACTTCGCCGGTTTCCATGTCCAGCGCCGTTATGCCGCACACTTCGCCGTCTTCATCGCGGATCAGATCCAGCCCCATCCATTCAACAAAAAACTGGGTGTTGGCGCGCACGTTGCGTTGATATAGTGTATGCAGCATGGCGTGGCCGGTGCGATCCGCCGCCGCGCACGAGCGCGTTGCCTGCGCGCCGCCAAAATTCTGCGATTGGCCGCCGAAGGGACGCTGGTAAATTTTGCCGTTCTCCAGCCGATCGAACGGCATGCCATAATGCTCCAGTTCATATACCACCTCACTGGCCTGGCGGCACATGAACTCGATGGCATCCTGGTCGCCGAGATAATCAGACCCTTTCACTGTGTCGTACATGTGCCAGTGCCAGTTGTCTTCGGTGACATTCCCAAGCGCCGCGGCAATGCCGCCCTGCGCAGCCACTGTGTGAGATCGGGTGGGGAATACCTTGGATAATACCGCCACCTTGAGTCCTGCTTCCGATAATTGCAATGCGGCACGCATGCCCGCACCGCCGGCGCCGACGATTACCGCATCAAATTTTCTTTTGGCTATCGCCACGTGAACTCCAGGGCCCACAGGATTTCCGCAGACCAGACGGTATAAAACAACAGGGACAATACGACCAATATCTGCAACGTCAGGCGGATGCCGGTAGCGTGAACATAGTCCATCAGGATATTACGCATGCCGATCCAGGCATGCCAGAACAGGCTGACAAGAAACAGGAAGGAGGCAATACGCATCCATCGGCCACTGAACAGCGATTTCCATGTGGCGTAATCGTGTGGCGGCGAAATCAGCAGTGCGACGGCCAGACACAGGACAAAGGCGACCATCACCACGGCGGTCACGCGCTGCGCCAGCCAATCCCGCAGCCCGTAATGCGCACCGGTGACTATACGCTTCACCATATCAATAGCGAAATCAAGAAGGTGAGAATGATCCCCGCAGCCAGTACCACCTTGCTGGTCAATCGTGCCTGTTCTCGCGTGCCGCCATAATGCAGATCCAGTGCGAGGAAACGAATGCCCGCACAGAGATGATGCAGGAAGAACCACAACAGGAGAGTCAATGCGGCTTTGGACAGGGAGCCGCTCACAAGAGCCTGAAATCGGGCGTAGCCTTGAGGAGAATTCAGCGTCATCTCCAGGCCGCAAAGAAGGAGAGGGATCCCCGGGAAAAATAGTAGCGCACCGCTTATGCGATGCAGAACCGAAATCACAGCCGGGAGTGGCTGTTTGATTTCCATCAAATTAAGAAACTTGGGACGTGTTCTTTGCAATTTTTTACTTCCAAGGTGCCGGTCTCACCATCCACCAACTTAGTGTAGACCGTTATACTGAGCGATACAATATGAATGCCGTACAAGTAAACCCTATAAGTAATAGGGTTTAAGGCCGGATTTTAGTCCAGGATGAACTCCGAATGCTGCCTAAATTGACAGTAGGGTGGAATGTTTTTATAGTCCGGTGCGTTGGGCATATACTAACCCGAATGTTTCATAAATTGACGCGCGTCTTCGCTGGTCTTGTGTTTCGTATGGAAATTTTGTTCAGTCGAGCGTATGAATAACTACGCTACGCTTTCAAAGAATCTCCATACAAAACAGAACTCTGTACAATCATCACGCGAATTTATGAAGCATCCGGATTAAAAGGATCTTCTGCGTCGCGCTGAGCATTGCATTTCAGGATGGATTAGAGATCTGAGCCGAAATTGCCTGCGGGTGATTGTTGTGTTCTGATTTTTGCTTGCAGCTATTGATCATGTTCGTGACTGGCTTTTTGGGACGCGGGAAAATGACTGGGTATCTCCTCGGACGGCAGCTATGGCATTCCCGAAGGGTGTTATATACGGCTATCCCGTGACCTGCCGGGAGGGGGGCTACAGAATCGTCCCCGACCTTGAGATAAGCGAATTCAGCAAAGCGAAAATGCAGGCGACCTACCAGGAATTGGTGGAAGAACGGGATTCTGTCAAGCATCTGCTTGGATAACTGTACCTCGACACTTTAGTATCTTTCTGTTTCCATGATTATCTCCGCTGGTTTTCGTTTCCGTGCCGCGCTTGCCGCCGAGAAGCCCTTGCAGGTGGCGGGCTGCGTCAATGCGTATGCTGCGCGCATGGCGGAGCTTACCGGCTTCAAGGCGATTTATCTTTCCGGTGCCGGCGTGGCGGCAGGTTCCCTGGGTCTTCCCGATCTCGCTATTTCGACGCTGGATGACGTGTTGACAGATGTGCGCCGCATCACGGACATCACCAATCTGCCATTGCTGGTGGACGCGGATACTGGCTTCGGAAGCAGTGCCTTTAATATCGCCCGTACGGTGAAATCACTGATCAAGTCCGGGGCAGGGGCGATGCATATTGAAGACCAGGTACAGGCCAAACGCTGCGGCCACCGTCCGGGCAAGGCTGTCGTCAGCCATGGGGAAATGGTGGATCGCATCAAGGCGGCTGTGGATGCCAGGACCGATTCCGATTTTGTCATAATGGCGCGCACCGATGCACTGGCGGTTGAAGGACTACAAGCTGCCATAGACCGCGTGAGCCGATATGTGGAAGCGGGTGCGGATATGGTTTTTCCCGAGGCCGTTACTGAATTGGGCATGTACCGGCAGTTCGCGGCCGCCGCGCAGGTTCCGATCCTCGCCAACATCACCGAGTTTGGCGTAACGCCTCTCTTTACAGTCGAGGAGTTGGCCGAGTCGAACGTTTCCCTGGTGCTTTATCCTCTATCTGCATTTCGGGCGATGAATGCCGCTGCTCTCAATGTATATCGGGCAATACGCAATGAGGGCTCGCAGAAAAATGTAATGGATACCATGCAGACCCGTGCCGAGCTATACGAATTTCTCGATTACCATGCCTACGAGGAGAAGCTGAATAGTTTGTTTTTCCAATCTTCCAAAAAACCTGAAAATGAGTGAAGTTATCCAAAATCCTGGCTTGAAAGGCAAGAAATCTGTCACGCTGTCAGGCGTAGTGGCGGGTAATACCGCCATCTGCAGCGTCGGTAGAACCGGCAACGATCTGCATTATCGCGGTTACGACATTCTGGACGTAGCCGATACCTGTGAATTCGAAGAAATTGCCTATCTGCTGATTCATGAAAAGCTGCCCACGCTGGCGGAGCTGGCTGCGTACAAGGAAAAACTGAGAAGCCTGCGTGATCTTCCTGCCGGCCTTAAAACCGTACTGGAAACGATTCCCGTAACGGCGCACCCGATGGATGTCTTGCGTACTGGCGTCGCCGCGTTGGGCACGATGCTGCCGGAGGCGGAAAAACATACCGTTGAGGGCGCGCGCGATCTGGCTGACCGGCTGCTGGCCTGCCTGGGACCTCTACTGCTTTACTGGTATCACTACTCTCATAACAATCGCCGGATTGACGTGGCAACCAGCGATGATTCAATCGGTGGAAATTTCTTGAGCCTGCTGCATGGCAAACCGCCGCCGCAAAGTTGGGTGAAGGCGATGCATACCTCGCTGGTGCTATACGCAGAGCATGAGTTCAATGCTTCTACTTTTACCGCGCGCGTGATCGCCGGAACCGGCTCGGATTTTTATTCCGCCATCACCGGCGCCATCGGCGCACTGCGCGGATCGAAGCATGGTGGCGCCAATGAGGCCGCGTTCGATATCCAGAAGCGCTACGATACTCCGGATGAAGCTGAAGCCGATATCCGCCGCCGAGTGGCGGACAAGGAAATCATCATCGGGTTCGGCCACCCGGTTTACACCGTCTCCGACCCGCGTAACCGGATCATACGGGAGGTAGCGAGACAACTCTCGGCAGAAGCAGGCGACATGAAAATGTTTGATGTTGCCGCAAGACTGGAAACGGTGATGTGGGATATCAAAAAAATGTTCCCCAACCTCGACTGGTTCTCAGCCGTGAGTTATCACATGATGGGGATACCGACAGCCATGTTTACGCCACTGTTTGCGATTGCCCGCACCAGCGGCTGGGCCGCGCACATTATTGAGCAACGCGTGGACAATAAGATTATTCGGCCTTCGGCGAATTACATCGGACCCGAGGATCGGGAGTTTGCTCCGATTTCCGCACGCACTTAGTCAAACGGGTTGGGAAAATTCGGAAACGTAATATTGGCAGAGGGATGGAAGGGGTAATCGATGTCGCCGCCGGTTATATCCACCTTTTTCGAACAACGTACCTGTGACCAAAAGAATTTTAAGAAATAATCGTGTCTGTTCCTATTCTTTCTATTTTGTTTGGCCAGCTATAGTTTGTATTAACTGAGCTTGCATTAACTGAGATGTCAGGCGGGTTCTACCACAATGCTTTCATGCTTGCAGCGGAATCACAAACCGCAGCAATAATTCGTGCATGAATGATCTTGTCGCAGCAGCGCATCCTTATCTGGCGCAATACGGCTATAAGGCGTTGTTTGTTGTGTTATTCACCGAGTCGTTCGGTTTACCGCTGCCGGGAGAAACCTTCCTGATTGCCGCGACCTTGCTTGCACTAAAGGGGGAGCTTAGCATCGCCGCTGTGGCCGGTTGGGCGATACCGGCAGTGATTCTTGGAGATAACGTTGGCTATCTGATTGGGCGCTGGGGAGGGCATCGCTGGGCGGTGCGCCATGGCAACCGTATCGGGATCACCCCGGTACGGCTAGAAGCTGCGCAAAAATTCTTTGACCGGTTTGGCCCTGCGACAGTGATTGTCGCGCGCTTTTTTCCGGTGCTGCGGCAGTTGAACGGAATCTTTGCCGGAAGTATGCGGATGCCATGGGGGAAGTTTGTCGCCTACAATGCACTTGGCGGTATATTGTGGGTGGGCGCCTGGACGAGCGGCGTCTATTTTCTGGGAGACCGGATCAAGATGGGGTTGATGCAGGTACATGTAGCGGGTTGGTGGCTGGCAGGCCCACTGATTGCGGCCACAGTGTGGCTGATTTATCGAAATCTGAAATGAATACAGAATTGAGAAAAAGGGAGAATACGGTCGCCAGTTCTTTGCCCCAAGATGATCAGACATGACTCATATCTGGGCTCAAATATTGAAGCGTTTTTTTCTTTTCGTCATTGCCGTCGTCTTGCCTGGTTGTAGTCATCTCTCTCCCGCCAACGCACCAGTTGCCGAGAGGAAAGCGGATATTGACGCGCCAATTGTCTACCGCTGCAATAGCGGTCGCATCGTGAACGCGTCCTATCACTCCGGTACTACGGCCGTTGTGGAGTATGAGGGCAAGACGCGCGAGATGATCATCATCATATCGGGCAGCGGCGCACGCTACGCCGATGGCGGACTGGAGTGGTGGACAAAGGGGATGGGACCAGGCTCGGAAGGCATGCTCCTCCAACACAAGAATGATGGTACTACGGGAGACATAATCGAGAGGTGTGTTCAGGCGAGTACTGGATAAGGTTCAACGCGGATAGGGCAGATACGGTGCTGTCATCAACGGTTCAGAAGACTGAGATTGTCGACCGCTTACCTATTATTACGCAGTCAGTGATGAAGTCATTTAGAGAGCGTCTCTGGATTCCCACTTTCGCGGGAAAGACGACGAAAAAAGATCAATGGGTTCTCGCTTTCGCGGGAAAGACGATGCTCGCTGTTAGATGGCCGGCTCTATAATAGGTGACCATGTCATCCCACATCTCCAATATCCGTCCCCAACCCGATCAAGTACTGGCTGACATTGCCGACTATGTCACCAATCGCGAGATTCAGGGTGGTCTGGCTTACGACACCGCGCGCAACTGCCTGATAGACTCGCTTGGCTGCGCGATGGAAGCGCTTACTTATTCGGCCTGTACCAAATTGCTTGGACCGGTCGTTTCCGGTACGACTGTACCCCATGGAGCCAGAGTTCCCGGCACCCGGTTTCAGCTTGATCCGGTACAGGCGGCATTCAATATCGGCAGCATGATCCGCTGGCTCGATTTTAACGATACCTGGCTTGCCGCTGAGTGGGGACATCCGTCGGATAATCTGGGTGGCATACTTGCCGTTGCGGACTGGTGCGCACGCAATGCAGTGGCTGCGGGGAAAAAACCGTTCACGATGCGCGACGTGCTGACCGCCATGATCAAGGCGCATGAAATTCAGGGTTGCCTCGCGCTTGGAAACAGCTTCAATAAGGTGGGGCTGGATCATGTTGTGCTGGTGAAAGTCGCCTCTGTGGCAGTTGTGATGCATTTGCTTGGTGGCAGCCGCGATCAGATTATCGATGCGCTTTCGCAGGCGTGGGTGGATGGGCAATCGCTGCGTACCTATCGCCATGCGCCCAATACCGGGTCGCGCAAATCCTGGGCGGCGGGGGACGCCACCAGCCGTGCGGTCTGGCTGGCATTGCTTACGCTTAAAGGCGAAATGGGCTACCCCTCTGCGCTCACCGCCAAGACCTGGGGGTTTTACGATGTACTGTTCAAGGGGCAGCCATTCCGGTTTCAGCGGCCGATTGAACAGTGGGGGTCATACGTGATGGAAAACATACTGTTCAAGATTTCATTCCCTGCTGAATTCCATTCTCAGACGGCGGCGGAATGCGCGATGCAGCTGCATCCCTTCATAAAAGAACGGATCGATGAGATCGGGAAGATCACCATCCGTACTCACGAGGCGGCAATTCGCATTATTGACAAGAAAGGGCCACTCAACAACCCTGCCGACCGCGATCATTGCATACAGTATATTGTTGCGGTATCGCTGATATTCGGGCGGCTTACCGCCGCCGATTATGAGGATGCTGTCGCAGCCAACCCACGCATCGACGAGCTGCGCGCTAAAATCATTTGTGTCGAGGACCCGCAATTCACCTGGGATTATCACGATCCCGAGAAACGTTCTATCGCTAACGGTATCACGGTGGAATTCAGGAATGGTGGCAAGCTGGATGAGGTGGTGGTGGAATACCCCATCGGCCACAAGCTTCGCCGTGGCGAAGGTATTCCGCTACTGGAAGAAAAATTCAGAATCAATCTTGCGCGCCGCTTTCCCGCCAGTCAACAAAAGTCGATCACGGATCTCTGCCTTGATCAGGTGAAACTCGAAGCAACGCCCGTCAACGAGTTTGTTGATATGCTTGTTATTTAAACCAGACGTTTTGTTTCCGGGCGGGTATCCGTCAATCGACGTAGGCCTCAGTCCAATCCGTGCTCTTTCGTGTCCGAATCAGCAGTATTTCGTGGTGGAGCAGTATCTATATCAAGCAATATTTTAAGAGCTGTCAGTTTTACCTTCCACGACGGAGTTGCCGCGGGGTCTATTGATAAACCCGCTACAAGTTGTTCCACCCCATCGACCTGTGCGGATTGGCAGGTAGACAGAAAATGATGCAATTCGTCACTGCTTGTAATACCCGTACGCCGTACAAATTCCGGATAATCCTCCCGCAGGTGCGCCACAAGCCAGGCCTGATCTATCCATTGCCTTAATTGATTGTAGGTGAAGCAGGTACGTACCGCCAAATCCACAGCGTCGGCGTTACACAAATTTTCAATGTTGTCGTAACCCTCCCGTTCCAGTCGCAATTCATGGGCGTAACTCATCCCGGCAAGCATGGAAAGCGGCAACGCACGGTAATTGTCACCAGGGATGTTCCTCATCACTTTGAGTACAACGCGTTCGATTGCCAGTGCGGCCCGTTTCGGATAAAAGCCGAAGAAGAAACTCAAAACGGGTAGCAGGCTAAGGCTCGCGGGTATAGTTGAGCCTGTCTCATCGGCACCGTCCTTCGAATCTTCATTGGCAGGTGGGGTTTCAGCCGTGGATGAGGGTTTAGCGGCATCACTGGTGGATGTGGCAACTCGCGCCGCAGCGGGCGGGGAGTCTTCAGGAAAAGTGAAGTTGAAGACGAAGGAAAGAACCAGCGCCAGTATGCTTGCAACGATCATGCGGATGGCGCCATCGACGAAAGTATGAGAGGTCAGATCCAGCGTGAAGTATGCGCGCGTAACCGAGCCGATGAAATAAATATAGGCACCCAGGAAACCGTACTGGAAAGCGGTCAGATTGCGGACGAGATGGGAATAATACGCCTCCGGATTTTTCCCGAATAATTCGGTGAAAGGTCCCATGGTTAACATATTTGCACCAAGACTGAAATCCACCCCTCCGTCCGCTGAGGATACAGGTTTGAACAGTAGCAGGATGCAAATGCCGAGCAGCACGACGGTTGTAGTCAACCAGACACTGCCCCGATAGGTGCTGAAGGAAGCACGGTGTCCCATCCTTCTACGGATCTCGCCACGGCGTGCAGCTGGAACCTCGCGCTGCAACTGCCGCTCCTTCCGGTTGGTCATGTTCTGTATATAGGTTAAGGCGAGAGACGGCACGACCAGGACGGCCAACAGCGCCATGATCAGGTTATATTGAAAAAATACCGGATCAAACCAGTGCGCAACGGCCCGGAAATCGCGGTACTCAACGTCTTTAGGCCCCAGAGCGGATTCCAGCCCAAGACCCACAATAAGAAATGTCGGCACCAGAAATACCAGCCAGTCGTACCACGGCATGTCCCATTTGTTACCCTCGCTTTGATCCATCATCCTCCTTCAGCTTGGTTTGCTTTCTGCCGCAGACATGGCCTCGACGGCGGCCCGGGTCCAGAAATCAAAATGGTCGAAAGGCCGGGCGGTCCGGCTACTCGGCAGGCCGAGGCTCCACCCGAGCAATTCGACGTGATCCGTACGCAGGATGCCGCGGAATTTTCCCCATCGTGCGGATTCAACCGGCACCATACCATCATTGGCTTCCGGAATTACACGTCCAAAGTATCGTAGCCAGAATGGCTGTTCATCAAGCGGACGCTGACCTGCATAGGACGAGTAGATGACGTCAGAGCGATCCGCGATCGGCGCAATTGAACGAGCCTCGGGAGTCAGTTCGCTCAAACCGGGGCAGCCGATATGCCGAATCCAGGCCGGAATCAGTCCTCGCGATTCGAGCACCCATGTGGCCAGCGGTGTACCACGATGCGGCGTGGCAACGGTAAGCAGACTTTTTACACGCCGATCGGGGTCAAGATAGGTAATCAGATGCCGGGCATCCAATCCTCCCATGCTGTGCGCCACCAATGCAAAAGCTGGTACATCACTGTGAAAGAGTTGCCGGGCAAGCGCCTCCGCGCGTTCGACTATGGTGCCGGCAGGCGGTACTTCCGGCATGAGAGGAGTAATATGTATCCGGCGCAACGCGTGCTCGACGCCGCGAAAACACTCGATCGGTCCGCGACGCGAGAAACCAAGAAAACCATGCAACAGAGCCAGCGTTGGGGACACCATAAACAATGCTCGCTATAAGGTAATCCATCGGATATCCGCACTATGAACGCGCAAGCCTGGAATAGCGGTGACAAGGCGCATTTGCGCAGAATGGTCACGTTGCGCGTCAGCATGCATTCCTATTTCATATTATATGATTTTTTGGATTTACGCGTTGTTTAGTAATGCCGGCAACATCCTCGTTACCCGGGAGCAGATAAGAATGGAAGTGGATTCCTGTGAATGCTACGATGATACTTTAACGTGTGCGGCGCTTTTAGAAGCCATAACTTGATATGTCTCTACACGTTTTTAGTAGGATGGGTGGAGCGAAGCGTAACCCATCATTGTGCTTTCGCATCTTACCAAACCGCAGTCCGGCCGATATCCGGTCATGGTTTGGTGTATCGCTTTGTGTGGGGTTTTGATGGATTATGCCATGCTTACCCATCCTGCATAAGTATCAAGCTGATAGCGGGTTATGGGCATATCATTTGCAGCGAGAATTCGCTTCAGACAAATAAAGCGGTTCCCCGTCGAGTTGAAGCGGGATATGACTAAACAGATATACTTAATCAATTAAAACACTTAACCCGGATGTTTCATAAATTCACGCGTCCTCGCTGGTCTTTTGTTTCGTATGGAAATTTTATTCAGTCGGGCGTATGAATAACTACGCCACTCTTTCACAAAATCTCCCTAAAAAACAAAATCCTGCGCGATCATCAAGCGAATTTATGAAACATCCGGGTTAAACCAATCCGCATTAAAGAATAAAGATGAAGAGACATTACGACATCAAAGGTAAGATAGCCCTTGTCACCGGCGCAAATCGCGGAATCGGCAAGGCGATAGTGGATGCCTTTTTGAGCAATGGCGCAGCGAAAATTTACGCTGCGGTTCGCAATTTGAACTCCGCTATCCCAATCGTTGAGTGCTATGGCGGCAGGGTGGTCCCAGTTCAACTGGATCTAACCAAACCGGAGACTATCATAGCCGCCGTGGAGACGGCGCAAGACGTCCAGGTGGTGGTCAATAATGCAGGTGTTTTTATCGCTTCAACTCCGATGGATAGCGATGCGATCGATTCATTTGAGCGGGGAATGGAGATCAATGTATTGGGCCTTATCCGGATGGCGCAGGCCTTCGCCCCTGTTCTCAGGATAAATGGAGGCGGGGCGTTGGTGCAACTCAACTCGATTGCGTCGTTGAAGTGCTCTGCCAACTTCGCGACGCATTCCGCTTCCAAAGCGGCTGCCTACTCCATTACGCAGGCGCTGCGTGAATTGCTGGATCAGCAGGGTACTGCGGTTCTGAGCGTACATCCTGGTCTTATCGCGACCGATATGAGTGATGCCGCTGGCCTGGGCGGGATTGCCGAGCCGGCCTCGCTCGTTGGCGAGGGGATCGTCACCGCATTGAAGGCAGGGGATTTCCATCTTTTCCCCGACTCAATGGCCAAGCGGGTCGGGGGCGCCTACCGGCATTTTTCAGAAAGCATAATCGAAGCTGATATTTCAGAATATCGGCCCGATTAAAATTTAAAATTGGAAAACAAAATGTAAAAATAATACGGATGCCGCTTTGCCAGACTCGGGTTCATTGAGAAGCAGTCTGAAGGAGCGCCAGGAATTTTTTCAAGAGACCTTGGTCCGATTCAAAGCAATGATCGTCCCATGTCTTTATGTTTTTTAGTTTTTCGCGATCCGGAGCACTATTTTGAAGGAGTATCACCATAATGCATAATTTGTTCAATACGCGAAAAGCGTTTCCTCTCGCTGCGGGCAAGAAAGCAAAATTCTATTCTCTCCCCGCCCTGGAAGCGTCGGGTGTGGGCAAGATTTCGCGGTTGCCGGTTTCCATTCGCATCGTGCTGGAGTCGGTCTTGCGCAATTGCGACGGCAGGAAAATCACCGAAGCTCATGTAAAGCAATTGGCAAGCTGGCAGCCCGGCGCCGCACGGACGGATGAGATTCCTTTTGTTGTATCCCGGATCGTATTGCAGGATTTCACCGGTGTGCCACTCCTTGTAGATCTGGCGGCGATGCGCGGCGTAGCAAAAAAGATGGGCAGGGATCCCAAGCTCGTTGAACCGCTGGTGCCGGTAGATCTGGTGGTCGACCACTCGGTCCAGGTCGATTACTACGGCAATAAACAGGCACTCAATCTCAATATGGAAATTGAATTCCATCGCAATAATGAGCGCTACCAGTTCATAAAATGGGGTATGCAGGCATTTGATACATTCAAGGTAGTGCCCCCCGGAATCGGTATTGTGCACCAGGTGAATCTGGAATATCTCGCCCGCGGAGTGCACCAGAAAGACGGTGTGGTGTATCCCGATACACTGGTTGGTACCGATTCGCATACCACCATGATCAATGGTATCGGTGTGGTCGGCTGGGGTGTCGGCGGCATCGAAGCGGAGGCCGGAATGCTTGGGCAACCGGTTTACTTTCTTACGCCGGACGTGGTGGGTGTGAATCTGACCGGCCAGTTGCGTGGCGGCGTGACCGCCACCGATCTGGTGCTCACGGTTACCGAGATGTTGCGCAAAGCCAATGTGGTGGGAAAGTTTGTGGAATTTTTTGGTGAAGGTACCGCATCGCTGCGGGTACCCGATCGCGCCACGATCGCCAATATGGCGCCTGAATATGGCGCCACCATGGGTTTCTTTCCGGTGGATGATGCCACCATCGAGTATTTCAGGGGTACAGGGCGTAGCGAAGAGGAAGTCACCATGCTTCAATCCTACTTCAAAGCTCAGGGGATGTATGGTATCCCCCGCAAGGGCGACATCGATTACACGCGTGAACTGGAGCTCGATCTGGGCACAGTCGCGCCCTCACTGGCCGGGCCGAGACGCCCCCAGGATCGTATCGAGATCGGCAACATCAAATCCAGGTTCACTGAGCTCTTCGCCAAACCCGTTATGGAAGGCGGTTATGGCAGAAAGGCAACGGATCTGAGTCAAAGTTATCCAGTGCGCGGCTGCGATGACCGCCATAACGACATGGAGGCCATCACTGGCGGCTCAAGCCGGCATGCGGTGCGACCGGGCACCGAAATGAATATTACGGAGATGGTCGACAATCGTCCGATACTGGCAATAGAAGAAGCGCCATTATGTATACCGGAAGCCCCGTTTAATCTTGGTCACGGCGATATTCTGATCGCGGCCATCACATCGTGCACGAACACTTCGAACCCCAGCGTGCTGATCGCTGCCGGCCTGCTGGCAAAGAAGGCGGTAGAGAAGGGGCTGACAGTGAAGCCGCATATCAAGACATCGCTTGCCCCAGGATCACGCGTGGTGACGGAATATCTCACCGCCGCCGGTCTGCTGCCTTATCTCGAGAAACTCGGCTTTAGTCTGGCGGGCTATGGCTGCACAACCTGTATTGGCAATTCGGGGCCATTGTCGGAGCCTATCGAAGAAGCTGTGGTGACCAATAATCTGGTGTGTGCCGCGGTACTCTCGGGTAATCGCAACTTTGAGGCAAGAATTCACCCCAACATCCGCGCCAACTTTCTCGCTTCTCCACCGCTGGTGGTGGCATACGCGATCGCGGGTACCATGCTCAAGGATTTGATGACTGAACCGCTGGGTTTTGGCGAGGATAATAAACCTGTCTGGCTCGGTGATGTCTGGCCGAGCGAGGGCGAAATTCATGGGTTGATGAAATTCGCCGCCAACGCGGAAACGTTTCGCCGACTCTACAGCAATCTCACCAAAAATCATCCGTTGTGGAACAATATATCATCGGTTTCGGGGCAAGTGTATGACTGGCCGAAATCCACCTATATTGCCGAACCGCCGTTCTTCCAGAATTTTTCCATGCAGCCGGAACGACCCGGCGGAATACGCAACGCGCGCGTGCTGGGCATATTCGGTGATTCCGTAACCACCGATCATATCAGTCCCGCTGGTTCCATTAAGGATACCTCCCCCGCAGGCCAATACTTGCTTGCGAGCGGCGTTTCGAAGTCCGACTTCAACAGCTACGGGGCGCGCCGCGGCAATCATGATGTGATGATGCGCGGCACTTTTGCCAACATACGCATTAAAAATCTGATGATACCCGGTAGCGAAGGGGGCATCACCCTGCATCAGCCGGATGGCCGTCAAATGAGTATTTATGATGCTGCCATGGAATATATTTCGGATGGCGTACCGACGGTGGTATTTGGAGGAGAGGAGTACGGCGCTGGTTCGAGCCGTGATTGGGCCGCGAAAGGAACCCAGTTACTCGGCGTCAAGGCAGTAATCGCCCGCAGCTTTGAGCGGATACACCGCAGCAATCTCGTTGGCATGGGTGTATTGCCATTGCAATTCAAGGAAAATGCCAGTGCTCAATCATTGAGCATCAAAGGCGATGAACAATTCGATCTTCTAGGCCTGGATGATATTCGCCCGCAGCAGAGCGTGACATTGGTGATTCACGGCAATGATGGTTCGCGCCGCGAGATCGATTTGTTGAGCAGAATTGATACCGCCATTGAGGTAGACTATTATAGGCACGGCGGCATATTACCTTATGTTCTCAGGGAACTCATGAGGGCCTGAAACGGAGAATGGTTTCATCTTTATGCAACAAGCCGGACTACACAGCTCAAACCAAGATCAGGGGGAGGGCGAATTGGTTTTCGCTGAATAGTCCGGGGCTCTCCTCAGTTTACAGTCCAGAGTTCTCTGCTGACGCAGCGTTTAGCCGTTGCAGGAGCGGGATCGGAAAGCGAGCGATGGGGTAACAGGCGCTCGTATTCATTGTTTACCACCGCATAACATTCGCATACGGAATCTTCCAGCTCCTCGCGATCCAGGACGGTGATATGACCGCGGCTATATCGAATCGCTCCGATCGTCTGCAGTTTAAGCGCGGCCTGAGTCACACTCTCCCTGCGCACGCCCAACATGATCGCTATCTGTTCATGCGTCATTTGCAACTCGTTGCCCGATAATCGATCCAGGCTCATCAACAGGAAACGGCCTAGCTGTTGTTCTATATTATGGTGCCGGTTGCACACCGCGTTCTGCGCGGTTTGAGTAATCAGCGCCTGGGTGTAATGCAGCACCAGCCGTTGAAATTTGCCGCGTGAATCGAATTCCTTTTTTAGTATGTTCGTCTTGACTCGATAGGCGTTGCCCGCGCTTTGTACCACAACTCCGCCGGGCATGCCGCCACCACCCAAGAGAGCCGAAATACCGGCAAGTCCCTCGTTGCCAATGATCGCAAGCCGCACCGAAGTCCCATTTTCCACGCCGTATACCGGCGCAAAAATGCTGGTGGTCGGGAAATACAAATGATTAATCGAAGCGCCGGGTTCATAGATCACTTGCCCCAACGACATGAATGTGGACTCAAGATATGGCAGAAGTCTCGCATAATCTTCCGCAGGCAGGGCCGCAAGAATTTGGTTTTGCTTCGGACTTTGCAGTGGAAACATAATGAAAGTACCTCCATATGTTATTGCTGTTTTGCCAAAGTCAATCCTTCGACCATGACGCTATTTAAGACAGATTTCAAGATCAATCCGGACAGTCAATCAACTGCGCCGGATCGGTGCTATTACAATCGGTCTTTGGTTCGATGTTTCTATTTATCCCGTTGACTGCCTCCATGGATTGAATGTTATGAGCCACATATTCAGTAACTCGCTATTTAACAAATAAAGCATTTATCATGCCAGATTTAATTATTTATATAAAACAATGGATTACTATATAAGATGGAAGAGAACCGGCTGATACTGTTGCTGCCCGGCAACGCGAAATCGATGAAGTGGCATAAGTTATTGATAATAAATCAATAGCTTGTGTCTCCAAATGGAGACGGATAAAATTAAAAGTGATATCAATAGGTTGTATGATATTCCAGGCACCAGGCCTTAACTCGAGAAGCAGCTGGCCAAGCGCTGTAATGCGGTAAGCCAGTCCAAGAACTCATTGAACGCTACTTTTCAACACGCTTAAATGACAAATCTGCATTCAGACCATTAACTACGCTAACGCGCTATTTTGGTAAACTTTTACATAACCCGGCACGTTATCAAGAAACGGAAGCTACACGTTTAATAGAAAAAATAAGCATGATTTCAATTCCGCGCGCCATTGTTCTTGCCATTTTGATAAGCGGCCTTTCCGGGTGCGTCATGTTCGCTCCCCGTTATCAGATCATGCATCGCTATGAACCGCCCACCGACCCCGCAAGTGGAATATGCCTGGAAAAATGTACGCAGAAACTGGAGGCATGCCAGCAACGCTGTACATCCGTTTATCAATCGTGTCTGAAGCGTATCGAACCGCTTGCGGACGAGCGATACAACAAAGCGGTACAGCGCTATGAAAATGAGCTCAGTAGCTACCGGCAGCGGATGAATTCACGCTTTTTGGGGTGGGGTCGCGCCGGATTAGGGTGGGGGGGCGGCTGGGGTGGATCACCCTGGGGATGGAGCGGATCACCGTGGGGATGGGGAGGACCCTATTATGGCTTGGGATATTCCTATCCTTTCTATTATCAGCCCGCACCGCCAATCACGCCGGATCGTAACAGAGAGTTTGATCGTCTGCGCTACGAACAATGCGAGGTTGAATGCGGATGTCAATCAGTTCAGGACGCTTGTTTTTTAAGTTGCGGCGGGAGGAAAATCGTGGAGGAGCGGTGTATCGCAAACTGCCCGAAATAGAAATGATCTTGCTGTGGATAAGGATTCAGGTTCCATTTCAAGCCCATAAAGTAAACTTGAGAATACAGCAGTGACGTATAGCATCGTTACCCCATTACTCCGTTCAGATTCACACGGACACTTCCAGGTTATCTATCAACCGGGTCTGACCTAGCCGCGCAGCGCCAAGCACCACCATATCGCCATCATCCTCTCGTGCCGGAATCAGTGTATCGCGCTGCCGCACCACGATATAGTCCGTCTTCCAGCCATGAGCGTCGAGGTCATCTTTTGCGCTTTGCTGCAATGCATGAAAATTTCTGTTGCCGTGCTCTATTTCCCGTTTGATTTGCGATAAAACCCGATAAAGCCGCACCGCCTCGGCTCGTTCATCGTTTGACAGATAGCGATTACGCGAGCTCAACGCCAGGTTGTCCGATGCACGCACGGTTTCGCCCCCAATAATTTCCAGAGGTAAATTGAATTGCCGTATGAGTTCACGCATGATATGCAGTTGCTGGTAGTCTTTTTTTCCGAAAATCGCCACGTGGGGTTGCACGATATTGAAAAGCTTCAGTACGACCGTCGCTACCCCACGGAAGAATCCGGGACGAAACTCGCCTTCCAGCATATTCGCTACTGGCGGAGGTTCCAGCATGAATTCCTGCCGCACAGGGTAAAGGCTCTTCTCATCGGGCGCAAATAATACATCAACGCCTTGATTCTTCAATAACTCACAGTCATCTGCCAAAGCACGTGGATACTGATCAAAGTCCTCTGCCGGTGCAAATTGCAGGCGATTAACAAAAATACTCGCCACCACACAGTCTGCTTTTTGTTGCGCGATCCGAATCAGCGATAAATGGCCTTCGTGCAAACCGCCCATGGTGGGAACAAAAGCAATCGGAGGTTCATGCTTGAGGCGGCTGCGCAAGGATGAGATCTCGGTGATAATTTCCACTCTCTATCCACAACTCAGAATGCATGCTCAGGCGCTGGAAACTCTCCAGTTTTGACTGACCTGACGTAATTTGCCACCGCCTCCTCAATGCTGGTTGCGCCGATCATGAAATTCCTCATAAACCGGGCTTTCTTGCCGGAATAGATACCCAGCATGTCATAAAGTACCAGTACCTGCGCCGAGCAATCTATGCCGGCGCCAATGCCGATAGTGGGGATGGACAGTTTCTTGGTAACTTTTTTGGCGAGCGCGGCGGGAACAACCTCCATCAGCAACATACCCGCTCCTGCCTTTTCCAGGGCAACCGCGTCTTCCAGCAATTGCTTTGCCTGGTGGTCGGTTTTACCTTGTACCGTGTAGCCGCCCAGTTGATTGACCGATTGGGGTGTCAAACCGATATGAGCGCAAACCGGGATACCGCGCCGGGTCAGGAATTCCACCGTTTCCGCCATGACGCTGCCGCCCTCGATCTTGACCATATTGGCGCCTGCAGCCATGAGCTCGGCGGCATTCTCAAAAGTATCTTCCGGAGCCACTTGAGATGTACCGAACGGCATGTCGGCCATGATGAACGCTTTGCTTGATCCGCGTGCCACACAACGTGTGTGATAGATCATGTCATCCAGAGTGACGGGGAGAGTCGTTTCTTCACCCTGGAGAACATTGCCCAGCGAGTCACCCACCAGCAGAATATCGACACCGGCATTTTCCAGCAGTACCGCAAAGCTTGCATCGTAACAGGTGAGGATGGCAATTTTCTCTCCATCGTCACGCATTTTTTGTAAAGCACCTTGTGTAGTACGCATAACTGAACTCCTAGTGTAGTGCGTCAGAAGTATTGTTACCTGATAGATTCAAGTTAATAAACCAGGAACGGGATGTTAAAAATGGCTAGATTGGCGTCAGGGAAGGCGTGAGGAGGCGCATAGTTATTCATATGCAACGACGAGCAACGCAGCATGGCGACAATCTAGCCATTTTTAAGTAACAATATTTCTGACGTACTATACTAGATTCCACGATTGAAATATTCCCGGGGGCTGCGCATCTGCTCCAGTTGTTGCAACAACAGATAGAAATCCTCCTGGCTATCGACAAAATTGAGATTTTCGCTGTTGATCATCATGACTGGTGCATCCTCGTATTGATGAAAGAAGCGAGTATAACTTTCAGCCAGCCGCCAAAGATATTCCTGAGAAATGTTCTTCTCGAACATATTGCCGCGCCGCTTCACTCGTTCAATCAGCGTGGCGGGAGAAGCCTGTAAATAAATCACCAGGTCTGGCGGTGATGCCTGCGGCTGCAAGTGACGATAAATTTGCTGGTACAGCTCATACTCGGCATCGCTTAGCGTGAGCCTGGCAAACAGTTGATCCTTGTCGAGCAGAAAGTCGCTTACCGTTACCTGGGTAAACATATCCATTTGCGCAAAACTCTGCAATTGACTCGCTCGCTGGAACAGGAAAAATAATTGCGTCGGCAGAGCATAGCGGGAAATATCGCCGTAAAATTTCTCAAGAAATGGATTTTCGCCCGGCTTTTCCAACAGCAGTGCGCCGTTCAGGTGATTTGCCATGCGCTGCGCCAGACTGGTTTTACCTACGCCTATCGGACCCTCGACTACGATGTAGCGATATTTTTCCAGTTTCATTTGTTTTGTTCTTGTTTCACTTGCTGACCTCTGCAGTCGGCCAGCAATTCAATAACAGCGCCACGCCCCGGAATAAGGCAATCCGGCGCAACTTCCAGAAGCGGCTGCAACACGAATGCCCGTTGATGCATACGTGGATGCGGTAGGATCAGACCGGGCTCGTCGCATTGCAGATCATCATACATCAATATATCCAGATCAAGCGTTCGCGGAGCATTGGGATATTCGCGCACGCGCCCGTGGGAATACTCGACTTCAAGTAGTGCTTTAAGCAGGCTGTGCGGGGTGAGGGTGGTTTCAATTTTCGCCACCGCATTGATGAAATCTGGCTGATCAAGCCGCCCCACCGGTGCGGTGCGATAAAGTGCGGAGTGCGTCAGCAGGCGGCATGAAGGAAGACGCGCCAATTCATCAAAGGCCTGTCGTACATGGGATGCCGGGTCATCCAGATTGCTGCCCAGTGCAATAAAAGCTTGGTGGACCCGCTGCGATATGGCAAATGACATTAATTTATTGCACCGTATCTGCAACCGTACCGCCGTTTTCCGCATCGCTGGATGCGGATTTGCGGCGGCTGCGACTTCTTTTCCGTTTCTTTTGCGTTTCGTCCTTGAGTAGCATGGCTTCGCGTTCGCCGGAGCCGGCGCGTTGAAACGCCTCCCACCACTCGCCCAGCTCCATGTCTATCTCGCCGCTTTCGCAACGGAGCAGCATGAAATCATATGCGGCCCGGAAGCGAGGGTGCTCCAGTAAACGAAATGGCCTGCGGCCCGATCTGCCGGTAAAACGTGGCTGCATAGCCCAGATTTCCTTCATGATGGCATCGTAGCGGTGCGGAATCGCGAGTTTTTTATTTTGCACTGCCAGTACATCATCCATGGCTTGATGCAGAGCAGGAATCATTTTTTCTCCCGCGGTTTGACGGTTATTCCATGCCGCAAGCACTTCGTGCCACAACAGAGCCGCAAACAGGAAGCCGGGAGATACCGGTTTTTCATGCCGCACGCGTTCGTCGGTGTTCTTGAGCGCGAGCGTGATGAAACGCTCACCCAGTGGTTGTTCCAGTATGACGTCCAGCATCGGCAGCAAACCGTGGTGTAAGCCGCGTGTGCGTAAATCGATCACACAGGCCAAGGCGTGACCGGACAGCAGCAGCTTTAGCATTTCGTCGAATAGCCGCGATGGCGGCACGTTCTGCAATAGCGGTGCAAGGTCGCCGATAGGCGCGGCGGTGTCCGCGTCTATCTGCATATCCAGCTTGGCTGCGAGCCGGACGGCCCGCAGCATTCGTACCGGGTCTTCCCGATACCGCCGCAAAGGGTCACCGATGATACGCAAGCGCTTCGCCTTGATGTCTTCATAGCCGTTCAGGTAATCCCAGATCTCTTCATGGACGGGATCAAAGAACAATGCGTTGACAGTAAAATCGCGCCGTTTCGCGTCCTCTTCCTGGCTGCCGAATACATTGTCCCGCAAAAGGCGTCCATGCTCGTCAGCATGCGCGTTGGCGGTGGCCCCATCGTTCTCGCCGGCAAGCGTGTCGCCGCGGAAAGTCGAAACTTCCACCGTCTCGGCACCGCACATTACGTGCACCAGGCGGAAACGGCGGCCGATAATGCGGGAGCGGCGAAAAATAGCACGCACTTCCTCAGGCGTGGCATTCGTGGCAATATCAAAATCTTTCGGGTCCAGTCCCAGCAGCAAGTCACGTGCCGCGCCACCGACGACGAAAGCGGAGTACCCGGCTTCTTGTAAGCCCGAGGTAACTTTTAGCGCACAGGGATTGATGTGGTCGCGTGTAATGCCATGCTGCTTACGCGAGATGACGTGTACACCAGCGGGAGGGCGGGAAACGGAAACGGAAGTAGATGGCTTGTGGCCGAAAACGCGGTGGAGAAATTTACGGATCATTACGAAGTTTGAGAAGCATCAAGAGCGGATTATCCTAAATCCGGTAGTTGAACAGGGTGGAGTGTGCGGTTTTTGGGGTGCGTGGCAAGGCGCAACAACGCGAAATGGTTATTCCATTTCAAGGCGTTGCAACGCCGCCATGCACCATAAAAACCGTGCGATCCGCCCTGTAGCGGACTCACCCAGAAGATGAGCCTCAAATAACACAGGAAATCTTTATGAATCATAGAGCTAAAATCATGAATGAGCGGTCAACTACCGGATTTAGGATTATACACCCGGCATCGTTTCAGGTACGAAATGGCGCCCATGGTTCACGACGACTTCCTTAATATTGCATTGGTAAAGCGCCTCAAGATTGGACTGGTTGAGGGTTTCTTCCGTACTTCCACTAATAACGTGGCCATTATCAAACAGCATCAAAACATGATCACAAAAACGGCTCGCCCAGCTAATATCGTGCAGCACCATCACCAGCGCGCTACCTTGCCTGGCGAGTTCGTTAAACAGCGTCATGGCGAGAAGCTGGTGGCGCAGATCCAGATGTTGCAGCGGTTCATCCAGCAAATAATATACCGGTGTCTGTGCGAGCAATAAAGCGATACGTGCCCGCTGGCGCTCGCCACCGGAAAGCGTGACGAGCGGCCGGTGGGCAAGGCTGGTCAATTCCATGCGCTCAATGGCTTTAAGCGTCATGTCCTGGTCAATGGCGTCCCAGCCAAACATATTTTTGATATGGGGATAGCGCCCCAGTAATACGTATTCGTACACGTTGCCCCAGAACTCACCGGGCTCTTCCTGCAACATGATGCCGAGATTACGGGCGAGTTCGCGCCGGGACCACGTTTGTGGGGGCTTCCCCGCTATCATAACGGAAGACTCATTTCCGCTGTCGACGCGACGCAAGCCGCCTAGCGCGTGTATCAACGTGGTCTTGCCGCAGCCATTCTGGCCGAGTATAGCCCAGCATTCACCCGGTTTAATAGTCAGGCTTAAATTGCAGCATAGTAACTTGCCGGGATATTGCAGGGTTAGATTCCGAGTTTGTAGAATCATTCTAAATCCGGCAGCTGCCCTGTAGTGGGTCCACTAAAAATGTGGAGATCAAATGACAAAGAAAGTTTTTATGAATCAAAATACTAAAGTGAATTTAAGCGGTCTGCTAGACTCGCAGGTACTCGCTTTTACGTCCCAGCCAGCGATGAAGGTGGCGTTTCGCGGCTTCCGGGTGGTCACGGAGCAAATCCTCGGCGACGATGCGGGCGTTATCGAGCAAATCCCCGTCATATTCCGGATCGGCAAAGCGTAGCATAGGTACACCGCTCTGGCGCGCACCCAGAAATTCACCCGGACCGCGGAGCCGCAAATCCTGGCGCGCAATCTCAAAGCCGTCGTTATGTTCGAAGATAATTTTGAGCCGCTCCTGAGCGGTTGCGGACAAAGGCTTCTGATACAGCAGTATGCATATGCTGGCTTCAGCGCCCCGGCCCACACGGCCTCTTAACTGGTGCAATTGCGATAACCCCATGCGTTCCGCGTGCTCAATTACCATCAATGAAGCATTGGGTACGTCTACACCTACCTCGATTACCGTCGTCGCAACCAGCAGTTGGATTTCACCTTGCTTGAATGATTCCATCACCGCCGATTTTTCCTGGGCTGAGAGCCGGCCGTGCACCAGGCCAATTTTCAAATCCTGAAAAGTCAGGCTCAATGTTTCATGAGTTTCCAGCGCTGTCTTAAGTTGTAAAGCTTCGGATTCCTCGATCAGCGGACAAACCCAGTAGGCCTGTTTTCCGGCATGGCAAGCTTCCCGGATACGTGCGGTCACTTCATCGCGGCGGGTATCCGCGACCAGTTTAGTCATCACTTCGGTTCTGCCAGGAGGCAGCCCATCAATCACCGATACATCCAGATCGGCATAGTAGCTCATTGAAAGCGTGCGCGGAATGGGGGTTGCGCTCATCATCAATTGGTGCGGTACTGATTCCGCTTTAGCACCTTTCATCCTCAACGCCAGCCGCTGATGCACGCCGAAGCGGTGTTGTTCATCGATAATGGCAAGTCCAAGCCTGCCGAATTCTACCTGCTCCTGGAACAACGCATGCGTACCAACGGCAAGCATGGCACGACCTTCAGCAATATCAGCGAGCGCGGCCTCCCGCTGTTTCTTTTTCTGACTGCCGGATAACCGGGCAATCGTAACCCCCAAGTGGGCAAGCAGCGGACCTAGCCATCCTGAAAGCTTCTGATAATGCTGCTCAGCCAGGATCTCGGTTGGAGCCATCAATGCCGCCTGACAATCATTTTCAATTGCCTGCAGCATAGCCAATGCGGCGACAACGGTTTTGCCGCAACCCACATCACCCTGCAGTAACCGCTGCATTGGGTGGCATACAGCAAGATCGCGGCTGATTTCGGCAAATGCTTTTTTCTGGCCGCGGGTGAGTTCGAAAGGGAGCGACTCCAGCAGCGCGGTGGTCAGTTTGCTTTTGTTGAGCAGAACCGGGGCACTATGACTGCGGCGCTGACGATAATGCAAACGCATGGAGAGTTGTTGCGCCAGCAACTCATCGAACTTGATTCGCCGCCAGGCCGGATGGGTGCGTTCCTGCAATAAAGTGGCTGACGCGTCCGGTAACGGTTGATGCAGAAAAATGACGCTATCCCTGAAGCCTTGCAATCGGTAGTGCCGTAAAACCGTGTCGGGCAGGGTTTCCGAAAGATAGCTTTGTTGATCGCCATTCTCTACCCATCGTTGCAGCGTCCGCCGGATCAGTTTGCGTATTGGTTCCGAGGAGAGTCCTGCGGTGGCCGGGTAGACGGGTGTTAGCGCGTCGGCCAATGGCTCACCTTCGCGCACGATGCGGCATTTGGGATGAACCATTTCGACACCGAAAAAACCTGGGCGCGCTTCCCCCAGCAAGCGTACCCGCGTGCCGGTGGAGTAGGCTTTTACCTGGCTGCCATAAAAATTGAGGAAGCGCATGAAAAGTATGCCGCTCCCGTCTTCCACCTGGCATACCAGTTGACGCCTTGGGCGATACATGACTTCACTGTGGATAATGACGCCTTCAACCTGTGCCGTCTTGTTTTCGGGCAGGTCGTTAATGGGATAAAGATGTGTTTCGTCCTCGTAGCGTAGCGGCAAATGCAGCACCAGATCGAATTCATCGGTGATGCCAAGTCTGGCAAGTTTTTCTTGTATTACCCTGCTTGCAAAACCAGTGACAGCACCCGGCGTGGAATCGTCGCGGGTGCTATTCTTCACTCCTGCAATACCATTACCGCGTCCATCTCCACTAATGCCCCGCGCGGAAGCGCTGCCACACCTATCGCCGCTCGCGCTGGATAGGGCGAGTTGAAGTAGCTCGCCATGATCTCGTTCACTCTCTCAAAATTGGCAAGATCCGTCAGATAAACATTCAGTTTAACAATATCACTCAGATTGCCGCCACTCGCCGTCGCTACTGCTTTCAGATTCAAAAAAACCTGCTGAATTTGTCCCTCGACCCCTACCACCATCTGCATGGTAAATGGATCCAGCCCGATCTGGCCGGAAAGATAGACGGTATTCCCTCCGTCGACGCGTATCGCCTGAGAGTAGGTGCCGATGGCCTGGGGTGCATCGCCAGTTTGAATCGTTTGTTTTTTCATTTGATCTCCTTTAAGTGATGGAATGCCGGCTTGATGGTGCTGTGCCAACCTGAATGTTTCATAAATTAACACGTGTCCTCGCGGGTCTCTTGTTTCGTATGGAGATTTCATTCAGTCGGGTGTATGCATCACTACACCACTCTTTCACAAAATCCCCCTAAAAAACAAAATCCTGCGCAATCATCATATGAATTTATGAAATATTCGGACTCGTAGAGGGTTTGCAAATTTGGATTTATAAGAGTGACCTTTGCGATATGATGAAGGGAATGCGCGCATATTTCAATCGTTAAAACCATGACCGATAATCAGTACAGAAAACGAGGCTTCGGATAGCTCATTTTGGGATCTGATTGTGCGGCCGGGAATCCAGTGCGGAGTCTACAGGATTTGCGTGAGAACCATGGAAGATGCCAGGAAATTCCCCGCCAGACAACCCGGAGGCTTCTGAAAAAACTTTCCGAGTTTCCAGCAATGCGGTTCACAGAGGGTTATTCAGTGATCTCCTGGTATTGACGAAATTCCTGCCTGGGCTCATGCCGATCGAAGGGTGGGCTGATATGGACTTACATCAATAATATTTATAACTCATGCAAAAACTAATCATCCAGGGCGGCGTACCTCTTTCCGGCGAAATTCGTATTTCCGGTGCAAAGAATGCCGCGTTACCCATTCTATGTGCTTCTCTGCTTACCGGTGAAACACTGACCATCGAGAATGTTCCCTATCTCAACGATATAACCACCATGCTGAGCCTTCTTGGACAAATGGGCGTTAGCGTTGCGCCGAACGGGAAGGAAACAGGGATGACTGCCGCCCATCTTTCCCATCTTGTTGCGCCTTACGAAATGGTGAAAACCATGCGTGCTGCAATCCTGGTATTAGGCCCCATGCTGGCGCGCGCAGGTGCGGCCAGGGTATCGCTGCCCGGCGGCTGCGCCATCGGTTTGCGCCCGGTTGACCAGCATATCAAGGGCTTGCAGGCCATGGGTGCGGAGATTGATATCGAGCATGGCTACATTCACGCAAAAGCGAAACGTCTCACCGGTGCGCGCATAGTGATGGATATTGTCACCGTTACGGGGACCGAAAACCTGATGATGGCGGCGACCCTGGCCGATGGAACAACCGTGCTCGAGAACGCGGCACGCGAGCCGGAAGTATTGGATCTGGCAAATTGCCTGATTGCAATGGGTGCGAAAATTCATGGCGTCGGCAGCGATGTCATTACCATTGAAGGCGTCGAGAAGTTGCACGGCGCCACGTATCGCGTCATGGCGGATCGCATCGAAACCGGTACATTCCTGGTGGCGGCAGCGGCCAGCGGCGGCGAAATTCATCTTACGGAAACACGCTCCGATACACTCGACGCGGTACTCGACAAATTGATGGAAGCGGGTGCCGCCATCGAATCAGGTGAAGACTGGATACATCTGAAAATGAATAACCCACTGAAATCCGTAAATCTGCGAACCGCGCCCTATCCGGCTTTTCCCACCGACATGCAGGCACAGTTCATGGTATTGAACTGCGTTGCCGCCGGGACCGCAATGATTACCGAAACCATATTTGAAAATCGCTTCATGCATGTACAGGAATTGAGACGCATGAATGCTGACATCAAAGTGGAAGGAAATACCGCCGTGGTGTGTGGTGTAGCCGGTCTTGATGGCGCCAATGTCATGGCCACCGACCTGCGCGCTTCCGCCAGCCTCGTGCTGGCGGGACTGATTGCCAAGGGCGAAACGGTCATCGACCGTATTTATCACCTTGATCGCGGCTATGAGCGTATCGAGGACAAATTGTCGTTGCTGGGGGCGAGAATTAGACGGGCGGATTGAGTGAGGTATGGGTATTCTTCTTTTCTCTTGAAACGTGATTGCATGTGCTGACAGCGAGCAATTGCGCGTTCTGACCAATTCTGAGAGGGCGCTATACTGCGCTCGTAGTGAGACAGCCAAAGTAGAATAGCGGCCTTGAGCTTCTTCGAGCACATCTGATCAGTGGCGAACCAGATACGCTTGAGCGGCACCAGCAATGCTGCGGGATCATAGACCGGCTTGGCACCTGGTTTTGAGCCACACCCGCGGGCGCCTGCTCAAGAGTTGAATGAAGATTTGCGATGATAGGCACAATTGGCGCAAAATCGTCCAGGATCGGTTTCTTACCCTTCTCGTAGGCTTTGCGATAATGTTTACGAATCGTTTCGAGATATTCGCGCCGGGTATTTTTATCATATTACGGTCTCCTTTTCGGTAACCTCTAGGTTCCCAGCTTCCGTGCAAGAGATTTCCTGACATACTTAGGGTTTGCGACCGCGAGGGATCAAAGCACGCCTTGCGATTGTCGTCATGCTTTGTGGTCTTCCGCTTTTACACACAGCGTCAGCATCCCCAACTTGCTTATTTCGCGGCTCAATGGCTGGCCTGTCGTTTCCTCTGTCAACGCTTCACCATAGCCTCGCGGCGTACTACGCATGACTCGGGGCCAGAGTGTTCGCCATTTCTTCTTCGTAAAGAACTTGCACCATCTATCTCTTGCCAGCTTTCCTGACGCTTCGCGCGATGCACTTTCTTGCATTTCCTTGCTCATGAACTATATTAAATTGCAGTAAAGAAATGTTCCGTCGCTGAATCATGCGGTAGGTTATGGACGCAAAGCTAACTTCGCCGGAAGCTGGTTCAGTAAGTTGCAGGCCTGATTGTTTTAAATTTACCAGTACGGAGACTCTACCATGACAGCCCAATTGCTTCTTGCGCTCCTGATATTTCTCGGTACGATCCTGATATTCAGGGCGATCTGGATGGTCGACCGCAATGTGTCTTCTGCTCACAAATACGAATTGGCGCTAAAGTATTCTTCGTATACCGTTTCATTGTTTATTCTGGCTTTTTTAAGTGCATGGCCAAGCATATCTAACGCTGATAAGAAAATTGATGCGACCAAGACCATCATTTGGAATATCCCAGTCGTGCCTGCCCCAGCTGCTAATGTATTTGGTCGTTATACTTGGGATCTCACCGCAGTCGCCCAGGATAACCATGTCAATGCTTTATTGTCTTCCAAGAGTCCTACCGGTCTTGATTCTCCGAACTGGAAAATAGGAGCGGGACTGCCTGCCGCCCCGAAAACGACTGGTCTGGCCGGCGGTCCAGTCGGCGCAGAACCCAGTGCAAAAGCGGACGTGACTTTTATGGCGGGAGCCCCGGTTGGTGCTGTTGGGGGGCCTGGCAAGGTGACCGGCAGCATGCATATCGTAGTCGAAGCCGATACAGTTCCTCCGACAGCGGCTCATGGGAACCAGAATGCCCACGCTAAAGCTAACTCTACAATGACAATTTCCACGGGAACAGTCACGAGTGTTGAGGTCAGCCAACCTGGAGCGGCCACAGTGGTCATCAATGCCGACCAATTCAAAGGCACGGTTGGCTTCGGGGCAGATACTGGCACAGGGAAACTGACCGACCCTCTCTCTGTCATCCTGACCGACCTCACTCTAGGCACATCGATTACGGAGAATCTTTTCTCTTCCAACTTCGAGGGAGCAGTTAATGGCGAGTGGTCATTTGGTTCGAATGGTATCTCTCTTAACGTACCCCAAGACGGGGTTTCCTCCGCATCCATTTCGCTGGACTTCCTCAGTTCTTGGATCACCGATTCAACGCTGGTCGATTCCATGATTTCTCTCAATAATGGCGTCTTCAATACGTCAGGCCTATTCACGAATTTGCCTTGGGTCGTTACGCCAACGAGCGTGAGTCTGTCTAGCGGAGTGTTGAACTCCATTGAGATACCTTACCAGATTCCGGTAGGATTACTCGATCCGAGTCATCTTTATGATGTAAGTCTTACGAGTGATTTGGCTGCCCAGGTCTCAGCCACGGTTCCGGAGCCTTCCACCTTTGCCCTGAGCGCGTTAGGACTCATTTTGTTCCTGCCCTTTGCAAGGAGAGCACGCGCAGGGCGGAGCCGTGAAACGGAGTTCATCGGATGGCATTAAGGAGAGACAGCATAATGTGTCACTAAACCGGCCCGGAATTTAATGTTGAAAACACTCGATCAGCAAAATATCAGGCCGTTTCTGGATGAGAACTACTTAGGTCAATTTTCATGGGGGCCGTAGTACGACGCAAATCTAAGGCCACAATACTCTGACTGGATTGAGCGAAGGAAAATGGCCCTCATGGGGCCATTTTCCTTCGGGTGTATCGTAAACTTATCTTTTGTGCAACGAGCACTAACTAAGCACCAGTTCGACCGATCTTTCCCGAAAAATCATCCTGTCATACCTAACGAAAATAAGAGTCCGAGTTATGTTACACGTTCAAATGGGAAGATATCTCTGGTATGAGGATCAGATGAGGAAGGGAGAGTTATTTCAGGGAGTTGTCATGGCGAGACGAAATCCCAGGTAACGCATACGCTTCGTCGTGTCAAACCAGTTGCGCGTCGTCGCACGCATATCCTGCGGTCTGTGATTCCACGAGCCGCCAAAAAACAGGCGTTTTGCGCAATTGCCTTGCCAGCAGGTGTCGGTCCATTGCCATACATTTCCCATCATATCGTATAGGCCGAAGGCATTCGGCTTGAAGCTGCCTACAGGCGCAGTCCTTCGATTGTCCCATTCGCTCCCGCAGCCATCGCAATTCGCATGATTACGTCCGACATCATCACCCCAATAATATTCGGTGGTGGTGCCGGCGCGCGCGGCGATTTCCCATTCCTCGGCGCTCGGCAGGCGGTAGGCTTTGCCGGATTTGTCCGACAGCCATTGAATATAGGTTTGCGCATCGTTCCAGTTTACGTTGATCACCGGCCTATTGCCGCGCCCCCAGCCATTATCCGGAGGCTGGTATCCGCCACAGCCACCATCCGCCACGCAGGCGTCCCACTCCTCAAACGTTACCGCGAATTTGCCGATAGCAAACTTATAACCTGGAATGGATATTAATTCGGGGCAATCAGTGCACGCTTTATTCTCTTCAGCCTGCTTCTTGTCTCCAGCCGGTAGCCGTTCGCTATCATGCCGTTTAGTTCCCTTGTCGAGTTGGGCCACCCGCTGTGATTCGACCCTCTGGAAAGAGGTATCGCCTATCTCAAGTGCTTCCTCAAGTGCCATCCCATTGCTTGCATCGATTTTTTCTGATGCCTGCAACTTTGCTATCTCCGTTGGCATCTTCGCATTCAAGATACCAGCCTCGCGTTCGCTTGGTAACGTGGAGGCGAACGAGCGTGCTTCCGCAGATCCGGTGAAGATCAAGACGAGTAGGCAGGTATAACAAATCGATTTCATGAATGCCTTTCTAAAAAAGCAGGGTTGGAAATTTTCAGTGCATTTATGTGCATAAGCGTATCAGGGAAGCGTAATCGGTGCCTACATGGTAGCCGATGCTAACCAGGTATGGAAACAAAATGCTTTCAAGATGAGGGAAGTTTCAGAAGAATCTTGCCGGACCTATCAGTGGACCTAGCACAGGCTCGGGCTTGGTATCGGCGAGACTATCTGGTCCTGACCCGCAGCACCATTTTATCATCCGACTGAAGCACGTCTATCCTGCGCAAAAAGTTTTGTCCAAGCAGCGCGATATCGCCCTGGATACCAACCCCTACACTGAGACCTTCCACGACGATGCCTCCCGCTTCAATCGTTTGCCCTGAAACAATTTCACCCATGACCGCACCGTTCGCGGTCACAAAATTAGCCGGCGTACCTCTGGGCAAATGGGTGTTCCGTGCGATCTCATGACTAATAGACACCGTACTGGCCCCCGTATCTACCATAAAATCCACAGGGCGGCCGTTGATTGCGCCTCGCACATAATAATGTCCATCGTGTGATCTCGGGATCACGACTTCTCCACCAGCCAACTGCGCGCTGGCTACCGCAACCGTCGGTTTCTGATGGGCATCAAAGTATAGATATATCACACCGGAGATAATGATCCAGATCGCGAGGGCGGTGAAATGACCCCAGGGAGCGCGGCTACTCATCGTGATTAAGGGTTTCTCTATTCTGCCAGTAAGAACAAATTCTCGACAAGCTGATAAATTCTGCTTTAGAAACAGAAGTACAGAAACGAGCAATCTTCCGCTGACCGGACTGCATTGCCGGAGCCTGAAGCCGATCGCCGATTGTCATGATGCCGCCCGGCAAATTCCACCGGTATCCAGGAAGTAATGCCAATTGGCATTATCACCGGTTGATCGGCTTGTATCTGATTCGCTTCGGTTTTGCGCCTTCCTCACCCAGCCGCTTCCGCTTGTCGGCTTCATATTCCTGGTAATTGCCGTCGAAAAATGCAACTTGCGAATTGCCTTCAAATGCCAGGATGTGAGTGGCGATGCGGTCGAGGAACCAGCGGTCGTGCGAGATGACCAGTACGCAACCGGCAAACTCCTGCAAGGCATCTTCAAGGGCACGCAGGGTTTCTACGTCCAGATCATTGGAAGGTTCGTCCAGCAGCAGGACGTTACCGCCCGAAATGAGCATTTTTGCCAAATGCAACCGTCCGCGTTCACCACCGGAAAGATTGCCGACGATCTTCTGCTGATCCGCGCCCTTGAAGTTGAAACGTCCGATATAAGCGCGTGCGGGAGTTTCATACTTGCCGACGGTAAGGATGTCGTGGCCGCCGGAAATCGTATCAAACACGGTTTTGCCACTTTCCAGGGAATCGCGCGATTGATCCACATGCGAGATTTTGACAGTTGTGCCGATTGCTATTTCGCCGGAATCCGGTTGCTCCTTTCCTGTGATCATGCGAAAGAGGGTGGATTTGCCCGCCCCATTGGGGCCGATGATGCCAACGATAGCGCCAGGCGGCACTTTAAAGCTCAGGTTATCGATCAGCAGGCGATCGCCGTAAGCCTTGGAAACATCCTTGAATTCAATGACCTCGTTGCCTAGCCTTTCAGCAACGGGAATGAAAATTTCTTGTGTCTCATTGCGCTTCTGATACTCCTGTGAGTTGAGTTCTTCAAAGCGGGCAATACGAGCTTTGGATTTCGCCTGCCGTCCCTTGGGGTTCTGCCGTACCCATTCCAATTCTTTGTGGAGGGCCTTCTGGCGTGCGGATTCCGTCGATTCTTCCTGCTTCAGGCGGCTTTCCTTCTGTTCCAGCCAGGAGCTATAGTTACCTTTCCATGGAATACCGTGACCACGATCGAGCTCAAGAATCCACTCCGCGGCGTTGTCGAGAAAATAGCGATCATGCGTGACGGCCACTACCGTGCCGGGAAAGCGGGTGAGAAATTGTTCCAGCCAATCCACCGACTCGGCATCCAGATGGTTGGTCGGTTCATCCAGCAATAGCATGTCGGGCTTGGATAGCAAAAGTTTGCACAGGGCAACGCGGCGTTTCTCACCACCAGAAAGATTTTTGACGACAGCGTCCCATTCAGGAAGGCGAAGCGCATCGGCTGCGATTTCCAGCTGTTGACCACCATCCCCACCACCAGCGGCAAGAACGGCTTCCAGCCGGGTCTGTTCGGCCGCCAGCGCCTCAAAATCGGCGTCAGGTTCGGCATAAGCAGCGTATACCGCTTCCAATTTCTGCTGTGCACCGAATATTTCACCTAGCCCCTCCTGCACCGCGTCCCGCACGGTGAGTTCAGGGTCGAGCTGCGGTTCCTGCGGGAGATAGCCGATTTTTAGGTTGGGCATTGCCGTCACCTCGCCTTCAATATCCTTGTCCAGCCCTGCCATGATTCTCAGTACTGTGGATTTTCCGGAACCGTTAAGGCCGAGCAATCCGATCTTTGCGCCGGGGAAGAAGCTGAGGGAAATATTTTTGATAATCTGACGCTTGGGTGGAACGACTTTGCCCACGCGATTCATGGTTAGTACGTATTGGGCCATAGGTAGGTGTCAGCATAAGTAAGATTGATGTTCAAGTTTAACCTATGGAGGCGCTACGCATAAGATCTTTGTTGCCAAAATGAAAGACCGATGCATGCCCGGTTTCCGTCCGCTGTATTCATTCTCGAACGAGTGAGGAGTTGCGGGAGCGATTTTACTTCTATAACGCTCGCAGTTGTTCTATTGTGTTTGATATGGCAGCTGTCAATCGATAGGATGCCGGATATTTATTTATATGGCATGAGAAAAATGCAATATCGTGGCGTAATATGTGATTAGCATGACTACGCTTTTGGTAATTTTCGCGTGTAAACGAACTCGCCCCGGCTGCGATTGCGCATATCGTCACGTTAGCGCACCGACGTGGCCCGAGCCAGGCGCTCGGCATTATCTTTGGTATCGTAGATGTTGATAGTTGGTTGACCCTCCGCCGCTCTGCTCATGCGTTCACGGATTTCGGCCGCAATGTCATTATTGCGTTGTACAGCCGGACGCGCTTCCATCGCCGCAAACCAGCGCATGAAATTAGGGAAAGCGGTGTTGTCGATGCCGCGATCCCTATGCCTTTTACACCATGGATAGGTGGCGATGTCGGCAATGGTGTATTCGTCGCAAGCGAGCCATGGGCATTCTCCCAGCCGGTTATCCAGCACGCGGTACAGGCGCAGCGACTCGTTGTTATAGCGATCCTTGGCATACTGATTATTTCTGGCCTGGCTATTGAAGTGATTGGCCTGGCCGAACATGGGGCCGACGTGCGCCACCTGGAAAAACAGCCACTGCAGCATGTCATAGCGTTTGCGTGCATCCTTTGGCATAAATTTTCCAGTTTTCTCCGCCAGATAAAGGAGAATGGCGCCGGATTCCATCATTGTGTATGGCATACCTCCTGGCCCATCCGTGTCCACAATGGCGGGAATCTTATTATTAGGGCTGAGCTTGAGGTGTTCAGGTTTAAACTGGTCGCCAGTCCCGATATTGACGTCGATATGCCGCCATTCGATTCCAGTCTCCTCAAGCATAATCATTATCTTTTGCCCATTGGGCGTGGGGCTCGAATGCAATTCAATCATCAGTCTCTCCTCTGTCGCGTGCATTGAAGGATCCGCCGCACTTTATTTATACATTTGTGATTTGGCAGGGGGATAATGGTAAATATCATATGGTTTGCTCGCGGGTGCTGGCAGCCGATCAGGTTATCCGCGCGTCACGATGAATTTATCCACTCAGTATGTCAACCAAGTATGTCAGAATTCCGATTTCAGTAATAATTACCTAACTCAGGACTATTTTCCACATTATTCGCAGGAATTCCCTTGTTTAAAATAATTGGACTTTTATTAGGTTATTACTTCCTGGGTATTTTCGGCGCATTTGCCGGGTATATCGCCGGAAGTATCATCGATCGTTACCGGGCTTATGGTGCGGGTGCCATTAACCCGCTGACTAACGCTCAGCGCCAGACAGTTTTCATTGAAACTGTTTTCATCTTGATGGGGAAGCTCGCCAAAGCGGATGGCCATGTTTCCCAGGGTGAGATTAATCATGTGGAAGATTTCATGCGGAAGCTGGGAATGTCTTCCGAACATCGGCAACTGGCAATCGCCCTGTTCAAGCAAGGAACGGCCGCAGATTTTGATGTCAAGCCGAAGCTGGACGAATTTATGGCGGTTTGCGGGCATACGAACAGCCTGAAGCAGATGCTGCTGATTTATCTCATTGTCATGGCATTGTCAGATGGGCGGTTGGATGCGGCTGAAGAGGGTTTGTTAAAGGATTTCGCTTTTCATCTGGGTTATGACCAGTCAGCGTTCAAGCAATTACTGGAGATGGTTCTAGGCCAGTCACACTTTGCGGGCGGGCAGGCAACTTCCGCCACCGCTCTGGATGATGCTTACAAGGCGTTAGGTGTCAGTAAAGAGAGTAGCGATCAGGAAATCAAACGTGCCTATCGGAAACTGATGAGCCAGTATCACCCCGACAAATTAATGGGCCAAGGGATGCCGGAAGATATGATTGCTGTAGCTACCGCACAAACTCAGGAGGTACAGACTGCTTATGATCTGATTAAAAAGAGCAGAAACATATCGTAAGATCAATATCTTAAGGTGTGCAGTACACACTTTTGTGTACGCTCCTCGGCATTGTTTTGTGATACCGGTGTAACTCAGACTGTGCACCCGAGAATCGCCGCCATAACCGCCACGATCCGCGCAAACTGATCAACTGATCTATGGCACAAACTCCATGAGTTGCGTGCTCCACAATCTGTGTCAATGCTGAGCATTGACACATGAACTCTAAGTTAATCCGATACCGCTGATTTTTCTTCATGAAAAAAATTCTGTTGTGGCTATGCTTTCTGCCGCTCGCAGCGTGCACTCCCCAGAAGGCATTGAAGGGATTCGATAGTGAATTTGATGGCGGCAAAACCTGGGCTGAACTGCGGATATAATTGCCCGCCTACCCCAAAGCGGAGAACCCGCTGCCATTTGACGCCGGCCCTGCCAGCGACAATCTTCATTTCATTGATGGGCCTTCCATCGTGGTGGGAGACGATTACATAGTGCGCTACACTCTGGTAATCAAATCATCCGCGGGAGCGATGAACATAAGCTACGAGGGTATGCGGTGTGCGACCGACGGTGCGAGAGAGAATGCAAGAGCCGAAATATTGATATTGAAATTTCAGGTCACCGAAAAAAGGCTCTACGCCATTGGCCGTGACGACAAGACCTGGGTACGGGTACAGGTATCGAAATGGGAGGAACTCGAAGATATATCGCAGCATTATGCGCAACGGGCGCTTTCCAGATATTTTTTCTGCCCAGCCAATATCGTTGTAAGAAATGAGAGAGAGGCCATTCAAGCATTGAAGAGAGGCAGCCTCCACGCGTGATTCAGTAGCCAGCGGTAGATGCTGAATTCAACGTTGAAGAGCCTATCGTGATAGGCAGTTCCGTGCCAAAACCAGCCATTAGTTTTTTAAGGAGTTCATGAAAACTTACCAAGATACTGAAACCGGACAGCTTTATGCATTTGATGATGGGATTGACCCATTTAAGCTCGACAATAGAAATATTCCCACAACGTTATCCGAAACGGTAATTCCACGACCAAGCGAGCTCCATGTCTGGGTCAATCGAAGTTGGGTTAACAACACCGAGGTGCCAAGAGGCTATAAGCCACCAATATCTAGTGTAGTGAGTTAGAAATTCGTTGAATTATTTTGTGTGCTGGCTGTCTCCCAGATATTGGGTTCGAGACAGCGAGGACGAGATGGCAGGCAGACCGAGAGCGAAGCTGGTGTTGAACGAAGCTGAACAAGAACAATTGCATGCCTGGGCACGGCGGCGCAAAACGGCGCAAGCGCTGGCCTTGCGTTCGCGCATTGTTCTGGAATGTGCCGGTGGGGCGGAGAATCAGGAAGTTGCGCTCAAGCTTGCGGTGACGCGGCAGACGGTGTCGAAATGGCGCGGACGCTTTGTGCAAATGCGATTGGATGGTTTGCTGGACGCCCCCCGCTCGGGAGCGCCGCGCACGATTGATGATGCGCGTGTCGATGCCGTGATCGCCAAGACCCTGGAAGAGCAACCGTCGAATGCCACGCACTGGAGCACGCGCACCATGGCGCGCGAAGCCAAGCTGTCGCAAACGGCGATCAGCCGTATCTGGCGTGCCTTCGGCTTGCAACCGCATCGACAAGAAACCTTCAAGCTCTCCACCGACCCCCTGTTTGTCGAAAAGACTCGTGACATCGTTGGACTGTATATCGATCCGCCGGTCAAGGCCATGGTGCTGTGCGTCGATGAGAAGAGCCAGATACAGGCGCTGGACCGGACCCAGCCTATCCTGCCGCTGGCCCCCGGCATCGCAGAACGGCGCACGCACGACTACCAGCGCCATGGCACAACTACCTTGTTTGCCGCGCTCGATATTGCTACCGGCGAGGTCATCGGACAGTTGCACCGGCGGCATCGCAGCAGCGAGTTCCTGAAATTCTTACGTATGATCGAGGCATCGGTTCCGAGTGACCTGGACATTCATCTGGTGATGGATAACTATGGAACGCACAAGACACCCGCCATCCGCAACTGGTTCGCCCGTCATCCGCGTTTCCATGTACATTTCACGCCGACCTCCGCCTCGTGGCTCAACCAGGTCGAGCGCTGGTTCGCCACTCTGACCGAAAAACAAATTCGCCGTGGAACCCATCGTTCGACCCGTCAATTGGAGGATGCCATTCGCCATTACCTCAAACTCAATAACGCCGGTCCAAAACCCTTTGTCTGGACCAAATCCGCCGATGACATCATTGCCAGCATCGAACGCTTTTGTCTGCGAACTTCTAACTCAGGACACTAGCGTGCCTTCATACAATCCGGCATGGGTGGCGTTTCTAAATCCCTATACTGTTGTCCTTCCCGATGCAGAAGATAAATTGGAAATTTCGATTGAGCAGATAAATTCGAATTCTTATGATGGCGATAAGTTGTCCGAATCCGTTGCAACATTACTGCTGACCAACGCCAACAATATTAATGCACTAATCAGTTACGACGGGGCAATCGCAATCCCTAGAAGCGCTGATTATCATTCTTCGGATATTGCTCTCGACAATATTAATCGAATTTTTTGTGCGATTTTACTTGGAGGAATACATGCTGAAGTAATAGGTCCAAGAGAACTGCTTGATGGGAGTTTGCAGAGCAAAACAAATATTTTTGTTTACAATCTCACATTACATACTCGACTACGTTCTAAGTGGGCATCTATAGTTGAGCGTCTTGCGCCTTTAATGAATCCGCGGATCATACGTGTATCCGAACTGAGGAATGCATACCGTGAGGGTATTAATGTGATTAATGCGATAAATAACTTGTCGCCATTTTTTTTACTGCATGGATACACCGCCATGGTGTACCAGAATCGGAGTGATGCTTTAAGCAGCCTTTGGGTTGTTGTTGAGCAACTTACATTCTTCTTATGGAAAAACCGCTTCCTGAGCACACCAGATTTTCACCCAGTCGAAATGAAAAACAGACTCGACTCGCTCAAACAAGATAACCGCACGTGGTCAACGGCGGTTAAACATGAATTGCTATGGCAAACCAAATTTCTATCTGAGAACTGTTTCGCAGCATTGTCGTCAGCACGTAAGCAACGAAATAATTTAGTGCATGAAGGAGTTATCCCAGATTCTGACGTTATCAAAAATCTGTGGGGATGTATATTTGAATTGTTTGAATCTGCTTCTGGCGTTAGCCCGATAGGAATGCGTCGATTGGCTTTCTTTGAAGTTCCTGACCTCAGATTTCCAGAAAAGAACAACTTTGATGAATGGTTAGTGCTATCGGAGAAGTTACGCGGCCGAGGATAGGCAATATTGTCTCTTATGTGTCGGCTTGCGACTTTCGCCACAGGCAGAAACGTGCCAAAAGGAGACGATCAGCTTTTTTTTCCAAAGTCGCCATTCGCGCGTATGCGGCAGGGGCGATGCGGCTTACAAAAACATTTTTCATCTATATGCTATATTAAAAACGGTGCATGCTTATGCAGTTAATTGAGCATCTATGCGGGTTTAGGAGAGACAACGGTATAGCCATCAGACCCAAGAAATGGCAAAGCGCTCGAGGGTGGGACACCGAACTGGCCACCGATAATAAAGTTAGCTTCCTGAGGAGCATCCATGACGCTGCTACCCCAAACCAAGGATTTTCTAAGCTACTTGCAGAAGAATCCCGGTATGCGATCAAGGATCGCAGCGCCACCGAATACAACTCTGCTTTATGCGGGGATCTTCATCAAGCCCATGTGGCAAGAACTGGAGCAACTCAAGCATACAAATCGCGACGTTGCCTCGAAGCACCTTCTTCCAGACGTTCTCGCACGAATTCAGACACCTAGCCAAACGTATCCCACGCTGCTAGCTTGGGCTAAGGCACTTGACGGCTATATGCCATGGAAGGAAAACGGCTTCATCGCATGGCGCGCCCTTTCGGGCATTTTCGCCGCCAACGCTGTCGGAACGGTATCCTTTTGCATTGGCTCTAATGTTGCAAAAGGCGAAAAAGTCTTCTCGGCCACCGAGCTTCCTGTCTTGTTGAGAAATCCGAACGTTGATGCCCTTACTAAAGACATACTTTCCTACTATCAACGTTGTATTCAGACTGGCGATACCGCAATCAATTTTGGGTTCGTTGGGGGCTAACCCAGTCACCGGCTCGCCAATGACTGCCGCTCATATCGAACGGTGAGCATCCGTTCAAGCGATTGTTTTTATTGTTCTCATAGCTTTAACGGTTTTACATAGCCGGTCATTTCAAAATAACCGCGGCCGGCGGGTTTGCCGTCACGGGTAATCGTGACTGCGCCTTCCCAGTAGACCGCCCCGGTTGATTGCCGCGAATCGAGTTCCTGGTCATCTTGCAACGGTGTGAGCAGCCATTCAGTTGAACCGGTTTGAATCCGCATTGCCACGGGATAGGCAGCATCAGTGCGCGGCGAGTGCCAGGTGCGCTGCGGATGAAAGTGCACCTGCTCCGGCTCGTATAGCGTGATGCGGCCGGATGCATCGCGCAGTCCCGCGTACGCCCATACCTTGCTTCCGTCTTTCCCCCGAATTCGAAACGCCATCAGTGCGGAGCCATCGTCGAGACTGGCGCCGACCCAATCCCATCCATCGGCATCCGGGTCGAGATACGCGGTGGACCATTCGTGGTCGAGCCAGGCGGTGCCGCTCACGGGGACAGGCTTGCCGTGGCGGGTAATCGTCCCGGAGACCTGTAAATGCGGTTCGCTGTAGTAATAGCTGGCTTGTTCCGGCCGAGGCCCTTTGCGTGAAAAACCGTTTTTGTCTTGCTTCATCGGCGGCTGGGAGGGGGTCAGTGACAAGCGCAACGTAAAGTCGCGCGCTTCGACGGTGGTCTCGTAGCGGCCGTTTTCCTCGCGCACCATGCGCCAATCGTCCAGTCTTACGTCCGTATCGCCTTCTTTGGCATAGGCGAGGCCGAAGCCCTCGCGCGCGCTTTTCTGATCGTGCAACAGCTTTCCGATGGCTGGGTCGGATAGCGCCACATGCGCAATGATAAGCTGCTTGGGCGCAAAGCGGCTGGGATTGGCGCGATCGATCTCGGTCGCCGCGCGGAAAAAGGTGATCTGGAAGCCGAGCGGTTTTTTATCGGGAGTTTCCAGCCAGCCGGTCACATACCACCACTCGGTGCGAAAGCTGGGATGCGCGCCGAAGTCTTGGGGAAAGGTAAGTGTTACGCCAGGAACCACCTGGGAAAACCGGGGGGGCAATTGAGATGATTGTGGAGGTGATTGAGGAGGTGACCCGGAAGGCAAACCAGGAGGTGATTGCGCGGTAGCGCAAGCAGCAACCAGATGCAGCGAGAGAATCATCATTCTCGCGAGGAGCATGATCGGGTGACCGCTTTTGCGAGAACCCCCCATATGGATGGGATCGCATCTAAAAAAGTACATTACCAATCCTCCCGTACTGCGCGTATCGCGTTACCCGAGACGGCATGACGCCCGGCTGCCAGCGCAGTCAATGATGCCGACAGCAGCAATACCAGAGCTACGGTCATCAGCCCACCCCAAGGCAGACTCAACTGCATGGTCCAATGGAAAGACTGCGGATTCACGATGAAGATGAGAATCAGGCTGATGCACCAGCCGAGTACAAATCCGAGCGCAATGCCAAGTGCAGTCAGCAGGCCGCCCTCCGCTGCCAGCATACTGAGAATCTGGCGGCGCGTCACGCCGATATGACGCAATATGCCAAATTCTTTGGTGCGCGCCAATGTTTGTGCGGAGAAGCTTGCCGCCACACCGAGCAGCCCTATAATAATCGCGACCGCTTCCAGCAAGTACGTGACCGCGAAGCTGCGGTCAAAAATATTGAGGCTGAGCGCGCGGATCTGGCCGCGTGCCGAAAATTCCAGCGCGCCGCCGAATGGCAAGCGTTTCAACGATGCCATCACCTGCTCAGGCGTTACACCCGCCTGTAGCCAAAGCGCGGCATCGTTTATTTTCTGGTCGCCAGACAGGGCCTGGTAATCGGTCAGCTGTAACTGAATTGCGCCGAATTGCCGCCCATAGTCGCGCCACACGCCGGCGACCACGAAGTTTTGCGGGGACATTCCTATCGGCAAGGTGACTCGCTTGCCGAGTGTATAACCGTATAGATCGACCATCGCTTCCGATACCCAGATGGGTATCGCATCCTTCGGGAGCAGGGCAGGCGCGATAACTTCACCGGTCATGGGCAAGGTGTTGGCGGGATCGGTCATGTCAATGGGACGGGCAATCAGTATAACGTTGGGCCGGCTCGGATCGAGCGTCAGGTGCGATGAGCGAAAAAAGTCCGCGCGGGAGATGCCGGGCGTCGCAGAGAGAGTCTTTATCTCGTCCGGCGTAAGGCCACGCGTATCGCCGCTTGTCGCCGTCTGAACGTATAAATCAGCCGGTAGAATATGCTTGAGCCAATCATCAACCGATACCCGAAAGCTGGTGACCATGATTGCCATCGCAGCCACCAAGCTAAAGCTGGCCAGCACGCCCCCCAAGGCGACAGCTGCCTGATTGGGTGCATTGGCCAGTCGTGCCAGCGCCAGTACCGGTACTGCATCGGATGTGCGCCGGGTTACCACGGAAAATACGGCGGAGAAGATCAACGCTGAAAGGCGCGGCATGAGCGCAATGCCGCCAATCAGCAACAAGGCCACTGCGAGATAGCCAAAGACCGGTAAATTAAAAATCGGCGGCAGCTGCGTAAGCAAGCCCCCCAATGCAAGACAAGTGAGGGCGGGCCAGGGTGTGGCCAGTTTCGACAGCGCGGCGTCTTCGCTCCCGGACTTGAGTGCGGGTGCCGGGCGCGCGTTTGCCGCTTCCCAGGCGGGGGCTGCGCTGCCCAACAAGGTGACGCCCAATCCCAGCATGAAAAAAATTGCGGCCGCAACGGGATCAAAATGCAGACTCGGTTGTACCCCCGGAAAAAATCCTCCTCCCAGGTCTCCTCCGAAAATATTCAGCGCCGCCGCCGCTATGGCGTAGCCTGTGGCAAGCCCGAACAGCGAGCCAATGGTGCCAAGGGTTGCTCCCTCCAATAAGATCTGCCCCAACAGTTGTTTGCGCGTTAGTCCGAGCACCCGCAGCAACGCAAACTGGTGACGCCGCCGAACGACCGACAACACCTGCGTGGAGAAAACCAGAAATGCACCCGTAAACAATGCCACCAGTGCCAGCATATTCAGGTTGACGCGATAGGCGCGCGACATATTGGCAACACGCGCTTCCTGGTCTGCGGTTTCCGTGACAACATATTGTTCGCCCAACTTCCGTGCCAGCGTGGTTTTGAATGCTTCGTGATCGATGCCTGGCATCAATTTCAATTCAATGCGCGACAATTGACCGATGCGTTGGAAGCGCCACTGCGCCGCGCCAATATCCATGACTCCAATACGTTGTCCCGCACGGGTTCGCACCAGGCCGCCCGCGACGCGCAGCGTGATGGTTTGTGTTCCCACGCGTAACGATAAGGGATCGCCCCGCTTTACCCCCAGCCATTCCATTGCGGCAGGGGAAAGGAAAATGGCATCATCCGCGAGAATATCGAATAGGCTGTCTTCAGCCGGGATACCGATCAAGTCCGGCGCGATATCCGCGGCACGAAAAATATCCAGTCCGAGAATTTTCAAGGTGGTGTTTTTCCGTTTTTCCGGATTACCGGGGACGGCGACATCGAGCTCCAAAACCGGGTTGGCAAGCTCGACACCGTTATGCTCCGCCAGCGCCGGGTAAAGTGATTCGGCGAAGGTCGCCTGGGTACCGCGCACTTGCAGATCGGATTGGCCGGAAAGACTTTTGGCGGCAGCGGAGAATTCGTTGAAGGCAGCCGAATTGATCAGATGAATTGCAAACCCGAGCGCTACCCCAAGTGCAATTGCAGTGATAGCGATGGCGGCCTGCGTCAGATGAGCCTTCCATTCGCCCAGCAACAACCAGCGCGACAGCGTGCCCCCATTTGTCCACTTTGTCATCGGCTTTGGTGCGAATCTGTCGAATGCGCTGAATCCGCCGGGTGGAGCCCTTCTTTTGTGAGCACCAGCACCTGGTCCGCCGTTGCCGCGGCCGCATGCGAATGGGTAACGATGATGCCGGATGCCCCATTTGCCTTGATTTCAGCGCGCATTAGCATGAGTATGTCATGCGCGGTGTCCGGGTCAAGATTGCCGGTCGGTTCATCGGCCAGGATCAGTTTAGGGCGATGTACCAGTGCACGGGCGATAGCGACTCGCTGCATCTCGCCCCCGGATAGCTGGCGCGGAAAATGCTGTCCCCTGCCGTGCAAGCCGACCGCATCCAGCATTTGCCCGGTTCGTTCTTCAGTACGTTCACCGGAGACGCCATTCAGCAATAAGGGCAGAGCAATATTCTGACCCAGCGTCAGATGCGGCAGGATATGAAATGCCTGAAAGACGAACCCAAACGCTTTGCGCCGCAGCCGGGTTGCCGCATCGTCATCCAGTGACGACATGGCAATGCCGTTGATCAGTATTTCACCCGTGTCCGGGGTATCCAAACCGGCAATCAGATTCAACAGCGTTGATTTGCCGACTCCGGATTCGCCCATTATCGCTACATACTCGCCGGCACTGAGGGTATAGGATAAATCGGTCAGCACCCGCTGTCCGTTTGCATACGCTTTGCCAATATGACGCAGTTCCAGCATGGTTGATTTAGGCTAAAGAACCGGTACGCAACATGGCGCGAAGAAACCGTATTCCTCAACGATCACCCGTTCCAGCACGTGCAGTGGGAGGAAGGCTCTGGCAGCAAGGCGAGATTGCACTTAAATTACCCCAAGCAAAGAGGCTATTGTAACGGGTAACCCCTTAGCCGTTATCGTCGGGTAGCTGGAACGCGGGGATAGGACACTTGCGGGTCAGAATATTATTAGAGCCCCATGAGGAGGATTTATCAACCTAAATCCGGTAGTTGACCGCTCATTTAATAGAGCAGTATTATGATTGATAACAATATTTCGTATTATTTGACTCTCACCTTCTGGGTGAGCCCGCTACGGGGTGAATTGCACAGTTTTTGCGGCACATGGCTGCGTTGCAACTTCTTGGAATGGAACGACCATTCCGCGTCGTTACGCCTTGCCCTGCACCCCAAAAACCGCACACTTCATCTCGTCCAATTACCGGATTTAGGATAGCGTCAGCGCCGTAGCGGCCTGATCATGACTTCAAAATCTGTCCTTACCCAGTCACTTTTTTGCTTCGATTCCTTTAGCCCGGCAGTCCGCCAGACTTGAAATCACGTCATTGGGCGTGACCGGAAGAAGCGAGGATGGCGATAACCTCTTCGTCCGTCACTTGAGGAAAATCCATGTAAAATTGTGCGACAGCCCCAAAGTTGATGGGAGTCGAGAGACATATTACGCGATCGGCATTGCCGCACACCTTTTTCAGCGTATCGGGAGGTGCCACCGGTACTGCGCACACCAACTCAGCGGGTTGTTTCGCCTTGAGCGCATGCAGTGCCGCAAGCATGGTCGAACCGGTAGCCAGCCCATCGTCGATTACGATAACGATGCGTGCGGCGGGATCAACCGGTTGCCACACGGGAGTGTATTGAGATCGGCGCTGCCGTATCGTTTCCAGTTGGGTGGAAACTTCATTCCTGATGTATTCCTTGTCCGCCCCCACTTGCGAGGCATAATCGGCAAGATACACCCAACCGCTTTCATCGACCGAACCAATCGCGAATTCCGGATTGCCGGGTGCGCGCAGTTTACGTACCAATACCACATCCAGTTCACCATTCAGCTTGCCGGCAATGACCTTTGCCATTGGCACTGCGCCTCTTGGAATCGCCAGCACCAGCGGATGTTTGTTCCGGTATTCGGAAAGAGCCGCAGCAAGTTGTTCGGCTGCTGCAATCCGGTTTGCAAAAACCATGGCAATCCCCCGCTAGTTGCGCCAAATCGGTTGAAACCTATTTGAAGTATAGGCGGCATAGGCATTTTTTCAATTTTTCATCCTGAACAAATCTTTGCAGATAGGTAGCAGATAAAGTGCAGGCCGTTGTTGTCTACATTGTCCGATTGATGAGTGCACGAAGCTCGCTGAGGGGGCGGGTATTGAGTACATCCTGCTTTTCCAGCCAGCCACGGCGTGCTTGCCCAATGCCGAAGCGCAGGTTGTCGAACTCAAAAGTACTGTGCGCGCCGGAATTGATACTGACGAGTACTCCCTCTTCCTTGGCCATCTGGCAATAGATGTCGAGCAGGTCAAGACGGCCGGGTTGGGAGTTGAGTTCAAGGAAACAACCTCGGCGCCCGGCTTCACGGATAATGCGCGGCATATCGATGTCGCAGGGCGCGCGTTCCTGGATAATCCGCCCGGTGGGATGTGCAAGCATGGTGAAGTGAGGATGCGCCATGGCACGCAAGACGCGTTCCGTTTGTCTGGCTCGCGAAAGCTCGAATTTGCTATGTATCGCTCCCACAACCAGGTCGAGTTGCGCAAGAGCGTGATCCGGCAGGTCGAGGCTGCCATCTTCCAGGATATCCACCTCTATCCCCTTGAGTAAAGTAATACCTTTCAGTTCTTCGTTAAGTGCTTCGATTTCCATACACTGGCGCGCCAGCCGTTGCGGGTCGAGACCGCGCACGACGGTAAGACTGCGCGAATGGTCTGTGATGGCAATATACTCCAGACCAAGTGACTGGCCGGCAAGCGCCATTTCGCGCAGCGTATTGTGACCGTTAGTAAATTTGGTGTGGACATGCAGGTCGCCCCGCAGATCGCCGAGCTCCACCAGTCGTGGCAGAGATCCAACACGCGCCATCGCAATTTCGCCCCGGTTTTCACGCAGCTCCGGCGGAATATAAGACAGGCCGGCAGCATGATAGACCGACTCCTCGCTTTCACCCGCGATACGGGTTTTTCCCCGGTATACGCCATATTCGTTGATTTTTAGTCCGCGTTTCTGGGCGATTTGCCTGACGGCGATATTATGTGCCTTGGAGCCAGTGAAGTAGAGCAGGGCGGCGCCGTAACTGTCCTCGGCCACTATGCGCAGATCGACCTGAATACCGCATTTGAGGATAACGCTGGCACGTGTGGTACCCACCGCTAACGTTTCGGCAACCTCGTCATAGGCAATGAAATGCTGCATGACAGCGCTAGCCGGTGTTGCCGCAACAATGAAATCAAGGTCGCCAACCGTCTCGCGCATACGCCTGAAACTACCCGCGACAGTGACTCGTATTACGCCAGGCACTCCCGCCAGGTGCGATCGTAGCGCTTCGGCATATTGTGCCGCTACAGCCAGCTTGGGACGTACCTGATCGGCATGTGTTTCCACCGCCTGGAGGATACTCAGTTCGGTCTTTTCACCGAAACCGGGCAGAGCACGAATGCGGCCGTCACGCGCGGCGCAGTAGAGTTGCTCGACGGTCTGCACATCCAGATCGTGATAGAGATGCCTTACCCGCTTGGGACCAAGGCCCGGGACTTTCAGAAGTTCAGTAACGGCGGGAGGAAGTTCCGTGTGCAGACGATCCAGTAAGCTACAGTGACCCGTAGTGATAATCTCCTGTATTTTGGCGGAAAGGTCGTGACCAATGCCTGGGAAGCGCGTCAAGTCCTCATTCTTTTCCACCAGCACGTATGCTTCCGTAGAAAGCTCGCCTATGGTGCGGGCCGCATTACGGTAAGCACGTATACGGAACGGATTGGCTCCCTGGATCTCAAGCAGATTGGCAATCTCCTCGAAGATCGCGGCGATATCGGCATTATGGCGTGGCATGCTTACTTTTCCCGGTCGATCTTTATTTATGCAGCATGCTGGCTGGGCGGATACGGAGTGCGCCTATTTGCTTCCAAGATCAAAGTTTAGTATATCCAGAGAATTATGTAGCGGTGCCGGGAATAGGAATTCCTGCCTGATTTATGCTTGATTTGGGACCCTTCAGCGAGTTCTCCTGAAGTGACTATAATGAACCATGGCTTTAGATCAAGATGGAAGTACCGGGCTCATATATTCTTGCGGGTGCCAGAGGAAATCAGGCGTTCGCTTCGTCAAGTCATGGCGCGGGCCATGCCATGAACTGCAACAGGGCATTCTGATTATTCGCTCCCGCTCGATGCGAGGGACGGAATAAGCAGGGCCCGCACGCCGGGTTGTTTTCCTCCGGCCAAAAGTGTGTGTTAAGGGATAATTCCTGTCAGGAGGTATCATGTATCAACATATCCTGGTACCTGTTGACGGCAGTGCAACCTCCGACCGCGCGTTGCAGGAAGCCATCCGGCTCGCCCGGCAGCAAAGCGCGCAGCTCGAGTTGGTGCATGTCGTCGAGGATATCCGCTTGCTGGATAGCGATAGTTACATCAACTACGCTGAAATGCAGGAAACCGTAAGGAACAGTGGCAAAAAGACGCTGGCACACGCACAAATGGTGGTGCAGCTGACAGGCATGGGCGCGGAAATAAATCTGCTTGAAGCACATGGCAAGCGCATCGCCAGCATAATAGTGGAAGAGGCTGAGCGCTGGCCGGCCGACCTGATCGTAATCGGTACCCACGGCCGTTCCGGTTTCAGCCGCGTTCTGTTCGGCAGCGTTGCCGAAGGAGTGGTTCGTACGGCACATATACCCGTGCTACTGATTCGTGGCGCCTAGCAGCTTGCCGGGGCGACTTGGGTCAACATGAGTGTCAAGCATAGTCTATGATGAAACCATGCCGTCCAGTTCACCCCAATGGATGGCGCAATATGAATCATTGGGAGGAACACTCATGAAAGCCCTGCTGCAAATCACTGCGCGCGATGTGCCCCATTCTGAAGCACTGGAAAGTCACATCCGGCAAAAAGCGGAAAAACTCGAGACGTTTTATCCGAATATCATGGGATGCCGGGTGGTAGTCGAGGTTCCACACAAACATAAACATCAGGGACGCATGTTCAACGTGCGTCTCGACATCACCGTGCCGGGCAAAGAGCTGGTGGTCAACCGTGAGGCGGATGAGGATGTGTATGTTGCGCTGCGCGATGCCTTCGATGCCGCAAAGCGCCAGCTCGAAGACTACGGGCGCCGCCAGCGCGGCGATATCAAGGCGCACGCGCCAGTCATACGCGGCAAGGTAGTGCGCCTGATTGCGGAGGAAGGATACGGTTTCATCGAGACGCCCGACGGGGAAGAGTTATATTTTCACCGGGATAATCTCGCTGAAAATAACTTTGACAAACTGGAGAAAGGCAGCGAAGTAAAGTTCCTGGAGGATATTGGCAGCGAGGGTTTTCAGGCAAAACGCGTGAGCACCGGCAAACATCACGTCGCGAAAGGAGAGGCAGATGAAGAATGACATGCCCGGTATGCTGGAGCACTACTCAGCACGCTTCACCTGATGGTGTTAATTTTAAGGATCTGAATCTCATGAATCATCCTGCAAGTACGGTTGAAAGTCGCGCGAGGCGCATGCGTAACGCACTATGGGGGTTATTTATAGGCGACGCGCTGGCAATGCCGGCCCACTGGTTTTACAGCCTGAAAAATATCCGGCAGCAATTTGACGGTGGTATTCGTGGATACGAGGCGCCGCCCCATCCTCACCCTGAAAGCTTCATGATGGGAATGACCTATCATCCAGATGTCGATACCGCAAATCGCTTGGGCCGTCGCTATGACATTCTTCATGCACATGCCCGTTTCTATGACACCAGTTATAGTGATCTGGCAATCAGATCTCTGGAACGGGAGAGCGAGCACGGCAATCGGGTTCCCCGGCTGGAGGATCGTTTCCATTACCATCACGGATTGGCCGCGGGAGAGAATACGCTTGGTGCCCATCTGGTTCGCGTGCTCATGCGGTCCGTGATACGTGTTGGCCGCTATGAGCCAGGAGATTTTATTGAAGAGTTCGTGAAGCATCTCACCACGCCCGGCGAAAACAGGGACCCTTATACGGAGATCTATCTTCGACGCTGGTTCGAGAACTATTCCCGAGGCCTGCCGCTCCATGTCTGCGCCGAACTGCAACGCAATGTATGGTCCATCGGCTCGCATGGCGGGGTCATACGTCCCCTGGTTCTCGCCATGCTGGTCGACGGTACTTATCAGGGGCTCGGATTCGCCATAGAGCATCAGTGTCTCACCCATAGATCGGAAAACGCGGCCAGTGCGCTGGGGATACTGGTTCCTCTTCTGAATTCGCTGGTGAGAGGCGCCGACCCGGTCGAGGCAATATCTTCATATGCCAGAGACATACGAACACCTCAAGTAAGCGGCGAGGAACTCTTCGCCGCTTATCGTGAGCATGGCGGTCCCGGCAATATCCCGAAAGATGAGATGTGGCAACTTCATGTGAGACTTAATGCCGCGCCTTATGAAGTAATCCAGTTAGCCAGCCAGCACACCGAGCCCGAAGTGATCCGTCGTCTCTTTGCAACCGCCTGCTACCCGGAACACGGGCTTCCGCTGCTCCTGTATCTCGTCATGAAACATAACCTGGGTGTCGAGGCGTCTCTTCTGGCGAATGCCAATGCCGGCGGAGACAATGTGCATAGAGGCATGATTATGGGACTGATTGCCGGTGCGTCCAACGATGATTTGCCGAACCATCTGGTGGAGGGCTTGATAGATCAAAAGGAATTGAAAGCCGAGATCGACGCGTTTACGGATATTGCTCTGCGAGGAAATGCCATTTGAGCATCTCGCACCGCGAGGCGCACCCTGGCTACTCGTAACGTAAAAATTCTTCCGCTAACGCATCGGCGCCATGGCGCCTGATCAGCGCTTCAATTTCCGCAAGCAAAGCGTCATCTTCGTTATCTTCCAACACCATCGCCCAGCAGCCTGGAGTTTTAAGAGTGGCTGGCAGCTTGATAAGGCGTTGGTGCTATATCTGATGATCTATATCAACTTGGGGAGCAGTTTTTTCTGGCGTAGAAATTCTTCGACTTTTTCTGCAGGAACGCCAGGGCTGAACAAATATCCTTGAATCTCGTTGCATTTGAGCTCCCGTAAAAGCTGCGCCTGCTCGTTGGTTTCCACACCCTCCGCGATTACCCGCAGGTCCAGGGAATGAGCCAGAGAAATGATGGCAGAGACGATGTTCAGATCGTCGGGGTTGCTGGTCATGTTGATAATGAAAGCGCGGTCAATCTTCAATACGTTGACGGGCAATTTGGCAATATAACTAAGCGAGGAATAGCCGGTACCGAAATCGTCTATCGCGACCTCGATATCCATATCGCGAATGATCCTGAGCTTTTGGATATTGGCTTCTATGTCCTGCATGATTACACTCTCGGTTATCTCAAGTTCCAGCCCGATTGTTACGTTCTTGGCGCCGTTTATCACACTGGCTACCATGCTGACAAAATCTTTCTGCCGTAGTTGAATTGGCGAGACATTGACGGCAACCTTGGGTGGATTGAGCCCCATGGCCTGCCATCTCTTAGAATCCGATATTGCTTTGTCCAATGCCCACCGTCCCGCCTCGAGTATCATTCTTGTTTCTTCGAGCAGGGGAATAAAGCTTAACGGTGGGACAAGGCCGTTGTCGGGGTCCTTCCAGCGCATCAATGCCTCAAGCCCGCTGATTTGTCCGCTTTCCAAATCAATTTTCGGCTGATAGTGCAGTACGAGCTGTTCCTCCTCGATTGCCCGGCGCAACTTGGTTTCAAGTTTCAGCTTTTCTGTGACCCGGGCATTGAATTCCGGAGCGTAGAAGAGGTGCTTGTCGTAAGACAATTTGGCCTTTTTCAGCGCTGTTTCAGCGTTGCGTAAAAGGGTATCCGTATTCCGGCCATCGGCAGGATAAGACGATGTCCCCGCCCTGGCGGAAACGCGCAGCTCCTGTCCGCCAATCAAGAAAGGTTGATCCTGGATCCCGAACAGAACTTTCTCCAGAACATGGGCAATGCCTGTGCTGTCTTCTCCGTGCTTTATGGCGATGGCAAAGTAATCCGCCGAAAGATGGGCCAGAATATCTGTTTCATAAAGTAGCTGCTTCAGTCGTTTTCCCAGTTGACGCAGGAGACTGTCTCCGGCCTGATGGCCAAGGGACTCATTAATACTGCTGAACCGTTCGAGGTCGAGAATAATTACCGAAAGTATCTCGTGATCGTGATGTATGGTGCTGATTCGCTGATCGACCCGGTCCACAAACAACGCACGGTTCGGTAGATCGGTTACGGCATCGAAAAACGCAAGATAGTTGATACGCTCCTCTTTTTTCAAGTGATCCATGGCAAATGAAATATCGCCCGCCATTTCGGTCAACAAGGTCATTTCCTCCTCGTCGAAAAATCCTGTTTCCGGTGCATAGAGTACGAATATACCGGCTAGATGGCTATCCACGATGAGTGGCAGCACCACCTTGGAATGATAGCCCCGGTCTAGCGCTGGGGCATGCCAGGCACGTGTGCTCTCGTGGGTGATAAGGGTAAGATCATTGCAAATAGCCGGTTTGACCCATTTGATCGCCTCTGCAATCAACCAGGAATTTCCGGGAGAATCAATAACATTAGCCAGGTTGATCTGTGACAGATAGCCGTCGTCGCGACCGGCCTTTGCCATGGGTGTGATATTTTGTGTATCGGCGTGAAATATTCCGATCCAGGTAAACACAAACTGGCCGTGATCCACTGCGATACGGCATGCCTTGTCGAAAAGTTCTTGTCTTCCCCGGACGCGCACGATAGTGGTATTGATGCCGCTCAATACGCTGTAAATCCGGTTGAGCCGGACAATTCTGGCCTCATATTCCTTACGCCGGGAGATTTCCGCAGTGAGCGCTGTCGTGCGCTCCTCCACTAGTTGTTCCATGTGCTCATGCAACCGGGCGCGTTCCAGCGCAATACTTACCTGGTGCCCCACTCCGTACAACGTTTCCAGCTCATTGTCCGTGAACAGATCTTGTTTCATCCCGATCAGATTCATGATACCGCGGCTCTGATTATTGATCCGTAACGGTACGCTGGCATGGTGAAAGCTTGGCGTGTCGTTTCCAAGCGGTATAAGCCGTGTGCATTGGACAATATTTATCGCATGGCCCAGACCTTCAGTAAGAAAAAGGCGTTGACATTCACACACATCTTCCATCGTCTCTGCAACCAGCAATGAGGCCGGAATGTTGCGCGCAGCCGCCACCCGGAAGCCATTATCATCGCAAAGGTAAAGCCATCCCGCTTCGATCCCGGGCAGTTCCATCGCGTATTCAAGCGCTTTCTCACATACCTCGTGCTGGCTTACCGCCTGGTTCAGGCCTTCCGCGATCCGGTAAAGTCCGGTAAGTAAATGATTCGAGTGTGCCAGCTCAAGTTGCCGTTCATGGAGTTCCTTGTTGATGTGGACCGCATCCTCATAGATCGAAATCAGTAGATCGACGATCTGCTGGCGTTCGGCAGTGATGAAATGTTTTTGTCCACCCAGATAAATCTCCATTCCCATCTGCATCTTCTGGTTCTTGCGCAGCTCATGGTTTATCAACAGATAGTCGATGCGGGCGAGCAGATATTGATCTTCGTACGGCTTGCGGATGAAATTGTCGGCGCCGCATTCCAGTCCCTTCATGATGTCCCGGATATCCGAGAGCGAAGTGAGAAGGATCATGGGGATGTCCTTCAGCTGTTCATCGCGCTTGATTTCGCCGCATAGCATAAACCCATCCATCTCGGGCATCATCACATCACTGATAATCAACGTCGGCTTTTGCCGCCGAGCCGCCGCGAGGGCCTCTTTGCCGTTGGGCACGGCCATGACCCTATAGCCGTGCTCCTCCAGCAGATATCGTAGTTTTTCCGCCTGGGTTGGGCTATCTTCCGCGAGGAGGATCTCGACGTTACTGGTGTTAAATTTTCTTGATGTCATCGATCACGCTCAAATGTTTTCCTTGATGGTTCACTAGATTCGTTAGTGCCGCGGCGATTTTCTCCAGCGGCAGTACGAGCATTGCTGCGTCCAGCTTGACAGCCTCGCCCGGCATGCCGTTTACGACAGAACTATCCCGGTCCTGGACGAAAGTAACCGCACCCGATTCCTTCAGCAGCCGCAACTCGTTGGCGCCATCACGACCCATTCCTGTCAGCAGTCCGGCGATGGCATCGCAGCCGTAGACTTCGGCGACCGCTCGGAAAAGATAGGAAACCGAAGGCCTTAAACCATTTTCCAGTTCGTCCTGCGTCAAGGCAATTCTGCCTCCGCGTTCCACCTTCATTTGATATTCATCGGGCGCGATGTGGACATGGCCGGGTAGCAGGAGCGCGCCATGAGTGGCAACATGAACCGGCAGCCTGGATGAGTTTGCCAGCCACCGGACGAATCCCCCTACGAAGCCTGGTGCCATGTGCTGGACGATGAGGATGGGTACGGGAAAATTCCTCGGAAGCGCTGCCAGAATAGTTTCGATCGCAGATGGGCCGCCGGTCGAGGCTCCCAGGGCAACAACCCTGATTTGAGCCGATTCACGGATCAAGCCCAGGTTAGCCGGCTGTAAAGTAGGTACCACAGTTCGCATATGCGACCAACGCCGCACCACTTTGACTTCCGACATCAGCTTTATTGTCTGTACCATATTCCGGGCCATGGCCTGATGATCCACATGGCCAATACCAGCCGGGCGGCGCAGCACCGCCAAGGCGCCGGCATCCATCGCGTCGAATGTCGTCGCGACCTCATGGATATTCTCGCTGCCGCTGACGATGACAATGGGCGTCGGATTCGTTTCCATGATGAGGCGTGTGGCTTCCAGTCCGTTCAGTTTCGGCATGTGAATGTCCATGGTGATTACGTCAGGACGATAGCGCCGCACAAGATCGAGCGCTTCCTCGCCATCATGTGCCGTTGCAATAACCGTAATATCAGGGTCCGAGCTGAGAATGTGAATAAGGAATTCACGTACGACGGGGGAATCTTCCACTACCAGAACGTTGATCATCCTAAATCCGTAGTGAACCCACCAGAAAGGTGAGCATTAAGTGATACGAAAAGTCTTTGCAGGTTATGGTGTCGGTCATCTGTCCGGTTTCAGGATCGTGGGAAGGAGCTCATGACGGGGTCCCGATAAGGCGCTGGACGATCTCCAGTAGATTACTCTGATCGAAGCTGCTCTTCACGATGTAAGCATTGGCACCCGCATCAATCCCGCGCTCGCGGTGATCTCGGGATTCCAGTGCTGTCACCAGTACTACCGGTAATCCTGTAAATTGCTTGTCGGTACGTATTTTGGCGGTGAGACCAAAACCGTCCATACGCGGCATTTCAACATCGGAGACGACCAGATCGAACGCCCCCGTTTTGAGCGTGGTGTAGCCGTCAACCCCATCCACGGCGGTACTCACACGATATCCCGATGATTCCAGGATATTTTTGAGCAATGTCCGCGAGGTGATGGAGTCCTCCACCACAAGGATGGATAGTTTTCTAGAATTTTCATGCTTTTCAGCCGATAACTGGTGCGCAGAGGTGAGCATCCGGGCAGGGCGCTTCGTAGCCGATTTCAGTAAATCAGCTACATTTAGCACAGGTACTACCCGCCCGGTTCCCAGCACCGTCGCCCCCGCGACATTGCGTACTCGCGTCAATGGCCGGACGAGTGTTTTGACAAGCACCTCCTGTTCACCAAGAATCTCTTCCACCAAAAATGCGATGCGGGCAAGGCCCGAGCCAAGAATCACAGCTGATGCGCTCATACCGCCTGCGGGTTCAGCCGCTATGACATGACGTGGCAATTCCAGCACATCGCTTAACCAGACCAGAGAAACCGGTTGCTCATCCACCAGGATTGTTTCACGGTTCTCCACCGTCTGGATTTCCTTGTTGGCGATCCGAACCACCCGTTCAACACTCGTCGACGGAATGACGAAAAGCTGCCTGCCGGCATGAATGAGGACGCCACGGAAATTTGCCAGCGTTAGCGGCAGGAGCAGGTGAAAGGCGGTTCCCTCGTCAGGGCTTGACTTGACCAGAATGGTGCCACCCAAGCGTTCGACTTTTTCACTTACAATTGGAAGCCCGAGTCCGCGCCCGGAGATATCAGTAATAATGGGGCTGGTGGTTACACCGGATTGAAAAACGAGTGCCATCGATTCCCGTTCACCGAGCTGTTTCGCCTCTTCGGCAGAAACAATACCGAGCTTATGCGCTGCGGCTTTTATCAGGGGGATATTGATGCCCGCACCATCGTCGGCCACCAGTACCTCGGCCATGCCACCGTCTTTCTGCGAGCATGCCAGGGTGATGGTTCCGTGTGACGGCTTGCCCTTGACCAAGCGCGCCGCCGGTTGCTCGATGCCGTGATCAATGCAATTACGCACAAGGTGAATAAGTGGATCTTTCATCTCCTCCAGAATATGCCGATCAATCTCTATTTCGCTGCCCTGAATCACCAGATCTACGTTCTTGCCTTGCTCGCGGGCCAACTCGCGGCATAATCGAGGGAGAATATCCAGCAACGAGGAGAACGGCAGTAACTGCATCTCCTTGACATCGTGCCGCAGGCTGTCGGTCATGCCGGCCAATACGCGCTGATCCTGCTCGGCTGCCCGTTGCAGGCTTGCCAGGCGATCCTCAAGCATTTTCATGTGGAGTTGCTCGGCATCCAGATATTTGAGCAACCGGGGAAGCTCAAGCTTCCTTCGGGAGGCGCTGCCATCCTTGATATTGCGCGCAAATTCACGATCAACAAGCCGTAATGCCGGCTGAATATGCAGCCGCTGTCTTTTCCATGCCGCAAGCATCGCGGCGGCCTCGGTGAGCTCCTTGGTGCGTTGATTCACCGCCAGACGCGGCAGCAGCAATTCCTCAACCTGACGCATTACGGCATCGAGTTTGGTGGCGGAGACTCTGACTGTCGTTGATGCCAGGCCGGGAGTGGAGGTCAGCATCTGCATACTCTTATCCGGTTCGGCGGGTACATCGGGGGGCAGGGTGGTGGGTTGGTCGGGCGGAGCCATCTGCGGCGCCAGGGCGGGGTTGGCGAACTCGGACAATGGCTCCCTGAATGCGTCGTCGAGCTGTCGAATCAGTGTCGCCACCCGAGGTTTTTGTGCTCCGGCTACACTATTAGCCCCAGTAAGAAGCCCACTCAGCGCATCGGTGGTCTGGAGTAACAGGTCGATCAGCGGCGATGAGACAGGAAGATGCTTGTCTTTCAACGCGGAGAAGACGTTTTCCAGCGATTGGCAGACCGCTTCGATCTGCGTGAGGTTGACTGCCCGGGCGGCACCTTTCAAGCTGTGCGCGTCCCGGAAGATCCTTTCGACAATATCAGCCAATTGCTGGCCCACCGGTATTTTTTTCAATGCGAGCAGTCCAGACGACATTGCCTGGAGATGAGCATCCGCCTCAACTTGAAACGTTGCAAGGAGCTTTCTCAAAAGCTCATCATTTTTGCTTATCATAAATTTTATTTTGCTCTCGCTATCGGGACGGGCTCACTCCCTACCAAAGCGCCTAGTCTCCCGCCCATCTCATACAGGCTCTGCGCCGCGAGTTCCGCCTGCCGGGTGCCTGCTACGTTCTGCTCGCTCGCCTGCTTGATGTTATTCATAGCCAGCACTACCTGATCCATGCCAACCATTTGCTGCTGACTGGAAGCGGCGATCTGGGTGGCTGCCTGTGCCGCCTCATTGATACTTGCCGATAACATGCGGATGGCTTCGTCGGTTTCGGTGGACTGTTTTACGCCAGCCTCTACCGCTTTGTTGCCCTGCTCGGTAGCGAGTACCGCAACGTTCGTTGCTTTCTGAATGTCGCCCAGAATCGTGCGCACCTGACCGGTCGCCTGCCTGGATTGTTCGGCGAGGCTTCTGATCTCCTGCGCCACTACGCCGAAGCTCTTGCCTTGTTCTCCGGCCCGGGTTGCCTCAATGGCAGCGTTTACCGCAAGCAGATTCGATTGCTCTGCCAGGTCATTGACGGTTGCAATGATCTCGCCGATGGCGTGGCTCTGCTCAGATAATTGCACGATGCTCTCGGCGATGGATTCCATTTGTTCCTGGATGCGGCGCATCCCATGAATAGCTTCCTCCACCGATTTGCGGCCGGCCTGGGAAACGTTCGAAGCTTTTTGCGCGCTATCGGAAACATATCTTGCCTTTTGATTTGCAAGCTGCGCGGTTTGTTTGACCTCTTCGACGGTAGCAGTAGTTTCGCTTACGGCGGCCGCAGTCTCGGCTGCTCCCGAGGCCACTTGCGTGGTAGTGGCAAGAATTTCGGCTGAAGACGCCGATAATTGAACGATGCTTTCCCGCAGTTCACGAGTGATGGTGCGGCTGAGATGGACTCCGCTTGCCAAGCCGGCGAGAAAGGCAAACAGCGAGACGGCCGCCAGTATCCACGTAAGGAGCCTGACTTCCTCTGTAAGACGAACTCTTGCTTTATCCAGCATCTTGGATTTCCGGCCATGGAATTCCGCGGCTTTATCGATGAGCGCGAAGCTAAGAGGACGAAAATGATTGATAGCATAGGCGGTGGCCTCCTCCATTTTATCCTCCAGTGCAAGGCGGACGGTTTCATGCTCAGCTTGCTCGAGTTTCTCCTGGAAAGATTCAAATTCCTTGATAAATTCGAGTCCTTGTTCATGTCCTTCTGTAGTGCTCATTAGCAGACGCATTTTTGCCAGGGTTTGCTTGAATAGGCGATCGTTGGCTTGCAGAAGAGTCCGATTCAGCTTCCGGAGTTCCGGGAAAAGTAAAGTACCTCGTACATAGGTTTGCTGAGCAAATGCAACGGTCCGAAGCTCGTTGGCACCTTCCAGCAATCGTTCGTCCACGTTCAAGAAGCGGTCGTATGTGGCCTGTGTCTGATTGAGCGCATTAAAGGAAACCCCTGTTACGAGCGCGAGCATTGCCAGTACGATTGCATACCCGCCGATGATTTTCTTGCTGATGGTCATGGTTTGATCCCTTAAAAACACCGTCTTGCCGTGTATCTCGAAATCGAGAAACTACCGCGCATGCTTACATTTTTTGCGTATGTACTTTTCATTTATCCCTCTCTCTACTCGGCTACTTGGTCCTGCACGTTAATACTTTCATCCATCAGAAGTTTTTCCGCATCAAGCACTACCAGCCGCTCAGGCGTTATCCCCGCCAGGTAGGTTCTGCGGACGCCCGTAAGGGTGGGCAGGGACGGCTGGAGGTCGGCCAATAAAATACGGCGTACGCTGGTGACGGTGTCAGCCAGGATGCCGAAAAGTATTTTTCCGGATTGCAGTACGATAATCCTGTGGAGGTCGGTCAGGCCTCTTTCCGGCAATTCGAAAAGCTTCCTGAGATCAATGACCGGGAGTATCGCGCCGCGCAAGTTGACGATACCGAGCAAAAAAGCCGGCGTGCAAGGCAGTGGTGTCAGGTTCTCCAGAGCAGCAACCTGACGGACGTAGCGTGTTTCAATCGCATATTGTTCATAGGCAAGCGTGAATTCCATGACCTCAATGTCTTCATCGAGGGTCTCGTCCAGCGTGGATTCCTGCGCCAGCGCCAGCGCTCTTGCCCGCAGGATTCGCTGTGTCTCTTCGGTAGTTGGCGCCCAGATACGTTCGATAGTGGTGCGCGCGGTCGCCAGGCGCTGCTCGATCTCGCGGAAGTTGACGGGCGCCGGTTTTCTCTTTTCTTGCGACATGGATGCCTTGGTTTTTCGTTTGATTTTCTTTTTTTCAAATTTCCGGGGTCGAGCGCGAGAGGCTGGTGCGCACGGATGTAATAATTTCGGTAAGCCGTCCAGCGGTCAGTCCGCCCGCTTCCAGAGGAAGTTCATCGTGGGGGTGTGCATGCAATAGCGCCAATGCATTGTCGAAATGCCTTTCCGCCTCGCGATGCCGGCCTTGCGACAGACACAGGTTGCCCAACGCGAAGTGGGCGAGCACAAAGTTTGGATCAAGATAAAGTGTGCGCATCAGCGACTGTGCTGCAATTTCGCCTTGCCCCAGTTCCTGATGTATTGTTGCCAGGAGATAATGAGCTGCCGGATTGAGTTTGTTGGCAGCGATTGCTTTTTCACACCATTTAATGGCCTCGGTGAGCTCCCCCAGATTGGCATGGGAACGGGCTGTGCGACAGAGCGCATCAAGGCCATGGTGCTCTGGATCGATTCCGGTATGCTGCACGTTTTGGGGTTGAACGGACGCACTTGTTACCACTGACAATGCCTCCGTCGAGACATGTTTCAGCGAAAAGGATATTTTCTCATCCTGAAAAAAGGAAACTTGCGTCAACGCTGGCGCTGGCATGCATGATGCACTGGGTGACGAGTCGGGCATCGTGGCTGAGTACTCCGCCACGCTTGTCTGCGATTCCTGTTTTTTGGTCTTTTGATAGAGAATCGCTTGGGGGAATGGAGTGGCCTTGAACTGAGAGAACAGGCTGCTTGAGCTTTCCACGGGACTTACGATGAGCCATCCGCCATTGACAAGTGACCGGTGGAAGTTTTGTCCAATTTTCTGTACCCATTCCGGACTGAAGTACATCAGCACATTGCGGCAAAAGATCACGTCCATCGCATGGGTATCATTGGTAAGCGAAGGATAGGCGTCTTCGGCAAGATTAAGATAGGAAAAAGTCACCCGTTTACGAATGTGCGGCAATATTTCGAATTGCCCTTTTTTTCTTTGTTTGAAATATCGCTCCTTGATCCAGACCGGCGTTTCGCGAAATGACCACTCGCTATAAAGCCCTTCGGCAGCCTTTTGCAGAAACACCGGGTTAATGTCGGTAGCCAGGATGGTCGCATTCCATTTTTCGGAATGCCCGATCAGCCGATCAAGCAGCATTGCGATCGAATAGGGCTCCTCGCCTGTGCAGCAACCCGCGCTCCAGATACGCAATTGCCGGTTCGCATGTGCGCACGTGCGCATCAATTCTGGAAATATATGGTCCTCCAGTACGGTGAAACTTTTCTTCTCGCGGAAGAAATAGGTCTCGCCAACAGTCAGATGGGAAGCGAGTATCTCGACCTGTTTACGCGTCAGCGTTGCGGATAGAAGCTGTCGGACGCATGCTTCCGGGCTTCCCACTCCAAGCGCGGGCGTGGCGGCAATAATTCCGCGCTCGAGATCAGTCAGACGTTTTTCCGGGTAATACAAGCCCATCTGCGTAGAAAGCAATTCGCTTAGCTGGGACAACAGTGGATGGGGAACCGTGAATTGCATATTTGGCCTCAGGCGGTATCCAGTGCCAGATCCAAAGTGTTTTCTTCTTCCAGAGAAAGAAATTTATCCAGATTGTGGATCAGGATCAGCCCATCTTTAAATTTGATGATACCTTCGAGATACTCGAGTTCCGGAAAAACACTTTCCGCCGAGAGCCGGCTTTCCTCGGAGCATTCGAGAATTCCCGTAACCGCATCTACTACCAGCGCTACGGGGCGCCGTTTTGTATGTGCAAAAATAAGCAGGTCGTTCAGGGTGACTTCTCGTTTTGGCAACTTGAAACGCTGCCGGACATTAATGACAGGGACGATTTGGCCTTGTATATTGACTACGCCGAGCACGATGTCCGGTGCACTTGACAGCGGAGTGACATGGACCATACGCACCACTCTGTCCACCGCAGACAGATGCAGTGCATAGCGCTGACCATCCAGAATGAAAACAATATATTGATTGAACATTCTTGCCCGCATGAAAAAGGATAAGGTATAACCGCTTTACCAGCCATTTATGGCCGAAGAGTGCCGCGTGCCCCGTTTATCGAGTGCACGCAAGAAATATGACTTTTGTTTATCTATGATAGATGCCGCTTTTTTATTGCCACCCCATGGTGAAACAGATGTTCTCGAGATCGCTCAGTATTAAAAATCGGGTGAGAAGGGTGAGCGGCTCATGCTCAATACCCGTATCGCGAGCCGCTCCCCGACTTATCCGGATATTAAGACCTGCATATCCGGATTAATGGATCGCCACCATTGGCTGGCGATCCATTTTTACGCTATGCGGGGAACCCATACTTCCGTCGTTAGCGCTGGTTGATAATAGAAGTGATGAGACTACAAAACGGAAACTTTAAATAGCTGTAAAATCTTACAGGTGGGAAAACGAGATATCGGAGATATCGGCGATAGTCCTTTAATAATAAGGATTCGCAGGGGGCTGGGAGTCGGGGGAATATGCAGGGATCCCGGTATATTTTCCCGGTGACGATAAGGCATAAGCTTCGTAGCCGTTCATTCTAGTGGACGACCCACAGTGTTTAAATTCTTTGAGATGGATTTATCCAACTATGCAATCAAAGGTTACGATGAAGAATATTCTGCTATTTGCTACGTTGTTATTCGGCAGTTCGCTCGTGCAAGCCACCGTGCAAGGCAAGGAGGTAACCTATACCGCCGACGGTACCATTCTGAAAGGCTACATTGCCTATGACGACGCAATCAAGGGCAGGCGGCCTGGTATATTGGTGGTTCATGAATGGTGGGGTCACAACGACTATGCGCGCAAACGCGCGATGATGCTGGCGGAGATGGGGTATGTCGCACTGGCACTGGATATGTACGGTGATGGTAAGCAGGCTCACCATCCGGATGAGGCTGCAAGATTTTCGGCCGAGTTGGCTAAGAATTTGCCCTTGGCAAAAGTGCGCTTTGAATCGGCAATGAAGTTACTAAGGCACCAGAAGAATGTGGACGCCGAAAATATTGCCGCGCTGGGTTATTGCTTCGGTGGCAGCATGGCACTCCAAATGGCTCGCCTGGGTGAGGATTTGAAAGGTGTGGCGAGTTTTCACGGCGGATTGGCAACGGAAATGCCGGCGCAACCGGGCAAGGTGAAAGCGCAAATTATTTCCTTTACCGGCACCGATGATCCCATGATTCCGGCTGAGCAGGTGGTAGCGTTCAAGCAGGAAATGGACAGAGCTGGTGTCAATTACAAGGCAGTGACTTTTATTGGTGTCAAGCATAGCTTCACCGACCCAGCCGCAGATGAATATGGGCGCAAATTCAACCTGCCGCTCGCATATGATGCCGCTGCAGACAAGGCCTCATGGGATGAAACCAAAAGTTTCCTGGCAGATGTATTTGGATCGAAGTAATGCTGAACCGGTTCCAGTCTTGAATAGAGGCATGCGGTTAAAGCGTTGCAGCAGCCAGTATCTCCATACCCCTGCGGAACGTGGGTAAGCCAGACCGGTCCAGCATCGCACAGGGTTTGCCAAAACGCATGCAGTAACGTTTAACCGCAAAATAAATGGCATGGTTTACGCAATCCACTGGACAGATTACCGCATCGGCGCGGGTAAGCAACGTAGGGAGATAACTTATTTTTTCCTGGAGGTCGCCCCGGTATATTAAAAAGCATCCACCCGAGGTCTCGACGAGATGACGGTACGCAGGATATAAGGCGGCACGTCCTCCCACGCACAAGATACAAAGCCCGGCGAGACTGGAACGCCCGCAATCGGGTTCTTGCTCGTTACCCGAGACATGTTGTGGCGGAACAGCGGAGGCTCTTGCTTTGATCAGCGGTATCCACTGCTCAGTGTCTGTAACATGAATTTGACGATTGACTCGTTGATTCTCTACGAGGGCGATGCGATTCGTTAACCCTTGTTGCTTGCTCGTCGATTTCGGCTGTAAGTGTGCGTCCTTCCCGTCTGCCGGGTGATTATTCGTCGATGATCCTGTTTGTTTTATGAGACGCATATTTTTACGATCCTTAAAAAACCATCTAATCACATGGTCGAATTTTTCTTTCAGCATTTGTTGTAAGCGGTTATGGAGTGAGCCATGCCGCCGAGGTCGATCTAAAGTTGATCTTTGTAGCGGATAATCAGACATGGTATTCCCAATCTATTCGTAGTCATGCGCGATGTATATATGATAATGAGAACTATTCTCAGTATAATTAATATATAAATAATTGCAATACCAAATAGAAAATATTTCCTTATGCCTCTCATGGATCACTACAAGATCAAGCCACGCTTATGGCTCAGTTAACCATTTTTTACCTGGTTCTCGCGGAATGCGGAACACGTGACATAATCATGATATTTCCATCAACATGATTACCAAAATGCGCGTAGATATACTGCAGGGTGAGTTGGGTAGTTACGTGAAGCCAATGCTGGGAATGATTATGTTTCTTACGGCGGGTGTGAGCGAACCATCAATAGATCCCCCAACGATGGTAGCAAATGCGAAGCGCGTTTCCGGCAAGTGGATCGGAAACTATGAATGTTTTCAGGGGCCAACTGGCGTTACCTTGACACTTGCCGGCAAAAAAAATGGCACGGTAGAGGGTAATTTTTTGTTCTATCCAACGTCATCAAATCCTAAGACGGCTACAGGACGTTTCGTAGTTACCGGTTCTTATTATTCCGACGGCTCCCTAATTCTGGGTAACGGTGCATGGGTTGAAAAACCGGAAGGGTATATAACGGTGAGCCTGAAAGGAAAAATCAATTCAGGATTTGATACATTTACGGGGGTAGTGCCTGAGTGCTTCAATGCCGGATTCAGCTTAAAAAGAACAATTGGAATTCATTACGACAAGAACCTCAATTAAAGAGAAGCGGTAACACTGGATAAGAATATATTTTTAATAAAATTCAATAATTGAATTCAATGAAATCTGATCTGACAACCGTATCAGTCAAATCGGGTAACCTGTCAGATAAAGTCGCGACACCTACGATTCAAACCGATCACCCAAACCAGCTATGGATTTCAGATTTCACGTATGTATCAACGTGGCAGGGTTGGCGTATGTGGCCTTTGTCATCGACGTATTTGCCTGGAATGGGTATCCCCGTTTAACCACCACACGAACCTATCGGTTATATTCCATCGGCTGAAGCTGAGGTAAACTATTATCGGCAACTGGCCGAGAAGACCGCGGTAGACATCTAACTTAAACTAAACAGCCTCTATGAAACCCGGGGCGATTCGGTCCAGACCCTGTTGACTGAGTGCCTGTCGGGGACGTGGGCGGCAACGGGGACCGCGATGTAGCGTACGCTGTAAAGAAGTTGTAGCCTAAGGATTCCATCATAATAAAAGTGCGGGCTTTATTCATACGTAAAAAATAAGTTCCAACCACTGATCAAAAAGATCCATGCTTGACTTTAGGTAATCACCCTGCTTAGCAACCGAATTTTTATGGATCCTGATATAACGATTCCAGCTACGACGATAATCGCCACAATAGATAAAGAATGATCCCACATTTCCAGTTCTTTGATGACGCACAAAAAATTCAGGTATTAATAGATATCTTGCCTATCGCTATTTTTATAAAGGATGCCGAAAGTAAGTTCTTGGCGATGAACAAAGCTTGCGAAGCACAATGGGGCATCAATTTCTCAGACCTGCGTGGAACGGATGCTAGTCAGGTCTTTCCGCCTGAGCAGATGAAACAATTTCTCGCCAAGGATCAAGAAGTATTTATGGTGGGTAGCCAAATTGATTTTGAAGAAACAATCTGGAATGTCGCGCTTGGGCAAAATCGCCTTGGTCATACCTTCAAGAAGCCTATTTATGACGCATCTGGAAAGCCACTGTATTTGATTTGCATGACCATCGATATCACCGAGCGTAAGCAATCGGAGAAGCGCATTATTGAGATGGCGACTCATGATGGGTTGACTGGTTTACCTAATAGGAATTTATTGCGGGACCGCATCATGCAAGCGATCGCCCATGACCGCCGCAGCGAGAAACAAGCAGCGGTACTGTTTATTGACTTGGATTATTTCAAGACCATCAATGATTCCCTGGGGCATGATATGGGTGATCTGCTGCTGCAGGACGTTGCAGCAAGGCTTAGCGCCATCGTACGTGGTGAAGACACGGTCGCGCGCCGGGGTGGGGACGAATTCATTGTGCTGTTACCGAATATAGGCGGTGCTCAGGATGCGGAGGTGGTGGCGCAGAAGATACTGGACGGATTGATCCAGCCTTTTCTGATCGATAGCAGGGAACTACATATCGGCGGTAGCGTGGGTATTGCCCTGTTCCCATCCGATGGAGAAGACGTGGAAACGTTGCTGAAAAACAGTGATATCGCCATGTACCATGCCAAGGAGAATGGGCGCAATAACTACCAGTTCTTTGCGCCAGAAATGGACAGACGGGCAACAGACCGGCTCACTCTGCAAGAGAAATTTGCGCCATGCAGTGGAGCGCAATGAGGCGCTACTGCATTTCCATCGATCGTTGACATGCCCGGCGGTAAGCTGATGAGTATAGAAGTGTCGCTGCGGTGACAGCATCAGCAACTAGGATTGATTCTCCGACCAGGTTTACTTCACTGGCTGAAAAGAACGGATTGATCGTGCCGATCTAAGAATGGGTTCTACACCAATCGTGCTTGCAAAGTATGGCGTGGAAATCCATTTCGAGTTTATTTGCATATGTGGCGGAGAGAGAGGGATTCGAACCCTCGGTACGGTTGAAGCCGTACGCACGCTTTCCAGGCGTGTACCTTAAACCACTCGGCCATCTCTCCCGCTGATGCAATTTCCCGCCGGAACCCCGGCAGGGGCGCAAAGAATAAACCAGAACGGCGTTTCCAGCAACTTTTCCGGCACTATTGTGGAAAATCCCCTATCATTCGCATCGCTAATGACTGAGTATTCGACAGTTCCAGGAATTGAAACCAGAAACAGGATCTTCTCATGCAAATTAAATCACGTATTCGCACCATCGCGCATTATCCTCATGAGGGCATCATGTTTCGGGATATCACCACACTGCTCAAGGATCCGGTGGGGTTACGCACCACTATTCAGGAAATCAGTAACCGCTATAAAACATTAAAAATTGATAAGGTTGCGGGTATCGAATCACGTGGTTTCATCATCGGCGCGCCGGTTGCTTACGAGCTTGGTTTGGGCTTTGTGCCGATACGCAAAAAAGGTAAGTTGCCTGCCGAGACACGCGGACGCGATTATCAACTGGAATACGGCAGCGATCGTATCGAGATTCATTTGGATGCGATTCAGAGAGGTGATCGCGTGTTACTGATCGATGATCTTATCGCTACCGGTGGTACGGCAGAGGCCGCCGCTGCGTTGATACAGGAAATGGGCGGAGAAGTGGTGGAATGCTGTTTCGTCATCGACCTGCCCGATGTTGGCGGCAGGTCTCGTCTGGAGATCCAAGGTTTCAAGGTATTCGCGTTATGCGAGTTTGCCGGGGATTGATCAGGGTAAGGCCGGATCAGAAATCTCACACGAAAACCTTATTTTCCTCACCCATCGATTCCTGATGCCTGTCAGAACCGCATATTGTATTGGACATAGAAGAGATCGGGGGAGACACCCGGAGCGGTGGCTTTGAGGAAATTGCCGGCAAAGAGTTTCGAATAGCCGACCAGGATATCCTGTTGGCGGTTGACGTGGATATTGAAACGGAAGTCGATTTCATCGCCGACGTAACCGCCCGCCTGGCCGGTGACATCGCGCAGGGTGGCGGCGCCGGCGGCGTTGTACAGAAAGTCCTGCTTGTTGGCCAGATAGAAGCGGTGGTACTGGGCGGTAAAGGTGGCCCAGGGCTGGGGATGCAGATTGATCTGGGCATTGAAATCATGGATATTCTGGCGGCCCACGCGGTCGATCCAGCCCAGATAATAGTTCCCGAAAGGGAAGAGCTGGTTGAAGGTATTGCGCGCGCCGTCATTGGGATTCTTGTCGCCGGAGGCAAAGTCATAGCGCAGCCAGAACTGGGGATTCATGGGCGCCCCCTTGAAATGATAGCCGGCGCCGGAGGCGACCGCGAAGGCCGAGATATCCTGATTCGAGTACTGGCCGAACTGGTACATGCCCTCCAACTCATAGAGGAACTGATTGTAGTCGCCGGCCAGGCGCCCGCCAAGCGTATGCGTGTTCGAATTGCCCATGAGGCCGTTGCTGCCGATCGCCCGGTTGCGATTATCATCCAGGCTCAGGAAATACATATCGACCAGCTGGCCTTTCATGGGCTTGTAGGTGCCCCATAAACCGAAGAACTCCTGCTTCGTATCCCAATTATCGAAGTGGCTCTGTTGCGTAATCATCGGCCGCACCCAGAAAGCGTCCAGATCAAAAGTAGGCGTGCGCCAGAAGGCCTTGGCGCCCTGGAAGGTGCGCCGCGTATTCACCCAGTCCAGGGTGGAAATCAATCGCTGCGACCCGTAGAGCAATTCCTGGCGGCCGACGCGCAGATAAACGGGACCCTCCTTGACATTCGCCAGCTTGATATCCGCAAACAGATTCAGCATATCCGTGTGATTGACATCGGTGGCGGCGGGTGTCAAGGCCTGACCGAAGGTGCGGGCATCCAGAAACTCGGCGAAGATCCGGACCTTGTCCTGATACCAGAAGTCGGCGTGGAAGCGGCTGCGCATCATGTGGTAATTATCGCTGGTGTTGGTCAAGCGGGCATCGGATTCACGCATGTAGCGGTACCAGAAGCTGCCGCCGAAAGACAGCAGGAAATCCTCCCCCATGTGGATGCGCTTAAGGGGATCGAACAGATCCTTTTCATACCCCGGCTTCTCCATATAGCGGTAATCGATCTCGAAGGCGGGGGTGGTCATGAGGGCATAGGGTGCGTTGGGCGCAACCGGCGGGGCTTGACGCTCATTGCCGGTGACCACATCCCAGAGTGAATAGTATCCCGGGCCGGTTGGCGGGATGGAAAACATACCGGGGCGCGGCGGCGCGGTGACGGGAGGCGCTTTTGACCAATCGAATGGGGCGCCTGCCGTGGGAGTTGCGGGTGCCGCAGCCGGAGCCGCTGGCGTTCCGGCGGCGTTGGCGGCGGGAGCGGGATCCGCCGCGAAAACATGGCACGCCAGTCCCAACGTTCCCGCACCCAGGCACCATTTCAAAAGTGATCCGGGGTTGCGTGCCGGAAATGTCCTGGGTTTGGCAGCGCTTATTCCTTGGGAAATCAGGGGACGGAGTAGATTCATGGCGGAGGTTCCTGTGGATCCGGGTGAAAAATGCCCGCAACTATAGCAGAATCATGCCCACTTTTGAACAGTGGGCATTGTCCAATCACGCCGATTATATCTGCCATTGTGTATAGCCAGATTCACCCACTAGCGCTTCATTGAAGTCTGTTTCACTCATTATTGTTTCGTTTTCTTTTCAGAGGCGCCGATATCTGGCGCTCAGTGGAAATATTTCTAACGGTAAAATTTTCCTTCACGCTCCGGCTGGGAGACGATTTCCACGATCCGTACCTTTATCGTGCCTCCGCCCGGGCGAGGCCACTCTATTTCATCCCCGGTGGATAGACCGAGGAGAGCGCTGCCCACGGGGGCGAGAATGGAGATTTTGTCTCCGGTGCCGTCTACATCTTTTGGATAAACCAGGGTCAGGCAAAAATCTTCACCCGAAGAATCGATGCTGAAGCGGACGGTTGAATTCATGGTGACCACCGATGGTGGTATCTGCTCGGACTCGACAATTTCGGCACGGTCCAGCTCGGCTCGCAGTGCCGCCCTGCCGGGAAACGCATTTTCCGGAAGCGATTCAAGCAAAGCTTCAAGCCGGTCCAGATCTTGAGACGTCAGTACAATTTGCGGTCCATTACTCATTTTTACCCTCGTTTCAAATTTAATTAAATTCAGATAGTTTCCGGGGAACGACATCATAGGCGAGCGCTCTGACGTGCGAAGGCCGGAGCCGTGTAGTGCATTGAATTTCCTGCTGATTCGTTCAACCGGCGTTGCACCCATTAAGGCGCTCGGCACCCGGCTAGGCAGTTTCGATCAGTATAGCCCGTGGTTAGAAGTGTAGCTAACCCGATCGAAGCGAAAGAAAGGTAATTTTACACCAAACAGCGTCAATATTACCATGGCATCACCAGGGTATTAATTCGATACTCATGCCAAGATACGCATGTTGGGGGTACACGGCTTGTGTTTGACCCATCATCGTGATGGGCGTACAGTTGGGCACAACGAAATATTCAGCCTGGCTTTGTTTTTTTTGGAGAGAAGATTATGGCTACCATGCAATCACCCACTATTGTGAATCCCACCGTATTGATTCCGGTCAATCCGGCAATCGAAGATTATATGCGCAGCCTCGTAGGCCAAACGGATCATTCGGTGCTGACAGAAATGGAAGCGGTAGCGAAGGAAAATAATTTCCCCATCGTCGGCCGTTTAGTAGGGGTGTTTCTTGAAACATTGGCGAAGACAGCCAACGCTAAACGTATATTCGAGTTTGGCAGCGGCTACGGTTATTCCGCCTATTGGTTTGCAAAAGCGGTGGGTGCGGATGGGCAGGTAATTTGTACTGATGGAGATCCTCTGAACAAGGAGAAAGCAGAGCAATATCTCGGTTCCGCAGGTTTGTCGGATAGAGTTGATTTTCGCGCCGGACTCGCGCAGGAGATATTTACACAGACCGAAGGGTTATTCGATATCTGTTACAACGACGTCGACAAGGGGGATTATCCCGAGGTCTGGCAAATGGCTAAAGACCGCATTCGTCCGGGCGGTCTTTACATCGCTGATAATGTGCTTTGGCATGGACGTGTGGCGGTGGAAAAATATGTTGATATTGTACCCGGCTGGACTGAAGCAATTCTTGAGCACAACCGGCTTATTTTTAATGATCCTGAATTTGACGCTTTTATCAACCCGACGCGTGATGGTGTTGTCGTGGCGCGAAAAAAATCCCCAGGGCAAAGTTAATGTGATCAGAAATATAATCAAGAATTCTTGGGTTCTTCCTGATTTACAGCCTTCTCATTAGCTTCCAGGTTCAATAATTATTCACTGACGCAAGAGTTTGTGAGTGATCTGAGACAAGCTCTCAAACGCTCAATTACGTTAAATTCCTATAGCCACTGGTAAATATCCTATGTCTGGCATCGATTCTGAAATTCTACCGTCATTAGTCTCCTTTCAGGAGCGCAGCCGAAAAGCAATCTGGCACCCCTGCACCCAGATGAAGCAGCACGAAATGCTGCCGCTCGTTCCCATCGCCCGAGGCGAAGGCGTGTGGCTTTACGGCTTCGAAGGTGAACGCTACCTCGATGCCATTGGTTCCTGGTGGGTCAATCTGTTTGGTCACATCAATCCGCGCATCAATGCCGCCATCCATGATCAACTCGATAAACTGGAACATGTCATGCTGGCGGGTTTCACGCATGAACCGGTGATAGAGCTATCAGAGCGCTTGAGCAAACTCGTGCCGGGCAATCTCGGCCATTGCTTTTACAGCAGTGATGGCGCATCGGCGATAGAAATTGCATTGAAAATGAGTTTTCATTACTGGCACAACAGCGGTCACCCGGAAAAGAATAGTTTTGTCAGCCTGCAAAACGACTATCACGGTGAAACACTAGGCACGCTGTCGGTAACCGATGTAGCGCTGTTCAGGGATACCTACGCTCCGCTATTGCGCCACAGCGCGCATGTTCTTACCCCGGATTGGCGCTATGCAACTGCGGGAGAATCTGCCCGTGATTATGCGCGTCGTGCTGCGGCTGCGCTCGAAGCGCATCTCTCGCAGCATCATACCGAAACCGCAGCACTTATTGTCGAGCCGCTCGTGCAGGGAGCGGTGGGCATGGGCATGTATCATTCCGATTATCTTAAGCTTGCAAGACAGATATGTGACAAGTACCAGGTACATCTCATTGCTGACGAAATCGCCGTCGGCTTTGGCAGGACCGGGACGATGTTCGCCTGCGAGCAAGCGAATATCGTCCCGGACTTTTTATGCCTGGCAAAAGGCTTGAGCGGCGGCTATCTGCCGTTATCCGTGGTGATGACCACCGACAGGATTTATCAAGCTTTTTATCACGATGAAACCAAACGCGGCTTCCTGCATTCCCATACCCATGCAGGCAATGCGCTCGCCTGTCGTGCCGCACTGGCTACACTGGATATTTTCGAGCAGGACAACATCATTGAAGCCAACCGTGTTAAAGCAAGCTATCTCAATCATGCGGCACAGCCGATCGCATCCCATCCCAAGGTCAATAATTTCCGTAATTGCGGAATGATCTGGGCATTCGAAGTGGAAACCCGTGATCCTGATTTTTCCGGAAAATTCTTCCAGGCGGCACTTGCGCAGGAGTTGGTGTTACGCCCATTGGGAAACACAGTCTATTTCATGCCGCCGTATATCATTAACGAGCAGGAAATGGATTTGCTGGTAGCGGGAACCTTGCGGGCACTTGATTCATTTTGAAATACGATGATATTACAAGTGTTGAAATCCCTATAACGATTCCATTTTATGGATGGAATTTGTTTACAATTTTTTTGCTATTCAAGAATAAATTAGTGTTGCTTTTTATGATCAGATGTGTACAATTTCTTCCATGTGCAGTTGAAAAGGTCTGACAACTGGGTATTCGAGTATAATATCAACCGCTTTTTTTGCAATTTTGCGGTCAAATTAGTAAGACCAAAGCAGTAGATTGATGTAAGGAGAAACTAGGGTTCCGGTTTCCGTAGCAGGAAATGTCTGGTCCGAGAGTTTCCGGCTTCGTTATGACGAGGCTCCACGGAGGGATAAAAGCCCGGGAGAATGTATATTTAAATACATCGCTCTTGGAATTTGATCCGCCGATTAAGGAGACTTCGTCATGCACTTCCTTTCTGGATTTTCCCATCTTGTCGTGATCATCGATAAGCTTCGGAGGCTACCTGTAGCCTCCTCAGGAGCTTATGTCGCTATAAAAATAGTTGTGGACGGCTGGCAGCCTCATGTCGCGACCTGTGGTTTGGGGAGGGCATCATGCCAATAAACCAAAGTCAGAATAGCTTTACTTCTGATAACGGAGCGACAAAGCCCCACGCACTCAAGCGCACCATGAGTGTCTGGAACTGCTTTACGCTTGGCTTTTCAGTCGTGTCACCTGTCGTCGGGCTTTACGCCATCTTCGGTGTGCAGAATTTAGTGACGGGGGGTGGCTGGATTTCTGCCCTGGCCTTGTGCCTGGTAATGCAAATGATGGTGGCGGCAGTCTACGCCGAGCTTTCTTCGCAATTCCCCATCGCAGGCGGTGCTTACAAATGGGCGCGGCAGCTTATAGGGCCGCGAACCGGTCAGTATGCCGGGGTCATTTACGTTAGTTCCACGATCGCTATGCTGACTACAACCGCCTATACCGGCGGTATGTGGCTTTCCGCTGTTTTTATCGGTGGTAACGTACAGGGTCCGACCGCGGTGCTATCGGGCGCTGCGTTCCTGCTGATCTGTACGATGGTCAATCTGGTTGATCAGAGTATCTTCAAGGTGATCAATTTACTCGGTGTCTGTGCAGAGGTGATTGGATCAATATGCGTAGCACTGGTTTTGTTTTTCTTCTTCCGAGTCCATCCGGTCTCCGAATTGTTTCAGCATCTGGGTACGGGATTGGCTCCCACCGACATTGCTGCTTTTCTGGCCGCTGTGGCCATTGCGGGTTGGGCTTTCATCGGTTTTGATGCCTGTTCCACTATTGCCGAAGAAGCTCATAACCCCGAGAGAATGATCCCGCGTGCGATTTTCCTCTCCTTGTGCGCCGTGGGAACCGTGGTTCTCTTCAATTCTTCTTCGCTGATGCTGTCCGTCGAACATGACGTCCTGGTGGAAGCCAGCGCTACGTCCGATCCCATCTCGCCCATTATTACCAGCACCATCGGAGCTTGGGCCGCAAAACCTTTCTTGGCCATTGTGATGATTGCCTTCCTTTCCTGTGGATCTTCAGTGGTTAATTACGTTTCACGCATCGTATTCTCAATGGCGCGTGAAGGGAACATGCCGGCTCACCTCAGTCATGTGACAAGACATAAAATTCCGCGGAACGCCATTCTTACGACCATATCGCTGTCCGGGCTCGGATTGCTTTTCGGGTTAAATGATGGAGCGGTTGCCACCATAATCGCTTTCGGTACGGGAGGACTATACGCGATGTTTTCCATGACGACGGGCGTCGGATTATATGCCCGTCTTACCGGCCGGTGGAATCCCGCATTGGGTGCATTGAAGCTGGGTAACTGGGGACTGGCGATAAATGCAGTTGCCTTTGTTTGGGCCGTGTTTGAACTTATCAATATCGCATGGCCGCGTGAATATGTGGTGGCAGCCGGGGCGCCCTGGTGGCAGCTCTGGGCAGTCCCCCTGGTATTGGGCAGCATCCTGGGCGTAACCACGTTGCATATACTGATAAATAATAAGTACCGAAGCACAAAAAATGAAACCCAAAAAGCGTCGCAGCAGGTGTAAAGCAGGAGGAGGATGGTTTGTTATGCATCAGATGCCAGATGATTAATGAGCAATTTATTATGACAAGGAGAATGAATATGAACCAACCCAACGCATGTTTATGGAAAGAAAGCATCCCTGGTGGTTGCCACTGGTCTGGCATCGTGCGCCGGGGTACGACACTCCGCCTGGTGGATGTGGCAGGCGGGGCGAATGCTGCAGTGCTCTTTTACAATATGGAAGAAAAATTGGAGCGCTACAACATGGCTGATACGCTGAAGACGCAGCATACATTCCGCCTGACTAAAGGCCATGCCTGCCATTCCGATATGGGACGCATTTTCTGCTGTATCAGCGAAGATACCGCAGGCTGGCATGACACTGTATGCGGCATGAGCGATGCCGACTTGATACGCCAGAAATATGGTATCGGGCGGTACCAGGAGCTTCGTAATGGCATGTTCCGTAGTGGACTTGATGGCATGCTGATTGAACTGGGAAAGTGGGGGCTGGGTAGGCGCGACGTGGTATCCAATATTAATTTTTTCAGCAAGGTCACTGCTAATTCATCCGGAGAACTGGAATTTCATGCCGGTAGCAGCAAGGCGGGCGATTATGTGGACTTGAGTTTCGAGATGGATACATTGGTAGTGCTGTCCACCGCCCCTCATCCTCTCGATCCGGCGGAAACTTACCATCCCGGAGCAATAAGTCTGACCGCTTTTGCGACGTCCTCTAAGGCTCCTGGCGATCATCGCTGGGGACCATCGGAATGTACACGCATCGCCGAGAATGCTCGCGGTCTACAAAATACCCAACGTTTATATGCTTGTGGAGGTGCAGCATGAGTGCGCAAAATCTTGTTGAAAGCAAATTAAATCCCGACCTGGCCGTGATGGACGAAATTTGCGCGGCGGGCGATCCATGGGTCAAAGTGGTCAAGAAAGACCAGGTATTCCGTATCGTCGATCTGGAGGGTAATCAGGCGGTGGATACCCTCTTCTATAGTGCCAGCGATGCAATGGAGCGCTACAGCGCAACCGATACGGTTCGCCGCCAGAATAAATTATACCTGACCACGGGTAGTAAATTATATTCCAATTTCGGCAATACCATGCTCACTATAGTTGCCGATACATGCGGACGGCATGACACCGTGGGCGGGGCCTGCGCTGCGGAGAGCAATACCGTGCGCTACGCGCTCGACAAATATCCAATGCACAGTTGTCGCGACAGCTTCCTTCATGCGCTGGCGCACGATCCTATTTGCGAAAGTCTCGGCATGAGTAAGCGCGATATTCCCAGCAACATCAATTTCTTTATGAATGTACCTGTATCGGAAGACGGCGGACTGGATTTTGCGGATGGTGTTTCCGCGCCTGGCAAGTACGTTGAGATGAAGGCCGAGATGGATGTTGTGGTACTTATTTCCAACTGTCCGCAACTGAACAATCCATGCAATGCCTACAATCCCACTCCGATCCGATTATTGGTTTGGGATTAATCTGGACGACACGCGAAACAGTGTGCCGTTAAATGACATCTGAATAGACTGGCAGGATAAGCTGCCTTAACCTGGCGGGAGACTCTGCCAAAAAAGGGGAAAAATATGTTTGAGAAAATGCCGGATACGAATATAAATATTGCACATACTATTGATGTGCTTGATCCTCCTAGCATACAAACCACGATACAGGATTTTCCTGGCCGGTTGGGGTACTGGAATATCGGTGTGCCCCCGTCTGGTCCGATGGATAGTCTTGCGTTCCGGTTGGCCAACCGTCTGGTTGATAACATGGAAGGGCAGGCTGCGATGGAGATCACATTTGGCGGCCCCACCCTGCGCATCAATTGCGACAGCGTGATCGCGGTGACTGGTGCGCCCATTCAGGTGAGTCTAGACGGCAAGCCATTGGCGCAATGGCAGTCACATCAGGTGAAAGCCGGTGCGCTATTAAAGTTCGGCGATATTATGAAATATGGTTGTCGTGCCTATCTAGCAGTTCAAGGTGGCTTCCAGGTTCCGGATTATCTTGGCAGTAAATCCACTTTCATGCTGGGCCAATTTGGTGGTCATGAGGGACGCACTTTGCGGCCGGGCGATGTACTGCATATTGTGGCGGCCAAAAGTCATACACCTCGTAGTCTTGCGAAGGAGTTGATCCCTGAATACACGAATAACTGGGAGATCGGCGTACTGTATGGTCCCCATGGGGCGCCGGATTTTTTTACTGATGGTGATGTGAGCAATTTCTTCGCTTCCGACTGGAAAGTGAGCCATAATTCTGATCGTACAGGAGTGCGTTTGATCGGCCCCAAGCCAAAATGGGCCCGCACCGATGGAGGTGAAGCCGGGCTTCACCCATCCAATATTCATGACGTGGCTTACTCTATTGGCGCGGTCGATTTTACCGGCGACCTGCCTGTGATCCTCGGGCCGGATGGTCCCAGTCTGGGTGGCTTTGTTTGCCTGGCGACCTTGGCTCATGCCGAGCTATGGAAAATGGGCCAACTCAGGCCCGGTGACAATGTGCGTTTTCATCAGATATCGGTCACCGAGGCACAAGCGCTTGAAATATCGCAGGATGCAATAATTCAGGATTTCCGTTTATTGAAAATGCCGCCAGCAGCGGCGGTTGCAGGAATGGCCAGTCCAATCCTTCATACCATTCCTGAGAGCGCTCAGCAGACACGAGTGCTGTATCGACAAGGCGGTGACAAAAACATGTTGGTTGAGTATGGGCCGCTGGTGCTCGATTTCAATCTCCGCTTTCGCATACATGCTCTCATGGTATGGCTCCAGCAAGCCATTGATGCAGGCCGCCTGAAAGGAATCGTGGATATGACTCCGGGAATCCGGTCGTTGCATATTCATTTTGACTCGAAATTGTTGCCACGCGACACGCTGCTGGAGAGTCTTATTTCCGCAGAAAAAGAGCTGCCTGCCATTGAGGAAATGGAGGTACCCACGCGTATTGTGCATCTTCCATTGTCATGGAATGATCCGTCGGTACAATTGGCGATGAAGAAATATATGCAATCGGTACGGAAGGATGCGCCATGGAATCCGGACAATATAGAGTTCATTCGTCGCATCAACGGACTGGACAGCATTGAGGATGTGAAACGCATTGTATTCGAGGCGAGCTACTTGATAATGGGCTTAGGCGACGTCTATCTCGGCGCTCCACTTGGGGCTCCGTTAGATCCACGACATCGCCTGGTCACCACTAAGTACAATCCGGCGCGCACCTGGACGCCGGAGAATGCCGTGGGGATAGGCGGAGCTTATATGTGCGTATATGGCATGGAGAGCCCCGGCGGTTATCAACTCGTTGGCCGCACTGTGCAAATGTGGAATAGTCATAATCAGACGAAAGATTTCAAGGATGGCAAGCCCTGGCTGCTGCGCTTCTTTGATCAGGTTCGCTTCTATCCCGTGACTGAGGACGAGCTAATTCAAATGCGCAAGGATTTCGTTAGCGGGAACTTTAGTTTGCGTGTTGAAGAAAGTAGTTTTAGCTTAAAACAATACAATAATTTCCTGAAAGAAAATGCTACCGCAATCGACGCCTTTAAAACCAAGCAGAAAGCTGCATATGTAGCTGAGCGTGAACGCTGGAATGCAGGGGGTCAGGCAAATTATACAACCAGCGAAAGTGCGCAGGATGATGCGAGTACTCCGCCGAGCCAGGTGGATCTACCAGCGGGTACTCAAGCTGTCAGCACGCAGGTCACTGGCGTGGTATGGAAGCTCCTGGTCCAGGAGGGGCAGCACGTCGCCGCAGGAAGTCCAGCAGTAGTGGTGGAATCGATGAAGATGGAATTTACGGTAGATGTGCCGGTCAGCGGCACTGTGCGGCAGTTATTTTGCAGGGAAGGCGGGCGGGTCTCCGCCGGACAAATTCTACTGGTGATTCAGAAGGATTGAGTATGGGATGGGGTTGCTCCTGGATGGAACCAGCCCTTTTCCATTTTACCCGAGAGTGATAGTTTGTACATTTCAGCCAGAATAGATGGCGTGTCTTTATTGCGGCGAAGGCATGGAGCATCGCGCAGCTGAAGAGGTTCTTGCTTACGCTCGTGCCGGTTCCAGTAACGAAATACCTTTTGCCATACGAACCGCTCTGTCATGCAAGGCCGAGTTGCCGCCTGAGTTCAGGCGTAACAATCGCCGTCGTTCGCGGTTTCGGTTTCCAGGCATGTCCGTAAACCACCTCAAAGGTTGCAGGCAATTTTCCGGATGTGCGAGCCATCTCATAATGGTTTATCGCTTTTTGCCATGTGGTTTTTCCGGTTAATCCATGCCGCCTGCCCTGAGTGACATTATGAGCACCTATCGCCTTAAGATCCCGCATTACACTTATCACATCGTCGTAGGTCAGCGTAATATATTCCATATCCATGACAGGTGTGGCAAAGCCGTTGTGTACCAGCATGTCGCCGATGTCATGCATATCGGTAAAGCGATTGACGTGGCTGTAATCGTCTGCGCCGCGGAAAGCCTGGCGCAATTCCTTTAATGTATCAGGACCGAAAGTGCTGAACATGAATAAACCATCGGTTTGCAATACGCGGTGCACCTCGGCAAACGTCTGCTTAACATCATTGCACCATTGCAGTGCCAGATTTGACCAGATCAGTCCCGCACAGGAATCTTTAAGCGGCAGTTGCTCCATGTCGCCGCATACATAGCTTGTCCGATTCCCATGCTGAGATCCTCCAATCGACAATAGTTGTTTCCACCATGAGACTTCGGGGCGCGCCTGAAGGTGCATGGCCGGCACAATATCGAGTGCCATCACCCTGGCAGCAGGGTAGCGCATGACCAGTTTCCGTGTACCGTAGCCGGTGCCGCTGCCAGCATCGAGAACTACATTGGGCGTATATTTAATATATTCGAGGCGCGACAGCATCCGGTCGCACACCTCTCGTTGCAGTATCGCCGCCCGGTCGTAACTTCCTGCTGCCCGTCCGAAGGCATTGCGCACCTGGCGCTTGTCAATGGTATGGTCGTAGGTCACGTTATTGGCCATGTTATGAGAGAAGCCTGGTCATGCCGGTTATAAACTGATCGGGATAGGCCAGGAATGGCGCATGACCGCAACCGGGCAGCATAACCAGTTCTGAATTTCCAAGTTGTTGATTCATCCATTTCGCCGCATCAGGGTGGATAATCACATCATTCTCGCCATGCATCAGTACGGCTGGTTGCATAATATTTCTAATTTTTTTCCGCAAGTCGCTCATAAGCAGAATTTTCAACCCCATTTGCAACGCAGCTCCGTCCGGTTGATCACGCTGCAAAACACTGACACGCAATTGTGTCAGCACTGCTATGGTGTCATCACTGCCGCTCACCTGCAACGTGAGAAACCTGTTAAGGGTCGTGGCATAATCCCGCTTTAAATTTTGCATGAATAGTTGCAAAGTTGCGGCCTCCATTCCCCATTGCCAATCTTCCCGCTTGACAAAGCAGGGGGTTGTTGAAATCAAGGCAAGTTTCTTAACACGCTGCGGCTCACGCAATGCAAGCTCAATGGCCACCTGGCCTCCCAGCGACCACCCACAAACAATACAGCTCGCGGGCAAGATATCCGCAACCATTTCGACAACGTGTTCCAGTGTACCGGGCTCACAGGCTGGACTGAATCCGTGCCCCGGCAGATCCACCAGGTGCAAGCGGAAATGCTTTGCCAACCGTGTGCGTACGTCGTTCCATATGCCGCCGTGCATGGCCCAGCCATGCAGCAGAACAAGATCAGGTCCCGTACCGGTAACTTCAACATAAAGACTCATCGGCTGACAGAGTTGTTATCCAGCTCTCTTAACACCGCACCCAACCGGACAATATCCGCCATATCATGCGACGCGGACAATGAAATCCGCAGCCGTGCCGTGCCTGGCGCTACCGTGGGCGGGCGAATCGCCGGAACAAGAATGCCTTTTTCGCGTAACGTCGCGCTGATCTCCAATGCCTTGTCATTTTCCCCAATAATCAAGGCCTGGATAGGCGTGGCGGACGGCAGTAGCTGCCAGCGCAGCGATCTCATTTCATTTTTCAGCTGCGCGATAAGTTGTCTCAGTTTCTCACGCCGCCATTCCTCTCCTTCGATCAATTCCAGGCTTTTCAGCAAGGCATGGGACAGCATCGGCGGCGTTGCAGTCGTATAAATATAACTCCGTGCATGCTGAACCAGTGTCTCAATAATTTCGTGTTCCGCAGCAACGAAAGCGCCGAATACGCCGGCTGCTTTGCCTAGCGTTGCCATGTATATGATGCGCCGGGAATCAACAGCGAACTGAGAGACTGTTCCCCGCCCCCGCAAACCCAGTACACCAAAACCGTGCGCATCGTCGAGCATTAGCCATGCATCGTATTTTTCGCACAATGCCAGCAAGGCGGCAACCGGCGCGACATCCCCATCCATACTAAATACCGCATCGGTTATCACCAATTTACGTGTTGCCTGCGACATGGCGAGTTGCCGTTCCAGCACCGACAGATCGAGATGCGGATACCGGATAAACTTCGCGTTGGAAACCATCGCGGCATCATTGAGTGAAGCGTGATTGAGCTTGTCGGCGAATATGGCGTCGCCACGGCCTGCCAGCGCGGTAACCATCCCGGCATTGGCCATATAGCCAGTGGAGAACAGCAATGTCTGAGGAAAGCCCGTGAAGCGCGCCAACGCTTCCTCCAGCGCATGGTGTGCTGACGAGTGCCCGCTGATAAGATGCGAAGCACCCGCTCCCACTCCATATTGCCGGGCGCCCTCGCAGACTGCCTCAATCAGTTGAGGGTGATTGGCAAGACCGAGATAATCGTTGCTGCAAAATGCGAGGTATTTATTTCCCGCTATGGAGACATGTGTTTGCTGGGGGCTCTCCAGAGTTAGACGGTGACGGTATAGCTTCCTCTTTTCACGGCTGAGGAGTTCTTCGCGTAATTGCACCGTGAGATCGTTAGACATTTCCGGTTGACCTCCAGTCAGCTATGCGCCGGGAACCTATGCGCACCAGGCAGGCACGCAAGTTGGCGCAGACAGAGGGGTAGTGTGTTACATCGCGTGGAGTCCCAGCTTCTCAAGCAATGCCTTGTCCCGCTCAGCTTCCGGATTGCCGGTGGTAAGCAACTTGTCACCGTAGAAAATCGAGTTGGCACCAGCAAGAAAACATAGTGCCTGCACCGCATCCGACATTTCCTGCCTGCCCGCCGACAGCCTTACCATTGCCTTCGGCATGGTAATGCGTGCTGCTGCAATGGTGCGCACGAATTCCAGCGGATCGAGGGCCGCTGTACCATACAGCGGCGTACCTTCGACCTGGACCAGATGGTTGATGGGAACGGATTCGGGATAAGGATCGAGATTCGCCAGTTGCGCGATCAGGCCGGCACGGGCATGACGTGATTCCCCCATTCCCACGATACCGCCACAACAGACGTTTATACCTGCGCCGCGAACCTTCTCCAAAGTATTCAGGCGATCCTGGTAATTGCGGGTGGTAATGATTTCGCCGTAAAATTCCGGTGCCGTATCAAGATTATGGTTGTAATAATCGAGTCCGGCTTGTTTAAGCTGCTCCGCTTGCCCCGGTTTTAGCATGCCTAATGTGGTGCAGGTTTCAAGTCCCAATGCTTTTACGGCGCTTACCATTTCCGTCATTTTTTCGATGTCTCGCTGCTTGGGTCCACGCCACGCCGCCCCCATACAGAACCGGGAAGCGCCTTGTGCCTTTGCCGCTGCTGCCGTAGCAACCACTTCCTCAAGCGACAGCATGCCTTGATTCTCCACACTCGTGTGATAGCGCGCTGCCTGGGGACAGTAGCCACAATCCTCCGAACACCCGCCGGTCTTGACGGAAATCAATGTAGACAACTGCACTGCGTTGGCATCGTGATACTGGCGGTGAACTGATTGCGCATGATGGATCAAGTCGTTAAATGGCAGATCCAGCAATGCCTCGATTCGCGCAACATCCCAAGACGGGGATCCATCATCTGCGTCAGTATGGTTATCTGCCGCACCGCGGGGGTGCTTTTCCATTGGACTGACAGTATCGAAATTGGCAGCCATGCCAGAGGTAAGCTGATTCATAACTTTCCTTTATTAATATATAGTTTAGTGAAATTCGTTTAATAAAGTTGCCAATTCATCTGCACTATAATTAAACGCGAAAACTGCCAATTCAATTTGAGGACGATTAAATTGTCCGGCATTTCCCTATTGTTGTCAATTTTTTTATCTGATATTCTGAACAACAGATTAAATATAATGCAGCAGTGAGAGGCCGGCAAAATCCTCATCCTTTGAGCTAAGTGCCGTCCAATATTAGGAATGGGCTCCAAAGTTCAAACGTGGGCAGGTATCGGGACGGATTTTGCTTTCATCTTAAAAGCAGCTTGCTTGTTTTGTGAACCGTTCCTGGATAGTCGATTGTGACGTGATGATTGGATTTTTGATTACAGGTGATTTAGGAGATTTCTTGATCAGGAGACAAAATTGCTGGCACACGATGACTTCTATAAGTGGTTCAACATGGGCAAGGATCATCAGCCCATCAGATTATTTATGAGTATATTGGTTTGGAAAATGACAAGTTATGTATTTGGTTTCTACGTTGATCAAGTATCGGGAATTAAGAACATAATACATAATCATGTTAATTCGAACTGCCCGTAACTAAACGATCATGCAACCCTACGCTGGGTAGCCTCGTCGTTAGGATGTTTTAAATGATATGACATAAGATTCGTCCTGCAGCCAGTCAAAATAGGGAATAGATCATGTTTGAGAAAGTATTGATTGCCAATCGCGGGGCTATTGCCCACCGCATTATTCGTACGTTACGCCGCATCGGAGTGAAAAGCGTGGTGGTCTACACGGATGCCGATGCACTGTCACGGCATGTGCTGGATGCTGACGAAGCGTATTGCATAGGCAGCGGAGTTGCCGTGGAAAGTTATCTGTGTACCGACAAGATTCTCGAAGCAGCCAGGCATGCTGGTGTGGAAGCCATTCATCCGGGTTATGGTTTTCTCAGTGAGAATGCGGATTTCGCGGAGGAATGCGCTGCACATGGCATTTGTTTCATCGGACCTACCCCACTACAGATGCGTGCTTTTGGACTGAAACATACCGCACGAGAACTGGCTTTGCAGAATCAGATGCCGCTGCTGCCAGGAACCGGCTTGCTGAAAGATATGGAGGATGCGCTGGGTCAGGCTATCCGTATCGGTTATCCGGTTATGCTGAAAAGCACTGCGGGTGGCGGCGGCATTGGCATGCGCTTGTGCTGGAACAGTGAAGAGTTAAGTGGCGCTTACGAATCAGTGAGATACCTGGCGCAGAATAATTTCAAGGATGCCGGCCTGTTTCTAGAGAAGTATGTGGAAAATGCGCGTCATATTGAGGTGCAGATTTTCGGCGACGGAAAAGGTGGGGTGGTTGCGCTGGGTGAACGCGACTGTTCGATGCAGCGGCGTAACCAAAAGGTGATTGAGGAAACCCCTGCACCCGATCTTACTCCCCGCCTGCGTCAAGCTCTGCTGGATGCAGCTGTACGGCTGGGCAAGGCAGTCAACTATCAGTCTGCCGGTACAGTCGAGTATATTTTTGATGCATTCGGCGGTGAATTCTATTTCCTTGAGGTTAATACGCGCCTGCAGGTGGAGCACGGTGTAACCGAAGAAGTCACCGGGATCGACCTGGTGGAATGGATGGTACGGCAAGCTGCAGGAGAACTGCCACCGCTGGATTCATTCGACATCAAGCCCCAGGGAGCGTCCATTCAGGTGCGCGTTTATGCTGAAAATCCGGCCAAAGAATTTCAGCCTTCCTGCGGCACGCTTACGGCAGCCGAATTTTCGCCTGAGCTTCCGCATGTTGCGCGCGTCGAAACCTGGGTGGAACGTGGTGTTGAGGTGTCCCCATTCTATGACCCAATGCTGGCAAAAATTATCGTACATGCAGTAGACCGAGATCAGGCTATCGCCAAGATGCTAGCTGCTTTGGAGGGCACCGCGCTGCATGGTATCGAAACCAATCTGGATTATCTTAAACAGATTCTGCGCGGTACGGCATTTCGCAGCGGACGGTATGCGACAAACTTTTTGAATGGTTTTCATTATATTGCACAGACCGTCGACGTGCTGAACCCAGGCGTACAAACCACGGTGCAGGATTATCCCGGGCGGATCGGATACTGGAATATTGGTGTACCGCCATCCGGGCCGATGGATGGATTGGCATTTCGCCTGGCCAATCGTCTGGTTAATAATGCCGGCGATAAAGCCGGGCTTGAGATCACTCTGGCTGGCCCCACGCTGCGCTTCAACTGTGACAGCTTAATCGCAGTGTGCGGTGCCCCCATGGAAGTACGTCTGGATGGTGAGCCCCTGGCGCAATGGCGATCGCATTCGATCAAAGCCGGTGCGCTGCTGCAGTTTGGCAAGCTCAGAGATGGCGGCTGCCGTGCTTACCTGGCGGTTCAAGGGGGTTTCCAGGTACCTGATTACCTGGGCAGCAAATCTACATTTACGCTTGGGCATTTCGGCGGGCACGCTGGCCGCACTCTGCTCACCGGCGATGTGCTGCATATCGTAGCGGCAGATACCCGTGCTCACCGCGTGCTGCCGGAGGCATTGATACCTCATTACAGCAATAAATGGGACATTGGCGTGCTGTACGGTCCACACGGAGCGCCAGATTTTTTTACCGAGGAGGATATTCGGATTTTTTTTGCTGTTGACTGGAGAGTGCACTACAACTCAAGCCGTAGCGGTGTGCGCCTGATCGGACCAAAGCCGCAATGGGCACGCAGCGATGGCGGTGAGGCGGGGCTACATCCCTCCAATATCCATGACAATGCCTACGCTATCGGTGCGGTGGATTTTACTGGCGACATGCCAGTGATACTTGGCCCGGATGGTCCTAGCCTGGGGGGGTTCGTCTGCCCGGTCACCATCGTCCATGCCGAATTGTGGAAGATGGGACAGCTCAAGCCCGGCGATAGTGTGCGCTTCTACCGGATGTCAGCGGCGCAAGCCCTTGCGCTGGAAAAATTGCAGGATGCGACTATCCGGCATCTTCGGCTGCCGAAAATTATTCCTGCATTGCCCAAGCCAAGCGGCACAATGGATGGCCCTGTACTGCATTGCATTCCGGAAAATCCAGGACAAGTGCAGGTGGAGTATCGGCAGTCCGGCGACAAAAATCTATTGGTCGAATATGGGCCGCCGGAACTCGACCTCAATCTGCGCCTCCGCGCGCACGCGCTGATGGAGTGGGTGCAAGGAGCGCTCGATGCGGGCCGCTTCAAAGGCATTATCGATCTGACGCCGGGCATTCGCTCACTGCAAATCCATTTTGATTCGCGTGTGTTGTCGCGCAGCAAACTGTTGAATAGTCTCATTGCTGCCGAAAAGAAATTGCCACCTATTGAGTACTTAGAGGTGCCGGCTCGCATTGTCCATATGCCTCTGTCATGGAACGACATAGCAACACAGCTGGCGATCGAGAAATACATACAGTCGGTGCGCAGCGATGCGCCATGGTGCCCGAGCAATATTGAGTTTATCCGCCGGATCAATGGGCTGAACAGTATCGAGGAGGTGCAGCGCATCCTGTTCGAGGCGAGCTATCTGGTAATGGGGCTGGGGGATGTGTATTTGGGCGCACCGGTGGCGACACCCGTTGACCCCCGTCATCGCCTGGTTACCACGAAATACAATCCCGCGCGCACCTGGACTCCCGAGAACGCGGTGGGGATCGGGGGTGCCTACCTATGCGTATATGGGATGGAAGGCCCCGGTGGTTATCAATTTGTCGGTCGCACTGTACAGATGTGGAATCGCTATCGCCAGACAGCTGATTTCAAGGACGGCAAACCTTGGTTGCTACGCTTCTTCGATCAAATCCGGTTTTATCCGGTAAGTGAAAGTGAGCTCCTCAAATTACGCAAGGATTTCATTACCGGACACTTCAAACTGCGCATGGAAGAAACCACGTTCAGCCTGAAGCAATACAACACGTTCCTGCAACAGAACGCTGCGTCGATCAGCGCATTTAAAGCTAAGCAGCAGGCCGCATTTGAAGCCGAGCGTGACCGCTGGACGGTGGAGGGAAAAGTGGAATACATCAGCGAGATTACGCTGGACGAAGCGGATGCGCAGAGCGAACTGGATTTGCCGGATGGTGCACAAGCCGTGAGCGCGCACGTGACTGGCACGGTATGGAAACTGCTGGCAAAGGAAGGAGATCGCATCAACGTGGGACAACCGGTTCTGGTGATCGAGTCGATGAAAATGGAATTTACAGTGGATGCGCCGGTCAGCGGCATCGTGCGGCAGCTATTCAGCAAGGAAGGCGGGCATGTGTCAGCTGGGCAAGTACTATTCATCATTCAGGGTGAGATCTAGCGCGCAGCCGAATTGTTGCTGGCGGCTATTGCCGGTGAAATGATTTTATTCGTAAGTAATTTACAAGCCGGCCACCGGTTGGCCGGATTTAGGTTTAAGTAAAACTACATTTACTCATAGAAAGAAGGAAACCTGAAATGGGCCACGGCGTACGAAAATTGGTCGATGAGGGACTAGGCGTTGATAATTTACAAGAATATAAAGGCTTCTATAATTTAGCTCGCGATCGCCTGTTGGCAAAGGCGGAGATTGCCGCTGAGCGTTTTAAGGAGACCAAAACGTTCGAATTTCCAACTTGGCAATATGGGGAGCCGATCGGCACACTTTTAAAACTTGAAGTCGAGGACTGCCCCCGGTTTGGGGACATTGCATGGGTTGAAATGGACAGCGCACGCACTGCGTTTCTTTCCGTTGATATGCAAGTAGATTTTTGCGGCAGGCATGGGTATGTCGACGCCATGGGTTATGATCTATCCCTCACTGCGTCAGCTCTTATGCCTGTCAGGAACTGTCTCGAAGCAATACGCGGAACCGATATAAAGGTCATACATACCCGTGAAGGGCATGAACCGGACCTTTCCGATGCACCTTTCAACAAGGTATTGCGCAGCAAGATTATCGGCAACGGCGTCGGTATCGGTGAGATTCCGGAGGGCGGGTTGGGCAGGTTGCTGGTTCGAGGTCAGAAGAACTGGGATATTCATCCGGATGTTTATCCCGTCGAAGGCGAATATATTCTGGATAAAGCGGGCAAAGGTGCTTTTGGCAGCAGCAATTTGCACATGTATTTAAAAAATCTAAGCATAACGCATATTATCCTTGCAGGTGTTACCACCGATGTTTGTGTGCATACCATTATGCGCGAAGCTAATGACTACGGTTATTGGTGCATGCTGCTTAAGGATTGCACCGGAGCTACTGATCGGGGCAACTACGAAGCCGCCATAAAGTCTATCAAGATGGAAGGTGGTGTTTTTGGCAATGTGTCCGATTCAAAAAAGTTTATTGATGCAGTGAATAGGCAACTTCGCTGAGAGCAGCAAAAAACCTTCGTTAATCTGTGCAAGTAGGGCCATCTCATTATCTGCATGTGATGTTGGTCGGCAGCAAGCTGACAACGCTCTGGTGGCTGCTCGATCGCTATGAAACAGCGTGACTATCGAAGAATAGTCGTGGAAATGATCATGTCTTGCATGCTTTCCTGGGATACCTCAAGTATGGCAAGTAACGCAGCCAAATCGAGGAACCGGCATCGGGGAGGCGGCCGGTACGCCCTAGGCACTTAATCTCCGCAACAGTCCCTCGAGTTCCCTGTCTTCTCTTCTCGTCGCTTCAGCCGTCAGAATTCTAGTAGACCCCAACCCGCTGAACTTCCTTTTCGTTGCGTTTCTTACTAAATTCAACCTCGCGAAACTGTGTTAGTTTGAGGAGCAACTATACGTAATTAGCACCTTGGCTATGTTGCACGACTGCTGGCTATTCAAGTCTTTTTCAAGTAAACGCCGATTTATTCGTTTGATTGGCATTTTTCTAAGGGTTTTACCTAGCATAAAATCAAGGTTTCCCCAATATACTCGTCGTGTTGACTAAGCTAGGATAAAACCACTTCCATTCTATTTGGGTTCATTACTATCATGAAAACAAATTTAGAAAATGTTTTTGCAGCGTTATCCGTAATGGGCATCCTGATTTTGGCAAGTCCAGTGGCGACGGCGGCTCATCATGTCGACACTCCGGATCGTGCGGCCATCCAGAATGCTACCATGCGGGGCGACCATGAAGCCATGGCAAAGTATTATGAAGATATCGCTGCGCAGATGCAGGTAAAAGTAGAAGAACAAAAGGAACTGTTGGAGCAGTATGAGAAAATACGCCTGTATGGCTGGCAGTCCCATAATTTGAAATCGCGTACCTTGGCTTTGATACGTAAGTATGAGCAAGCCGCGCGATCAAATAGGGAAGAAGCCCTTTCTCATCGCCAAATGGCCTCGGCGCTTCAGGAACTCAATTAAGCAATTCATGGTGGCCAAATTCCACAGATGTAAGTGCTGCGGTAACTGCTGGATTTCGGAAAGGAAATGCGATGTTCCCTAGGCTCGTGAAAACAAGTTATTAAGTTTAGATGTAATTTCTCTTGTTAATGCTGGTGATATGAATTGTCGTTTTTCTATGAAATAATTGTGATAAGAGTCTTGACAAAGGATTTCAGGGCTGGCATTATCTCACTACCTAGATTGCTGTAGGTATAAAAGACTCTGACCATTCGTCCGTAGCAGATAGCAAGGACTCTGAATATCCCGTCCGTAGCAAGGTAGCAAGGACTCTGAATGCCACGTCCGCAGTAAGATATTAAGGACTCTGAATATCCCGTCCGTAGTAGGTAGTAAGGACTCTGACCATCTGTCCAGTGTAAGGACTCTGACCATTCGTCCGGTAGCAAGGACTCTGACCATCCGTCCAGAATGATTTTTAATCAATGGAATAGGAGAAATCAAAATGGCAACGACACTAGGCAAAAAGACAAAAGATATTTTTACGACTTTATCCTTGTTTGGCTTATTGGCCGCATGCGCGCTGATGAGTACAAGCGTACGGGGAGAGAATATAGTTGGTCATGCGGCTATTGGGAATGTTACAAACCCAAGCGAGCATAATGTCTTGGCAAAGCAGTTTGAAGATGCCGCCAGGGAAATGCAGATAAAGGCGAATGAACAAAAAGAATTGCTTGAGCAGTATGAGAATGGGCATCTGTATGGCTGGCAATCTCACAATTTGAAATCGAATACCTTGGCCTTGATACGCAGGTATGAGCAAGCCGCGCGGTCAAATATGAAAGAAGCCGCTTCTCATCGCCAAATGGCGCAGAAAGCTAAACACAATTACGCGATCCATGGTGGTTTGCGGAGTGACTCTGCTTTTGGGGAAGCGCTCCGTGTGGAAAATAATTGACATTGCTGCAGGATCAATAGCTCCAAAGCCCCTGGAGTAGCGGTCACATTCGACATGCTTCAAGGGAAGTAAGCTTGAACAATATGAAGAACCCCAGTATGGCTTGGGAACTTCATAATTCAAGTCGCATATGTTGGTTTTGCTACTCAAGTATGAGCTGTCTGTACGACCAAATATGAAGGAAGCCGCCTTCTCACCGTCAATGGCAGAGAAATATAAGCACAATTTCGGGATTCATGGCGGTGAAATGCCACAATCCAGGGTAATGAAGGCGATATTACCTAATTAGCAATTATGGAACTTCAGGTGAAGTTGCTTATATTTTCTGAGTTTTCTTGTTTAATACCGATAATTTTTGCTCGTGTGCGCGTTTGAATTGTCGTTTTTGTGTGAAGTTATTGTGAGCAGAAATTGACATAATATTTATAGATGAGCATAATTAATTAGATCAAGTTTTGTCGCTCAAATAAGATTTTAGGGACGTCCATGAATGCAGAAAGATTATTCATCGCCATAGTTACTACGGGTTTGTTAGTGTCGTGCGCTCCAATGACTTCCCATGAAGCTATCCAGAATACAAATATGCGTACTGCGGCTAAAAACGCTAAAACTCGCAGTGATCATGATGCCATAGCGAAGCATTTTGAAGATGCCGCCAGAGATATGCAAGCAAAGATTAGCGAACAAAAAAAATTGCTTGAGCAGTATGAGAGCGAGCGTTTGTATGGTTGGCAGTCTCATAATTTGAAATCGCAGACCTCGGCGTTGATACGTAAATATGAGCAAACTGTGCAATCAAATATGAAACAGGCCACTTCTCATCGTCACATGGCATGGAGATTTGAGGAAGACCGTTATGCGATTGATGGCGGGCAAGCGCCGCACGCCAGAAAGAATTGATAGGGTGCCTGCTGCCTGCTCATTTCAAAACGATGCCATGAAATCGAGCGAGAACAGCCACTGGTCCTTCTTGCCATCAAAGGGCCGATATGGCTGATCGAGACCAACTACCCGGTCATAGCGAATATTTGGACGGACGTTGAAACTTCGCATTGCTTTCCAATGATCCAGTTTCAATCTTTTCGCTGGTTTCCAGTTCAAGCCTATGGTCGTTTCGTAATAATCGGCGGGTGCGGAAGTAATTGGGAAGTTGCCTGCATAACTAACGCCTTGATTATTGGTGGCGAAAGCTACCCGAAGTGGAGAGGGAACCCGGAAGCCGTCTCTATCACGGAACCACTCGCCACGGATGCCTATAGTCAGGTCCTCCAGGAGGTCATAATACAGATGCGTATTGACGCCTATCCATTGTACATCCTTCTGCTGGCCATTCATCAGCGCCCCACCGACGAAGCCGTGCACATAATGCGCAACAAAATGAGTTTTATTGGTAACCCGATATTGCAAGACCGAGCTAATCAAAGTCCAAGGTTCGTGACTTCTTGCAGAAACATCACCAAAAGTGCCGTAGATATTAAATGAATTTCTTTTGTCCTCACCAACCCACATGATACCTGCTATGCCATTCCAGTTAGTGAGTGCGGTTCTAGTTAAATTACCGTCCCAGCCACCGGTGCCGCTGCCAGTGATCGGCCCCGCAATTAAAGACCAATTCTTAGTGAGCTTATAGTCAAATAATAAACCCATATGAGTAAACGGGTGACCATTGTCTAAAGAATATGCATGTGTGTAAAAGAAAACATCGGGGGCTGGACCGATTTCGTAACCGGTTGGTGAAAAGAAATGGCCGGCCTTGATGTTGAGGCCATTTCCAACTGGTGCGTAGAATTCCAGATAGGCCTGGGGAAGCGCTATGCCATAGGTGCGAGTCGATTTACAGCAAATATTAAGGTCCCAGCTACCTCTATTGTTGGGTTCGCCGCTGTTTACATCGAAAGGAGGGATGCCGGCTGCCTGGTAATAAATAGCGTCCGTACCGAACATGAAATCGATACGGCCCCCAAAATCCCATGTTCCTCCCTCCGCCACCACCGGGCGCTCCAAAAATACATTAAATTGATTCAATTGAAATCGATCGGCACGATCAGCGAAACTGACAGGACCATTAAATCCATCGCCCGGGTTATTCGCGTTGTAAGTCGCTCCAGCTTGGAACCACCCTCCAACTGTTATGCCAGTGTCTTTAAATAGCGTCAATAAGCTATTAACAGAGGAATTGCTCTTATTAAACGAGGAGTTGCTGTTATTGGCATAAGGATTTTCGCTATTGGCATAGACATTGCTTAAATCCAGGGTAGGTAGGAAAATCAACACACTTGCCAAGAGCTGAATTTTTATTATTTGCCTTTGCATTTCAATTCCCCCTATAATTTTTAAGAAATGATTAGAACGCTAGCGCGAAAGGTCTTTGAGGAAGGCGCGCGATGAAAACCATGGATTTGTACAAGTGGCTATTGGATTGGAGATGATGGTCAATTGGACAACAGAGCGAATCGAATGGGTATTGCGATAATAGGTAGTACCTGTTGAGTACTTGGGGCGGTCAGTATTTGACCGGCCGACATGAAGACATACCAAGCCGATGCGAAGATCACCCTGATGCCGGGGAGTGGTTACACACTTTCCCGCAACAGGTATTTGTGACTGACTAATCCGTAGAACAGGAGAGAGAAGGCCAAAGATCATCTTCACGAACTCTGGGCGATTAAGGTAATAAGTGCCCGAACTTGAGCTCTGAAGAAATCGTCGTGCGGGCTCATAAACCCATTTCAGGCTACGTTGCGGGCTGCTGAATTCCATTTCCTATACCCCTCTTTTGATATAGCTTGCAACGCCTACCGTATTTGGCACCTTTCCCGCAATAATTTCCTAATTGCCAAACGAGACAATTTTCCGCAAAATGAAATGTCCTCTCATACCTGCAGTCGTGACACAAATGTACCTGACCGCATACGGCAACCTCTCTGGATTCCCTACGCTCAAGATATGTTGAGCTGTTGCTTACCTTGGAATCTGTAACAATTGGGGCTTTACCCATGCTTGCCATTCTGGCTACTCCTGTGTGCTGGAAGCATTTAGAGATCTCTCCGAAACTTCTTTCCTGTTGTGAGTAAAGCCCCAATTTTGCGTGGGTCTATATGTCTATGACATATTTATTCGGTTAAATATCACTACTGAATCCGCCAATCTTTTGTGAATGTGATACTGGATTACCATTCTTCTCAAGTTCGGAAGCAATTCGCCGGTGAGCGGCGGCTTTTTCTACATTAGCCGTTACAGCTTGCTCATAATTGCGTATTAATGCCCACGTGCGTGCTTGCAGGTCTTGAGCACGTTTACCATAGAGGTAGCTTTTTTCCTCATAGTGCTCAAGTAGCTGTTTTTGTTCCGTTGCCTTTACCCATAGCGCCTTGGCCTTATCTTCATGGGATTTTGCCAGGATCATATGTTTGCTTTCGCTTGAGGTCGTGGCACTCGGAATGGCTGCTTGGCCAGCAAGATTTTCTCCCTTTACATTTGTAGTCATCAGCGCGCATGCGGCCAATAAGCCAAACAGGGATAAAGCCATAAAAGTATCTTTTGTCTTTTTGCCTAGTATCGTTGCCATTTTGATTTCTCCTATTCCATTGATTAAAAATCATTCTGGACGGATGGTCAGAGTCCTTACTACCGGACAAATGGTCAGAGTCCTTGCACTGGACGGATGGTCAGAGTCCTTTTACTACCGGACGGATGCTCAGAGTCCTTGTTACCCTGCTACGGACGGATGTTCAGAGTCCCTTTTACTACTGGGGGGCAAATGATCAGAGCCCCAGATGTTGGGAACAATCTGTTTGGGAGAGTTCCTACAATCTTAATTTCGGCAGAATTTCATTAATAAATAACATTAACCTTTTGCGGGCGTGCTACGGAGCTATTATTCTTTTCAAGTTCGGAAGCAATTCGCCGGTGAGCGGCTGCTTCCTTTATATTGGCTGTCGCAGCTCGCTCATAATTACGTATTAACGCCGATGTATGTGCTTGCAAATCCTGAGCACGTTTACCATAGAGATAGCTTTTTTCCTCATAATGCTCAAGTAACTGTTTTTGTTCTTTTGCCTTTACCCACAGATCATCAGCCCTATCATCATGGTATTTTGCCAAGGTCTTATGTTCGCTTGAGGTTGCAGTGTTCTGAATACCTGTCGCCCCAGCGGGATCCTCCCCAGTTTCGTACGTTGCCATTGGCGCGCATGAAGCTAATAAACCGACTGTAGATAAAGCTGTAAAGATATTTTTTACTTTTCTGCCTAGCGTCACTACCATTTGATTTCCCCTATCCCCTTGATTAAGAATCACTACTGGACGGATGGTCAGAGTCCTTGTTGCCTTGCCACGGACGGATAGTCAGAGTCCTTTGTTACCCTGCTGCGGACGAATGTGCAGAGTCCTTGTTACCTTGCTGTGGACGGATGGTCAGAGTCCTTGTTGCCTTGCTGCGGACGGATGGTCAGAGTCCTTGTTGCCCTGCTGCGGACGGATGTTCAGAGTCCTTGTTGCCTTGCTGCGGACGGATGGTCAGAGTCCTTGTTGCCTTGCTGCGGACGGATGGTCAGAGTCCTTGTTATCTTACTACGGACGGATATTCAGAGTCCTTGTTAACCTGCTACGGACGGATGATCAGAGTCCCTTTTACTACTGGGGGGCGAATGTTCAGAGCCCCAGATATTAGAAAAGATCTGTTTGAGAAAAGTTCCACAATCTTAATTCACGTTCTAAAACGAAGTCTCCCGCTTTCAAGTACGCCAAACTGTAGACTTGCCGGGAATTCTTATCTAACTTGATTAATGCTACCGCTTAATACTACCTTCACCCGGAAAGACACTACCCATAATGTGGTATTACAAATGTAACATAGCATATGTATAAAAAATGTCAAACCTTTTTAGATAAAATTTAGCACTCAAGTTACAATTATTTTGATACGGAGTAATAACTACTAGCGCATGAATTAAGGTTAATAGTTATTGTTATATGGATATAGGAACAAACATTCGGGCCATTAACAGTGTAATTAGAATGCGCGGAGATTCCTCCATGCGAAGAATTGACGACGAATAAGAACTTGACACATATTGTTATTCCGTTATATTTTTCCCTCCTCGTTTAATTGTATTCCCGAATCGTATCGAAAATTTATAAGGTAAGAGAGGAAATGCCATTAATAAGAATAAAAACGTTTTCCGCAGCTTTATTTGCCGCAGGCTGCTTATTGACTGGTTGTGCTCAGATAAGTGCTCCTGAAGCTCGGGGGAATACAAGTATCCCTAAAGCTGAACAAGATACAAGAACACCCAGCGAACATGCCGTATTGGCAAAGCATTTTGAAGAGGCGGCTAAAGAAATGCAGGCAAAAGCGGATATACAGAAAAGCTTGTTAAAGCGTTATGAGGAAAAACATTATCTATATGATAGAGTGCCGCATGATCTCGAGGCGCATACTAGCGCTTTGATCAGAAAATATGAGCAAGCCGCAAAAACATGCGCGGAAGAAGCCATCTATCATAGAAAAAAGGCGTCAGAATCGGCGGAACTGAAATAGTAATATCAAGGGGAAGAGCATAAATCAATCCAGGCGGCCTCCCCACCAGGAGGGGTCCCTTCCGCATCTTGTGGCGCGCATGCAACGCGCTTACGTGCTACCGAAACTTGCCTGCCTGGCAGCGTTTCCTTTCAAGGTAATCGGCATCTGATCAACAGTTTGACCCAATATGTGGGTGGCGGTCTGCAGGGCACACTTAACCGGATCGCTGAATAGCCAATTACTCACCGTAAGCGCGACTCATTACAAGCAAGCACTTCAGCTTCCTCGGAATATAAACTCTACGCCCTTTCAGGTGGGCGATATCAGCCGGCTTGGGGGCTCTATCCGCAACGGTTGGGCAAGTCGTAATCGCACGATTTGCAACTTTCGCGGATTTACATGACGTGGCCCTGCCTGTTTCCGCAACAGGGGGCAATTGGATATTTTCTTCCTGCTGTAAGGAATAAAAGAGGCTATCGTGTTCGATAGCAAAGATCTGATCTGTACGACACGTTCTTCCAACAGGACGCCATGATCAGTAAACAAAATGCGGGTATCGGTACATTATCCCGACACCCGCATTTTTCGATTGAGTACTAAGACCCGAGAGATTCCCGAGAGATACTATAGACCATTCGCAGCGCTAAGTGTTTGGGGAGCGGACGCCGCACGATTTTCGTCGAGTTTCGAGGCTATTTGACGATGTAGGCTGGCTTCTTTAACGTTGGCTTCGATAGCCTGTTCGTAATCGCGCACTTGCGCGTAGGCATGCGATTGAAGATCTTGCGCTCGCCTACCGTAGAGATAACTTTTATTCTCATAATGCTCAAGCAGTTCCTTTTGTTCCTCTGCCTTTACCTGCATCTGCTTGGCGACATCTTCATAATATTTCGCCACGGCCTCATGGTCGCTCCGGGTTGTGGCATTCTGAGCGGCTGCGCGAATCTCAGGGGTGTCAACAGGCTGAGTCGCAGCAGCGGAAGGGCTCAGCGAAATCAAGAGGCCTGCCATCGATAGTGCCGTAAAAATATGTCCTAACTTTGTTTTCATGATAGCAATGAACCCAAATAGAATGAAAGTGGCTGCATCCTAACTTAGTCAACACCAGGAGTATATTGGGGAAACCCTGGTTTTATGCTAAGGGAAACCCTTAGAAAAAGCAGCGCCCCCATTACTTGAAAGCAATGGGGGCGCTGCTGAAATGTGAATCTACGCTCTGCGTTGGAAGATATTTTGATGCCGGACGCAAGTTATGACGCGAATCCCTGCGGGCGGCGTGTCAACTCTGCTGTTGACGCAATTCCGGATAATATTCCGCCTTGATCCGATCAACATAATTTCTCAGATTGTCTTTTGACAAACTGTGTTCCTTGAGTGGAGATTCAATCGGACAGCCGAGGGTGTTGATCAAAAATCCGAAGGCACTGGCATCCAGACTGGTCGGTTGATCGCCCAGGAAATACTTCTTATTCCCAAGGCATGCTGATAACGCATCAATATCCTGCATACCGAGCTCAAAGATCTCTTCGGCCTTATGCCGTCCTGTACCATGTCCCAGAATCTGCCGCTGGATCCTTTGGCGATAATAGGCTGCTGCCAAATCGCGAATGACAGGAGGCATTACACCAAAAATCGCTTTTTTATTCACTTGCCAATTTGCGTCTGTATACTGCCACCTCGAATACATTGTCGCCCAAAACAGATGCTCTTCGAGCAAGCGCTGCATCGCGAGCGACAGTGCCGACTCTGACGGGGTTAACCCTGCGTCCAGATCCTTATATTTGGTTTTGAGGTGTCGTATGATGAAACGTGAGTCCGCTAATTTGAGATCGCCGTCTTCGATATATGGCAGCTTGCGCTTCGGCGCAAACAACGGAAGGGTTGCTTTAATAGCATATTTAATATCTGCCATTCTCAGATAGGTTTCGGTCTTGCAGCAGAAATGGCTGAGATTCGGAATGCCCCATGTGCGTTCCAGCTGATAAAGTATCACCATCAAAAACTCCCTGACTATTTATGCCCGCGTTAACTTGCAATTAACCAGTGATAAAGCTTATCCTAATGCATTGCAAAATGCAAGTAACTCGTGTGATCGCCATGGAATCAAGTGCTGCTCCGGTAGCAGGATATTTTACTTGGTTGACATAGGCGGATAACCCGGCCTGAATCAGACAAGCAAAGTTATTGGCGGATTTGGTAACCGCTCTTCAGCATATGCAGTGTTCCCCACGATATTCCCAGGAAACACGCCGCCAGAATCCCGAGGCTTAGATAGGGGGATACGTCGGAGGTGCGGAAAAAGCCATAACGAAATCCGTCAATCACGTAAAAGAACGGATTCAGGTGCGACAATTCCTGCCAGAATGGAGGCAATGAGCGAGTCGTATAGAATACGCCCGATAAAAACGTAAGTGGCAGGATAATGAAGTTTTGCAACGCGGCAAGCTGCTCAAATTTTTCCGCCCAGATCCCCGCAATAATGCCTAAGGCACCCAGCAACGCGGTGCCCATCACGGCAAATACGAATACCCATGGAAACGAGTATAGGGGAACCTCAAAAACTCCCAGTGTCACCACGTAGATACCTAGTCCGACCAGCAGACCCCGAACCACCGACGCCAGCACATAGGCCGTGAATATTTCCTGATAAGAAAGCGGCGATAACAGCATGAAGACGTGATTGCCTGAGACCTTCGACTGAGTCAGGCTCGATGAGGAGTTAGCAAAAGCGTTTTGCAGCATGGCCATTATCACCAGGCCGGGAATCAGGAAAACCGTATAGGTTACGCCGGCATAGGCGTGTGCATGTTCTGACAGTGCATGGGAGAAAATCAGCAGATAAAGCAATGAGGATAATATGGGCGCAAATACGGTCTGGAACCCCACCTTCCAGAATCGCAGCAGTTCCTTATGAAGCAGGGTAACAAATCCGGTCATGCGGATGCCGCTATGAATCCCAGATTTTCGGTGCTGCCCATGATCTTCACGAACGCTTCTTCCAGGCCTTGCTGCAATGCCATCATTACCATTTAAGCTGGGAGTATTCGCTGATCGCCAGGATGTAACATCTTTCCTCGCGGCTTGATTTCGATTGCTGGAGTCATGGGAGAGGCTCTGTTTCAGGGGAAGGAGCGACAACCGTGCGCCGCTCCGCTACACAATTTTCGAGCGCATCCACCATCATTTTCGCGGAGTTGAAGTCAGTCTGATTGGCGATCTCCTGCATGCCGGTTGGACTGGTCACATTTATTTCGGTGAGATAATCACCAATCACGTCCAGCCCTACCAGCATCAAGCCTTCATCATATAGTACGGGACCCAGCGCTTCAGCGATGTCACGATCACGCCGGGTGAGCGGCTGTGCAATACCGGTCCCGCCTGCATTAAGATTGCCGCGTGTTTCGCCCGGCTTGGGAATGCGGGCGAGCGAATAAGGCACCGGTTTCCCGGCGATCAGCAGAATGCGTTTGTCACCTTGAGCAATATCGGGAATATACCGCTGAACCATAATTGTGCGCGTGCCATAGTGCGTAAGGGTTTCCAGGATCACACCGATGTTGTGATCGGCACTGTGAATGCGAAACACGCTGGCTCCTCCCATGCCGTCGAGTGGCTTGAGCACAATGTCGCGGTGTTCGGCCAGAAAATTGCGAATCAGAGATTCCTGCCGGGTCACCAGGGTAGGCGGGATAAATTGCGGAAACTTGGCTATAGCAAGTTTTTCGTTATGATCGCGTATCGCCCGCGGACTATTGAAGATACGTGCCCCCTGACTTTCCGCCAATTCCAGCAGGTAAGTGGTGTAGACATATTCCATGTTGAACGGCGGGTCCTTGCGCATCAGAATGGCATCGAATTCCTGCAGCGGGATTTCCTCCGGCTCCTTTGCCTGATACCAGCGGTGCCCATCGTCATCCGCTTTGCCGGTTAATTCCAGCGCACGCGCAAACCCCACGGTCCGCGCGCCCCTCCATGCCAGGTCGCCTTGCTGCAAGGTAAACAACTGATAATCACGGGCTGCCGCTTCACGCATCATGGCGAAGCTCGAGTCCTTGTAAGTCTTGATGGAATCCAGTTGGTCGAGAATGAAGGCAAGTTTCATTGAGTATAAGTAATCATCAGGTTACCGGGAACGGATTGCAGCGTGTCTGTTCCTTCCCGGTTCTTGCGTTGTTTGCATGAGTGCACGCAACTCATCGAGCAGCAGTTTCGATCATGGGATCCGGTATATTTTGAGGTAGATTCTGCGAAAGCATGCTGCTGGCGGCGGCATCCTGGAAATAGTTGCTCAGGTAGTGATCGAAAGGAATCTCATGCGTGGCATCCAGCTGTTGCTGCTGCGCCAGCGATGTTTCGACCTCGAGATCAAAGCGCCTCTTCACCGAAGCATCCAATGTACACTGCCTGAAGTCGCGGGTGTATTCATGGGATTTCTGCAACACCAGCTCGGTAATCGACATCTTTTGCGTCCGCATGGCCGACAGCATCCTGGCCGAAGCGGTCAACTCGGGGTGATGGATCACTTCGACCTGTTTGCTCAACGCCTGGGTGTAGGGTTTATCGCGATCGCCATAATCCAGGATCTCACAGATCTCCTGCATTTGCCCGCACAGCCTCAGCGCCCATTGCCGCAGCGGAATCTCCCGCCCATGGTCCAACAGCTTCAGCTCCGGATCCCTGCCCCGGTTGGCCACCGCCAACGCATTCCCGCTAATCTCCTCATGCTGCCTCAAGTCATGCCCCGCATTGGACTGGAATAAACAGAAAAGACTCAATGCCTCGAGAAAGCGCATGGTCTCGATCGAAATACCCGCAGGCTCAAACAGATCGACATCCACCGCGCGTATCTCAATATACTGAATCCCCCGGCTTCCCAGCGCCTGCAGCGGCCGCTCATTGGGTCGCGTCGGCTGCTTCGGCCGCACCGAAGTGTAATACTCGTTCTCGATTTGCAGGAAATGGGTATTCAACTGCCGGTACTGGCCGCCCACCTTTGCCCCGATCCGCTCGTAGCCGAGATAAGGGATCGTAGTCGCCCGGCGCAAGTCACGGATGTACTCCTCCATACTGTTAAAGGAAATATGAAACATCGATTGAACCGGATTCAAATAGCCGATCTCGCTCATCCTCAAAGAAGTCGCGTAAGGCTTGTAATAAGAAGTCTCATCGAACTTCTCCAAAGTGCGGGCATGCGCAGACTGACGGCTATCGATGAAGCTCTTGCCGACCGCCGGGGACGAACCGAACAAATACAGGATCAGCCAGCCATAACGCTGCAAGTTCCTGATCATTCCCATATACGCCTGCGTCGTGAACGATTGCAGATCGCCGGAATGCTTCATGAAATGCTGATATTGCGGCCAGAATGGCTCGGGCAGCGAATAGTTGAAATGGATACCGGCGATGACCTGCATGCAACGGCCGTAGCGGTAGCTCAACCCCCGCCGGTAGATATGCTTCATCCTCCCCACATTGGAGGTACCATACTCGGCAATGGGAATGACCGGGTCCCGCAAATCGCCGATCGGCATGCTGGCTGCCAGCAACAATTCATCACCGATGTGCGCGCAGACGTATTGATGCAAATCCGTCAGAAACCCCAGCATCTGGCTTGCATCCGCCAATGCCGGCGTGATCAATTCCAATAGCGCCTCGGAATAATCCGTGGTGATATGCGGATGCGTCAATGCAGCCCCGAGCTGACGCGGATGAGGCAGCTGCGAGAGGGATCCGGCGCGGGTGATGCGCAGGCTTTCCTTCTCGATCCCTTTCAGACCACCCACTAATACCGACCGGAGGGATGCGTCGATGGATGCTTTACGCCACTTATAAGCTAATTTGTTTGACATTTCTTTACTCCGATATCCGCTGATAATTGGGAATACTCCCTGTACGCTCGAACCGGCTGAGCTGATGGAGTTTCAACATAATAAAAATCTTCATGGCTAGGGCCTGTTAACACTTATTTTGCACCCGCGACAGCGACGGATTTCATCCAGCACGAGGCATGAGCCGCGCGGCGGAGCAGGCCTCCGTAAGCGGCGAGTAACGAAGGGCTGGATGAAATCCGTCCCGTCCCTTCGGGTTGCTACACAAAAAACGCGGATGCCGCGTTACGAAGCTTGGCCATAGGCCTACTATGGCCAAGCTTCGCGCCTTGCCTCCGCGTTTTTTGTGTAGCAACGCGGGTGCGAAATAAGTGTTAACAGGCCCTAGTTTGCCAGTCATATCTGACTTTATAGCTTTCAATAAGCAAGTGAGTGAAGCTTAGCTTAATATATTGCAAAATGCAAGTAACCATACTATATTATCAACTCGGTAATTTTTAGTGCAGGCAAGTTATGAATGACGATAAGACGATGGAAGGAGAATTTGCTTTCGAGAGGTCGTGCTGTCCGCTCACGAATGCATTGGATATTTTTGGCGATAAATGGACGTTGCTGATTATTCGGGATCTGGTTCTGGGCAAACGCCGCTACTTGGAATTGATATCCTCACCGGAGAAAATCGCTTCAAATATCCTTGCAGATCGCTTGAAGAAATTGGAAGCCGCGGGTGTCATTAGCCGACAGGCCTATCAGCAGAAGCCTGCACGCTATGAGTACTTTCTTACACAGAAAGGTGAAAGTTTGGCGCCGGTGCTGGCGGCCATGATTTCCTGGAGTCAGGAGTATTACCCCGGTACTCAGCTATTCCCCGCGGTCAGGTAACGTCAGGCAACCTGACACGTATCAGACGCGTGGAGCCGATCGGCGATTATCAGAGACAGATCGCTTCAATGGCGGTTTGTAGTATGGGCGGCCTCGTTACCCATATACTGATACCCTTTGGTGACAAATGAATCGCTGATTCTTCACGATTTGCTATTTGGGTGAGCTCAAATCAGGAGGGTATCCTGCTTGCCATTTCCTGCTTGTATCGTTGCCGTTCCGCTTCTTCTTTGAGTGCGGCGTCCACTTCCCGCATGACGCTGCTTACATCAGCCGGTCTCTCGTCACGCTCAAAATAGCCGGTCAGCTTCGTCTCCGGAAGCAATCTCCCGCTCTGGTAGAACGACCATATTTCCCTGCCATAGTCAGTCGTGAGCAATTCGGGAGCAAAGCGGCCAAAGTAGGCGGCGAGGTTATCCATGTCGCGTACCAGCATACCGCGGGCGTTGTTGTTGGCCGCCGCGTCAATGGCCTGAGGCAGGTCGATAATGACAAGTCCGTCGCTGCCGGCAAGCACATTGTATTCAGACAAATCGCCGTGAACGATACCGGCGCAAAGCATGCGCACCACCTGCCTGATAAGGGTGAGGTGGTGCGTGCGCGCCTGTTCCGCCGTGAGCGCCAGATCATTGAGCCGGGGGGCGGCCTCGCCATTGGCGCCGGTCACCAGTTCCATCAGCAGCACGCCTTCGAAGAAATTATAGGGCCGCGGCACACATACGCCAGCGGCGGCAAGACGGCACAAGGAATCCACTTCCACGCTTCGCCAGGCATCTTCCTGCGCCTTGCGCCCATAACGGGTGCCCTTCTCCATAGCGCGGGCGCGGCGGCTGTTCTTCACTCTGCGGCCTTCGGTGTAATCGACACTCTGGCGGAAGCTGCGCGCGTTAGCTTCTTTGTATACCTTGGCGCAACAAATTGCTTCTCCGCAGCGAACCACGTAGACCATGGCTTCCTTGCCGCTCATGAGCTGGCAGATGACTTCATCGACCAGGCCCTCCTCGACGAGCGGTTCAATTCTTTTCGGAATTTTCATGGATGTCCTTGCGAGCGCACAAAATCTGGCGCCAATCGTTCATTTATCCTCGTCAAACGGGGATGATGCAACAGTAGCGGTTCCGTATTCTGTGGACATTCTTGTGGACATTCTTGTGGACATTGAGCGCGCTCTATATGAGTGTGGCTGCGCGAAGATCGTCTATTTAACCTTCATTCCCGGTTGCGCTCCCTCATCCGGGGCGAGCAGGTAAGGTCCGCCGTCCTCACCCCCGGCAGCCAGCACCATTCCCTCCGAGAGGCCGAATTTCATTTTGCGTGGCGTAAGATTGGCTACCATAATGGTCAGGCGGCCTTTGAGCTGCGCCGGATCGTAGGCCGATTTTATACCGGCGAAAACCGTGCGTTGCCCTATCCCTACATCCAGGGTGAGCTTCAGCAATTTATCTGCGCCTTCAATATGCTCGGCATCAATGATTTTTGCCACTCTGAGATCAATCCTGGTGAAATCGTCAATCGTGATAGTTGCCGGCACGGCATCTTTTACGTTCTCCCTGCCCGAGGATGGCGAGGATGGCGAGGAGGAAGAGTTCGAGGAATTTTTATCCATGGTTTGCACTTGTTGTTTGGTTTTTGACGGTTGCAGGCTTTCTTGATTGACTTTGATCAACGCCTCGATCTGTTTGGGATCGATGCGGCTCATAAGATGCTTATACTCGTTAATCTGATGACCGTCAGGTAATAATCTATTTTGTGAGTTGGCATCGTTCCAGATAAAGGGGCTTACCCCAAGAAATCGTTCGGCTTCCATGGCAAGTTCTGGCAGTACCGGTTTTAGATAAATAGTCAAAATTCGGAACATATTCAACGCCACACTGCACACCTCCCGCAATTCGAGGTCATGTTCGCTGCTTTTTGCCAATTCCCATGGCTTCATCCGGTCTACGTATTGGTTGGCGACGTCCGCCGCAAGCATCATTTCCCTTATCGCCTTGCCGTATTCCCTGCGATCATAAAAGTATGCGATTGAGACGTGGCGACTGAGAAAGGTATCCCCTTCACCCAATTCGCAGAAAAGAAACTGATTGAACCATTTTCTGTTGGCCTCTGACATAGTGTCGGTAAGCTTGCCGGCAAATTTCTTGGTAATAAAACCTGAGCACCTGCTGGCTATATTGATGTATTTTCCTACCAGATCGCTGTTAACTCGCGCAATGAAATCATCGAAATTGAGGTCAATATCTTCCATGCTGTCATTGAGTTTTGCAGCATAGTAGTAGCGCAGCCATTCCGGTTTCAAACCCTGGGCTAAATAGCTTTCTGCGGTAATGAACGTCCCGCGGGATTTGGACATCTTCTGTCCATTGATGGTAAGGAATCCGTGGGCGTAAATTTGGGTTGGGGTGCGGTAGCCGGAGAATTCCAGCATCGCTGGCCAAAACAGGGCGTGAAAATAGAGAATGTCTTTCCCGATGAAGTGCATCATTTCGGTATTGCCGCCGGGTCTCAGAAACTCGTCAATTTCTGCCTGAGATCGCTGCTTCTGTTTGAAGTAATTCCTGAAACTGCCAAAATAGCCCACGGGAGCGTCCAGCCAGACATAGAAGAATTTCTTGCCATTTGTGCCGGGAATCGGAAAGCCAAAATAGGGGGCATCGCGGGAAATGTCCCAATCAACCAGTCCGCCCGAAAGCCACTCATTCATTTTATTGGCAGCCTCCGGTTGAAGCCGTCGTTTTACTTCTGGCGTGATGCCAGATTGGCCTTCAAATGATTCAAAAACCCATTTCTCAAGGAAAGCCTTGCAGCGCGGATCGGAAAGCTTGAAGAAATAATGTTTTGAGGATTTGCGTTCCGGGATTGCGCCGGAAACAGCGGAGTACGGGTCGATCAGATTGGTTGGTGAATACGTCGCACCGCAAGCTTCGCAGGAGTCCCCATATTGGTCTTTGGCATGGCAATTCGGGCATTCGCCCTTGATATAGCGATCGGGCAAGAACATCTGCTTGACAGGATCATAAAACTGCTCGACCGAGCGTTGGGTGATCAAGCCCTTAACTTCGAGCTGACGGTAGATATCTTCGCAAAACTCCCGGTTCTCGGGCGAATCTGTAGTGTAGTAGTTGTCGAAACCGACATGGAAGTTATCGAAATCAGTTTTATGCTCGTGCCACACACGATCTATCAATTGTTTGGGCGTAATACCTTCCTGCTCGGCGCGAAGCATGATCGGTGTGCCGTGCGTATCATCGGCACACACATAATGCACCTCATGCCCTTGCATTTTCTGGAAACGCACCCAGATGTCGGTCTGAATGTATTCCACCAGATGGCCGAGATGGATGCTGCCGTTAGCGTAGGGCAGGGCGGAAGTAACGAGAATTTTTCGCTTGTTCATCAATTGTCTATAGAAATTGTCAAACACAATTGTAACAAACTGCGGGGTTAGCGGTCTGTAGAACTGAAGGAAACCAATTCCTGATCGCTCGAGCGGCGGGTTCCTTACGGCTTGTTGTCAGTCAATGAAGCCGCCATGTAACCTGAATCCGGTAGTTGGATGGGTGAAGGGCGAGCGATCAACTACGGGACTTAGGTTAAAGATGCAAGATGTATTCCGTATATTCATTCTTCATTGTGTCTGCTTTTTATTTTTTGGTCATCAGACCCTCAACCCCGATGTTTGTTAATATTTAAGGTTGGTCAGGGTTTATTTATTTCGCAGGCGCAGGGTAAAGGAGTAGTAAAAGTGGCTATCACCGAACAGCAAGTGCAATCCGCGCTCAAGGAAATTACCGATTTGAGCACGGGCAAGGATTATGTGGTCAGCAATGAGGCGCGCAACATCAAAATAGATGGCGATAATATTTCACTTGATATCGTGCTCGGTTATCCGGCAAAGAGTGTAATCGAAAGTATTCGCCAGCAGGTTGCCGGTAAACTCAAAACCATTGCAGGTGGCGGAGACGTAAGCGTCAATATCACGAGCAAGATTGTTTCTCACAGTGTACAACGCGGAGTGAAGCTCATTCCCGGCGTGAAGAATATCATTGCGGTGGCTTCCGGCAAGGGCGGGGTGGGCAAATCCGCCACGGCGGTAAATCTGGCATTGGCACTGGCTGCGGAAGGTGCTTCTGTTGGCATCCTGGATGCCGATATTTATGGCCCTTCACAGCCTCAGATGCTGGGGATTACCGGCCGCCCCGAATCACCTGATGGCAAAAGCATTGAATCGATGAAAGCGCACGGCATCCAGGCCATGTCCATTGGTTTCCTGATTGATGTGGAGACACCCATGGTGTGGCGCGGGCCGATGGTGACGCAGGCTTTGCAGCAGTTGGTCAATGATACACGCTGGAACGATGTGGATTATCTCATTGTGGATATGCCGCCCGGTACCGGTGATATCCAGTTGACGCTTGCGCAGAAGGTGCCGGTTACCGGTGCCGTTATTGTCACCACCCCGCAGGATATCGCGCTGCTGGATGCTCGCAAGGGGCTCAAAATGTTCCAGAAAGTGGGTATTCCCATCCTTGGCATCGTCGAAAACATGAGTACGCATATTTGTTCTCAATGTGGTCACGAAGAGCATATTTTCGGCCAGGGCGGCGGGGAAAAGATGTGCAAGGATTATGAGGTGGAGTTTCTGGGTGCACTGCCGCTCGATATCAGAATCCGCGAACATACTGACGCGGGCGCACCCACGGTGGTTGCGGATCCCGACGGACGGATAGCGGAGATCTATCGTGGCATTGCCCGCCGCCTTGCGGTCAAGATCGACGAATTGTCACTCGATCACTCGGCATTATTTGCAAACATAGTGATCCAGGATACCTGATAATCCCGTGGCGGACCGGCGGGACAATGGCCGGCGGGGGGCTGGCAATAACGGTGCCGCCGCGGGGTTGACTATTTGTTCACGCTTAATATTACACTCACTTTCGTTTTTCAAAAATGACCATAAAGTCTGACAAGTGGATTCGCCGCATGGCGGCGGAGCATCGCATGATCGAGCCTTTCGAGCCCAATCAGGTCAAGCATGTGAATGGCCACAAGATCGTTTCCTACGGAACTTCGAGTTATGGCTATGATATTCGTTGCTCGGATGAATTCAAGCTGTTCACCAATATCAACTCGACCATTGTTGATCCCAAGAATTTTGATTCCAACTCCTTCGTCGATGTCAAGAACGAGGTTTGCATCATCCCGCCCAATTCCTTTGCACTGGCGCGCACCGTCGAATATTTTCGCATCCCACGCAATGTGCTGACCATTTGCCTGGGAAAATCCACCTATGCGCGTTGCGGCATTATTGTCAACGTCACGCCATTCGAGCCGGAGTGGGAAGGTTATGTCACACTGGAGTTTTCAAATACTACACCGCTGCCTGCCAAGATTTACGCGAACGAGGGAGTGGCCCAGGTGATTTTCTTTGAATCTGACGAAGTTTGCGAAATTTCCTATAAGGATCGCGGTGGAAAATATCAGGGACAGCAGGGTGTGACCCTGCCGAAAATTTGATTTCATTTATCGGATGAGACAGGCCCTTTGCTGATCACGAAAAGGGTTGGGAAATGGGGTCGTCTTCAGGTTTAAAATATGCTAAAAGAACTACAAGATTCAGTTGCTATAAAGCGTCTCGCCCCCCAATATCTTTGTCTAGAGCTGTCAACGGTAACATAATGCGGGATAGGTTTTTCCACAAAATTTCGAGCGTCCGCGATTATTTTTTTCAGATCCAAAAAAAACGCTTGATTCCGGCAAAATGCGGTCTATAATCCGCTTTTTTTTGATACATAAAAAACAGGAGGTCATCATGAAAAGCAAAGCAAACTATTTCGACACGGCTGATTTGGTAAACATCCATATTCCCGTAACGTAGCGCCTCCCTGAGGAGATTCTCATGCAAATGCAAAATGCCGCTCTACGGCAAAATGTAGAGTCCGAAGCAATATTCGATACCCATCCCGAAGTCAGCCTGGATTTTCAATATGTCCAGGAAGCCCTGAAAAAGGGCTACAGCAAGCCATTCCTGCTGGTTGATAGCAATATCGTCCGCAATAAAGCCCGCCGTTTCAAAGCTGCCATGCCACGCGTGCAGCCACACTATGCCGTTAAGGCCAATCCAGATCCGCGCGTGCTGAAAACCATGATCGAGGAGGGCGTAGGTTTTGAAATAGCCTCTATCTCCGAACTGGATCTGCTGCTCAGCCTGGGCGTGCCTGCTGTAGAGATATATTACAGTAACCCAATGAAATCAAGGACTTATCTGGAATATGCGGCGTCCAAAGGCGTTGAATGGTATGTGCTGGATAGTATCGAAGAGCTGCGTAAAATTGTGAGCGTCAAGCCGGATGCGCAAATGTATTTGCGCATCGACACACCCAACATTGGCAGCGATTGGCCGCTGGCCGGCAAATTTGGCACGCATGCCGCGGAGATCAAGGGCATCATTAACGAAGCGGCAAAACTTAAGGCCGATCTTGCCGGGGTAACTTTTCATGTGGGCTCCCAGTGCCGCAATCCGCAGAACTGGCGGGTCGGTATCGAGCGGGCTAAAAAAGTTTTTTCCGATATGCGCCGCGCTGGGTTGACCCCGCGCTTGCTCAATATCGGCGGCGGTTATCCCGTACGTCATATCAAGCCCATTCCTTCGATTGAAATAATAGCGGAAGTCGTAAATACGGCTATCGCGGACTTGCCGGAGAGTATTCGTGTCATGGCTGAGCCAGGGCGTTACCTCGTGTCCGATGCCGCGTATTTCGTCTGCCGCGTGGTGGGAACCGCTACCCGCAATGGCAAGCGCTGGATGTATTGGGACGCAGGCATGTTTGGCGGTGTGATCGAGGTTACCGAGGGTCTGCGCTATGAAATCCTTTCTGATCGCAAGGGGCGGGACATTCCCTGGTCCGTGGCCGGACCGACCTGCGATTCGGTGGACATTCTCATGCGTGACGAAATGTTGCCAGAGGATATTCAGGAAGGCGATTTCATCTATATTCCCAATGCGGGTGCCTACACCACCGCCTATGCCAGCAACTTCAACGGTTTTCCGTTGCCGGATGTAATGGTGTTGTAACCAGGGGATCAAAATAGAATTCTGAAAAGATAGACGGCGGGCACAATGAAGGCGTGCCTGCCGTTTTTTTCTCAAACGTTCATGCCTGGGCGGGAGTATATCCTTAACCCGGATACCTCACTCGATCACGGGACTGGTCTCATGTCCTAATGGATCATCCGGGTTAATTCCACTTGCGATCAAGCACGACAAAATGATATTCCAGTCCATCGTCATCCAGATGATGTTTCTCGCGTGATGTTTCGCGCCATTCCCCCTGGCTGAATTTGGGAAATAGTACGTCACCCTCAAAATCTTTCTGAATCTCGGTAATATACAATCGGTCGCAGACAGTCAACGCCTGCTGGAATATTTCAGCTCCGCCGATGATGAAGCTCTCCGCCGTATCGGCACACTCGTAGCAGGTTCTCAGCGCGGTCGCCAATGAACCCACCACGATAGCGCCCTCGGCTTTGTAATCGGGTTGCCGTGTCACAATAATGCTGGTGCGACCCGGTAACGGCCTGCCGATGGACTCGTAAGTTTTACGGCCCATGATAATAGGATGCCCCATGGTAAGTGCTTTGAAGCGCTTCAGATCGGGGGGCAGACGCCACGGCAATGCATTATCCTTGCCGATAACGCGATTTCGGGCCATAGCCACCAGAATGGAAAGACGGCGGGGAGTCATACCGCGACCGGCGCTTTGATTGCCGGATAAGGATCATAGCCTTCCAATATGAAATCCTCGTATCTGAATCCAAAAATACTATCGATTGCCGGATTCAAATTCATCACCGGCAGTTTTCTGGGTTCGCGGCTCAGTTGTTCCTGTGCCTGTGTCAGATGATTGAGATAGAGGTGGGCATCGCCCAGGGTGTGCACGAAATCTCCAGGTTTCAGATTGCATATCTGTGCCACCATCAGCGTGAGCAGTGCGTAGGAGGCGATATTGAACGGAACACCCAGAAAGATATCCGCACTGCGCTGATAGAGTTGGCATGAAAGCTTGCCTTCAGCAACGTAGAATTGAAATAAGGCGTGGCATGGTGACAATTTCATTTTATTCAGCTCGCTTACATTCCATGATGAGACGACCATGCGCCTTGAATCCGGGGTATTTCTGATCTGCTCGATTACCCCGTTTATTTGATCGATTTCCTGTTTCTCCATACCCGGCCAGGATCTCCACTGCCGGCCATATATGGGACCCAGGTCGCCGTTCTCGTCAGCCCATTCATCCCAGATGGACACACCATTATCCTTGAGGTACCTGATATTGGTATCGCCTTGCAAAAACCATAGCAATTCGTAAATGATGGATCTCAGATGGCATTTCTTGGTGGTCACGAGCGGAAACCCTTCCGATAAGTCGAAACGCATCTGGTGGCCGAATACTGAAAGCGTACCGGTACCTGTGCGGTCGGATTTCTTGTGCCCATGATTGAGCACATGCCGCATTAGATCAAGGTACTGGCGCATAGGAGTTCAGGTGGTGGGCAAAATTCTTGGACTTAAGAGTGCGGCGGGCGAAATAGATATAGGGTGTATATAATAACAAGCTTATATTTTACAGGATAAGGCACCAATATGCTCGCAACGCTGACACAGAATGCTTCGCCCATAAGTCAATCCACCAAGGCAACACATATCCTGGTGGTGCTGCCCAAACCGGGTAAGGTTTTGGATAAGCATCAAAACAAACTTGATTTCCTGGGTAAGGACATACTGGAAATTCTGTTATCCCGGCGCAGAATGCTGCTCGGGGAAATTGGCGATACACCGGTAGCAGCCAATCTTGGCAGCGGGGCTTTATGCGCATGGGTCATGGTGGATTCAGGAAAATCCCCATTCGAGCAACAAACCTCCGTTCGCAAGGCTATGCAACTGCTGTTGGAGGAGAATCCGGCGGAAATGCATATCGCGATTTACGGCAATATGGACGAAAAGCGCGCATTCGCGGAACTGGCGGTATATGCTGCCTGGATCAATGGTTCAGTGCTGCCATTGCGGAAAACCAGCGAGAAAAAATCGGGCAGGAAACCGCTGGCAAGAATCATGCTGCATGGATACAAAGACGCAGGCAACTTTGCCGTGCAGCAAGCCAAGGCGGAAGGTAATCTGCTCACGCGTGAACTCACGGTATTGCCGCCCAACGAATTGACGCCGGGGCTTTATCGAAAATATGTCAAGAAGCTTGCAGCCAGCGAAGGCTGGAAGTATCAGGAATTTGATATCAAGGCGCTACGCAAGATGGGCGCGGGTGCGTTTGTCGCCGTGGCCCAGGGGAGCGATCCAGAAGATGCCGCCATCGTGCATTTGCAACGGCGCATCAAGCATGCGCCTAAAACCGTCGCGTTGGTAGGCAAGGGTATCTGCTTTGATACCGGGGGTCACAATTTGAAGCCGGCTCGCTATATGCACGGCATGCACGAGGACATGAATGGTTCCGCCGTGGCCTTGGGAATTTTATTGGCCGCAACGCGTGCCAACCTGCCGGTGAACATCGATTGCTGGCTCGCCCTTGCCCAGAACCACATCAGCCCACGCGCCTACAAGCAGAACGATGTCATCACGGCATTGAACGGCACCACCATCGAGATTATCCATACCGATGCCGAAGGCCGGATGGTGCTGGCGGACACGCTGACGCTGGCGGCAAAACAGAAGCCTGATGTAATGATTGATTTCGCGACGTTGACCGGCAGCATGCACGTGGCGCTGGGATCGCGTTATAGCGGCATATTCAGCAACCGGGAAGCGTTGGCGCAGATGGCCCTTGCAGCGGGGAAGACAAGTGGCGAGCGGACCTGGGCATTTCCAATGGATGCAGATTACGATGCGGAGCTGGAAAGCAAGATAGCCGATGTCAAGCAGTGCACCTTGGAGGGGGAGATGGATCATATTATCGCCGCGCGTTTTCTCAGCCGGTTTGTGGGCGATATATCCTGGCTGCATATGGATCTTTCGGCAAGCAGTAACAAGGGCGGGTTGGGCGCGGTTGGCAGCGACGTGACCGGGTTTGGGGTGGCATGGGGAATCGAGATGCTATCGACAGGGCGGATCAACGAGTAAATCCCGGGTGTGGCTGAATTTACTTTCTATTCAGGCAATCTGTAATACTATCTTGCCGATGGTGTGTCCGGTTTCAACCAACCGGTGTGCCTCGGCGGCCTTCTCTAACGGTAGTACATGACTAATGTGAATTTTGAGTAAATTCCGTCCGAACAGCAGCGCGCCATGTTCGAGTATGCGGGTCTGGGCCACACGCGCACGGTGTATACCGAAATAGAGCGGGGCGGTCATTTGTACATAGCCGACAGTAAGGTTGCGCAGCCGGGCGGTATTGGTGTGCCTGATATCGCATGTAGTCGAAAGCAGAGTCACTACGCGGCCATATAGCCGGGTTGCGGCGAAAGATTTACAGAAAGTTTCTCCGCCCACTGTATCCATGACAAGTCTCACGCCCAGTCCATCCGTCCAGTTCAGTGCCATTTCCACAAAATCCTGCTCGGTATAATTGATTGCCAGTTCCGCTCCCAACGATTGCACAAACTCCGCCTTCCGGGCGGATGATATCGTCGTGGCGACCGGTGCATTCAAGTAGCGGGCGAGCTGAATCGCGACATGACCCACGCCGCCCGCGCCTGCGTGAATGAGCGCGGGCCGGCCTTTACTCATACCGCCGCGGTTTACCAGCGCTTCCCATGCCGTAATCATTGCGAGTGGCATAGCAGCCGCTTCCAGCATGGAGAGATTCTTTGGTTTCAATGCCAGATATTCCTGCCTTACCACCGTGTATTCAGCATATGTTCCAGGTGAGCCGCCCAGGCCATTGTTGAAAAAAAATACCTCATCGCCCGGGTGCACGCGCGTGACTGAATGCCCTACCGCTTCCACCACGCCCGCACCATCACAGCCCAGAATTGAAGGCAGCTTATCGGGATAATACATATTGAGCTTGCGCACTTTGGTATCTATCGGGTTCACACCCGCGGCATGCAGTTTCACCAGTACGCTGGATGGATCAGTGAGGGGCGGGATGGGCACATCGGCTGCTGCCAATACATCCGGTTCACCCGGGCTATTCATCAGTACGGCCTTCATGATTTTCCTCTACTTTTAGCCTAAATCCGGTAGTTGGACAGGGTGGAGTGTGTGGTTTTTGGGGTGCGTGGCAAGGCGCGCAACAACGCGAAATGGTTATTCCATTTCAAGGCGTTGCAACGCTGCCATGCGCCATAAAAACCGTGCAATTCGCCCTGTAGCGGCTCACCTCAAAGATGGTCTCAAATGAGACAGAAAATATTTATAAATCATATAATTAAACTTATAAATGAGCGGTCAACTACCGGATTTAGGTTTATCCCATACATAATGGATAAACCGCTGCCAGCGATTGAGGTTGATCGTCTGCGCGGACTTTTTCTGTAATCTTTCTGATCGGTCGCGGGCCGTGCTCAGTTTCACCTGCTCATGAATCTGGCGCAAGGTCAAGCCGCCGGGACCCTTGAGTTTGTCGGGATCGGGTTTTGTCATGATTTGTTCATTCCGTGTCTGGCTGGATGGTGGGGTGGAGGCGTGAAAAGGATATGTTAAACTTGAGGCATTGATTTGGCGAGAAAATAAAATGTCCGGTAATACCCTTGGTAAGCTTTTTTGCGTCACCTCTTTTGGTGAATCTCACGGTCCCGCCATTGGTTGTGTTGTCGATGGCTGTCCGCCAGGAATGGAATTATCCACCGAAGATATCCAGCGGGACCTGGACCGGCGCAAGCCCGGTACCTCGCGTCATGTAACGCAGCGTCGCGAATCCGACACCGTGGAAATCCTCTCCGGCGTATTCGAGGGCAAAACCACCGGCACGCCCATTGCGCTGCTGATCCGCAACGAGGATCAGCGTAGCAAGGATTACGGCAAGATCATGGATAGCTTTCGGCCAGGGCATGCGGACTATGTGTATTGGCAGAAATACGGCATACGCGATTACCGCGGCGGTGGACGTTCCTCCGCACGCGAAACCGCAGTGCGGGTTGCCGCAGCGGCTATCGCCAGAAAGTGGCTATTTGAAAAATACGGCGTGATAATACGCGGCTTTATGTCTCAGCTGGGGCCCGTGGATATCCCGTTTAAACAGTGGGGGATGGTTCATCAGAATCCGTTTTTTGCGGCTGACGCCAGCTTGGTACCCCATCTCGAAGAGTTCATGGATAAGCTGCGCAAATCCGGTGAGTCTGTCGGAGCAAAAATCAGCATCGTGGCGGAAGGCGTGCCGGTAGGCTGGGGTGAGCCGGTATATGATCGGCTGGATGCGGAAATCGCCTACGCCATGATGAGCATCAATGCGGTGAAAGGTGTGGAAATCGGGGCGGGATTCGCGTCCGTTGCGCAAAAAGGTACCGAGCACTCTGATGAGATCACTCCCGAAGGATTCTTGAGCAACAACGCGGGGGGCATATTGGGGGGAATTTCCACGGGCCAGGATATTATCGTTAATATTGCCGTCAAGCCCACTTCCAGCATCCGTCTGGGACGGCGCTCGGTTGATAAGTCCGGCAAGCCCGTCATAGTGGAAACACACGGCAGACATGATCCCTGTGTAGGGATTCGCGCCACGCCCATCGCCGAGGCAATGCTGGCATTGGTGCTCATGGATCATGCCTTGCGCCATCGCGCGCAAAATGCCGATGTCGTATGCGCCACACCCAAGATTCCGGGCAAGATTGGCAAGCAAGAGTCCATTTCATCCGGTATTCCCAACGTCAAGGTGGAGCCGGAATTTGCTGAAAACCCGGAACCTGACGAAGCTTGAATATCAGAAAAACTATTCCTCGCGAATGCGGCCAGAAAATGCTTTGAATCCTGGTGAGAATCAGGGCCCCGATGTCCAGTGATGCGGGTGTACCTAAGTCCAATTGTCCCTATCTTCAGAATCCGTAAGATACAAGATAATAATCTTCCCACCGTATTTAACTAAGGGGAGATCAAAAATCATTCGGAGAGCATGGGGAGATGGAATCGACAAGGGTTTTTGCGTTGTCTGTAATGATATTAATCGCTTCTTATGCAAACACCTACCTGGGAAAATCCACCGAGAAGGAACCCCCCTGTGAGGTTACGGAACAGGCACCGCAAGTGAGTCCTGATAAACACGATCAGAGCGAATAAACCTGATCTGTTCTTCCAGCTCATACTCACAGGCTTCTCCTCCTCATTCCTGCAGATAATCTTTGAACGGCGATTCATGCGCCGGAACCGGCGTTCCTATCCAATAACCTTGCGCATAGTCTACCTGCATTTTTTCCAGCAGCGAAAATGTCGCGGCACTCTCTACAAACTCGGCCGTTGTTTGCTTCCCAAATCCTCTGGCCACATCGCATAAGGCTTTTACCAGGATTTGATCGTCGGGATTATCAGCCAGATTTCGTATAAACGAACCATCGATCTTTACCACATCAATCGGAAGTTGCCGTATGTAATAAAAGGACGAGAAGCCAACGCCGAAATCATCCAGCGTAAAACTACAGCCAAGTGTCTTGATTGTCTCCATGAGTTTTCGTGCCGCGGGCAGATCTTCCAAAGCCGCTGTTTCCGTTATTTCAAACATGAAAGTGGATGGGTCCGCGCCATAATGTGCGAAAGTTTCGGTCAGGATCGGCAGCAATTCCGGGTCATGAAATGCATGGGCGGACAAATTTATCGAGAAACGGACGTCGTGCCCCCGGTGCTGGATTCCCGCCGATAGGGCAATGGATTTTCGCAGAACCATATGGTCAATGGCATGAATAAGCCCGGTTTGTTCCGCCGCGGGTATAAAAAGATGAGGAGCAAGTATTGTTCCGTCATTGTCGAGCATGCGCAACAGCACTTCATAATGATCGATGGTTTTGTTTTGAATATGCATGATCGGCTGAAAGTAGAAGAAGAATCTGTCATGCAAGAAGGAGTACTCAATCTTCTCTTTCCAATACACAAGCGTGTGCATACGCTCCCGGGTTTTCTCCTCGTTGGAAAACAGGTGCCAGCCGCCCCGCCCCGCCTCCTTTGCCTGATACATGGCGAGATCCGCTGCCGCAAGCAGATCATGAACATTGTTCCCATGCTCAGGAAAGAGGGCAATACCAATACTGGCTGACGCTTTATGCGTTCGACCGTTTACAGTCAGCTTTCCCTGACTCATGGCTGCCAGAGCATTCTTTGCGACTTCTATTGCTCCTTCAGGGGTGGTTTGCGGTAATATCACCGCGAATTCATCTCCGCCCAGCCGTCCAAGTATATCGACGCTGCGGATGCTGCTAAGCAACATGCGCGCGACCATTTTCAACAAAGCATCACCCGCCTGGTGTCCGCTCGTGTCGTTGATGTACTTGAACTGATCAAGATCGAAAAAGAGTAGCGCGCCCGAATAGTTATAACGGGCAGCCAAATTGAGCATCTGCTCCAGTTCCTCCTGAAAGCGGCGCCGATTGAATAGGTCCGTGAGCGGATCATGATCGGCCAGCCATGCCAACCGGCCCTCCGCACGCTTATGTTCCGTCATGTCGAGGCCTACCGATAACATCGCTGGATCATCCGCGGAGTGCCGTGTCAGACGGGAGTGCAGCCAGAGTATGTGGCGTACCGAGTCATCTTTACACAAAATATTGGCTTCATGACGCAGCTGGTCTCTTTGTTCAGACCGCACTTCCTCAAGATGGGCGGGCAAGTCCTGCAGATCATTGTCGAGAGTAAGAAGCTGGATGAAAGGCTTTCCTTGCAGTTCCTGCTCCGTATATTGAATAAGCATCTCGCCGTGGGCATTAAGCATCATGATCTTGCCATTGGCATTTTGTGTCAACACAATCACCTGTGCGATATCGAGCAGGTTTGTGATGAAATCTCTTTCCTTGCTCAACTCATCCATTTTCGCCGCTAATATCCGTGTCCGATCCGCGACCTGATCTTCAAGTTTCTCGAGTTGATAAGACAAGGCGACCGCTGTTTCATCAAGCGTGTCAATTTCATCCTTTAACCATTGTTTCTGGCCGGCGGAATGAAGTGACGAGCGAAATTTCTCGAAATTACTGTGGGCTAAGAGCGGTAAGGCAAAGACAATGTGTTTGAATCGCGACAGCGGTTTTGTAAGGATTACAAACAGTAATATGACGGAAAGCAGAAGCCCCACCAAACCTGTCATTGCATTTTGCCATGTCAAACTGTTAATGACATCAATGGTGGAAGTGATATCGGTGATAACGATCAACTGCGCTTTGCTGGTTGGATTTTCTCTTCCCAGGGAAAGCAGCCTTATTTGCTGGTGACGGTTGCCCAAGGAAACCTGCACACCATTTTCAAGGTGGTTAAAATCCGGGTATTGTTCGGCGGCTCTATTGAGAATGGCGAAGCTTTTTTCTTTGCTGGTAAGCGCGGCAATCCTCACGCCCCAGTTTGAGATTCTCATACCGTTACTTTTAGGCGCGTTGTCCCGTTCTTTGATAAACAAGCCAATATCGGCTCCTGAAATATTTTTGAACCCCAGGACGGCATCGACCAGGGAAATCCCGACGACTACCACGCCAACACTTATTCCCTCGACCAGCAAAGGCGCCACAACAAACTGCATGCAGCTTTCTACACAACTAAGAGGACTGATGGGTTGTTCTTGTGCATTAACTTCACGAACCCAATTCAACATCCCCTCGTTTCCGTGCATATCAGATTCAGGGCTACCCCAATTTGCCAGCAATTGATTCGACTTACTGTAGAAGCGTACCAGTTCAATACCTTTGTTGAACTGAAGGGGTGTCCAGTAAAGATCAAACGTCTTCGCAATATTTTCACTCTTGCTGATGAGCAGGGCGGTACTCATCCCCTCCAGAAAAGGAATCAGTTCAGCCAATTGATGTAAATCCTGCGAGGTTTCTTTTATCAAGCCCTCCACTTCACTGGCATAACGCTGGTGCTGCACATCCCTTTCGCGTTCAAAGTTGTTAATCAGGCGTAAGTAAGTAATTGCACTGAATGACGCCACGATAGCGAACAATATCAGGCTGCTCAACAACAAGACTTTCCACTTCAGGCCCAGAAATCTGTGTGGCCTTAAGCTTGCGGTACCCTCATGCTGTACCGTGCCTTTGTGGAGGTTGTGTTGCATGGATTATCGTCGTCCTAGAACCGATAAGAGCCAAGGATGGAGAAGAGATTCCAGTGCTGATCCAGGTTGCCAAGAACTGGGTTGTCCAAGGTTGAGAGCCAGCCGGTGCCATTTACATGGTGATATTCCGCGCGCAACATGAACTCGGGTGTGATATTCCAGCGCAATCCTACAGTTATATCCTTTGCAAAGCGAGTATCGGCGAGGCCTGATCTGCTGGGCCGGGCGGCTGCCCATTTTTTTCCATGGGGATCGTCTTTGTCCGTAAGCAAGACATCGTAACGGACAATGCCTTCCCATGCGGGGGTAAAGCGGTAGACACCTTGAAAGTAATAGCTTTCACCGTAAAAGTCCATGTTGGGCACGGCGCCGAAGTTGTTATATTGAAGACGGCGGAGCGCATATTCAGAAGTGAGGCTCCAGCGTTCGGCGTTATATTGTGCGGAAAAAATTAAAGGGGTGAAGTTAACCGAGCCTGCCTGAAGGACATCGCCTGCGCCGGGAACGTAACTGATATTTAGCCGGGATACGCTGACGGCAAAGCGGATACGCCCACCATCAAGGTCATAATTAACGCGACCGGTATACGATATATCTGGCGTCAAATGACCCGGAAATTGTCCCCCCAGCACAGCCGCTTCGGCTTCGTCCCCTAGCACCAGTGGACGCACCACACCACCCTGAAAGGAGATATCTCCCAAATCCGAGCGGTATTCCCCGTATAAGTGCACGCCGTCGGCGGCCAGCGCGAGCTTGCGCGTACGGTCGAAATAGATGGACTGAGGTAACAGAATGCTCGGCCGCGTGAAGGGAACGTCACGCGTGTCGTTGTAGAAGCCAAGGGGAGTTTTCATTCTGCCCAGCCGTATTCCCAGTTGGCTGCTCTCACCGGAAAAATACGTGTAATCCATAAATCCATAATCGAGGCGGACATTGCCGGGACTGCCTTCACCAGCGGTGCGGGACAGCATTTGTGCCGAAAATTGTAACCTCGTCAGTGGCCGCATCGAAGCGTTCAATCCCAATTCCCTGAAGTCGAAGCTGCCGCTATCGGAACTGCTCTTGCCAAAAAAGTTATTATTACCCGAACTCATCAGCCAAGATTGGCTTGCAAAACCATGAATCTGCAGGTTATGAGGCAGTGGCGGCAGCTTTGGCAGTGGTGGCAGCGTTGGCAGCGTTGGCAATTTTGGCAGCTTTGGCAGTATGTCGGCTTGCGCAGATAAACTCCACAGGAGTGCCGGCAGGGCAATCACGGTGATGACCCATGGAGAACGCTTACGCGGGCAACTACTTGATCTCGAGTACATTAACTCTGCCATCCGTCTTGGATTTGATTAAATAGCCGATTGCTCCAGGCGTACTGGCAACCCTGGCAAGCATTTCCTCTGGGGACGCTACGGTCTCGGGAGCCTGACCCGTGCCGGAAAACACCAGCCGATCCCATGCCGAGCGCAATTGATACGGAAAGACATTCAGCTTTTCTTTAGAAAAGGTAGCATGCAGGGGCGCATCATCGGGCATTACAAACACTCTGATTGCTGTGCCGTCCGGCCAGGTATGCAGGCGCATGCCGAAGATGGCACGGAGAGAACTCTTGGGTAGCGTTTTCTCATTCACGCTCGAGTTGGTCACAACATCATAGGGTTCCACTGCCCACGCCATGTTCGTGGCACAATTCATGCCAAGCAACAGGCATAACAGTAAAACGAAGCGACCAGCGTTTATTTTAGTTATCACGAGTTTTATACAATTTATTCGTTCGCGTTATCTGCTGAGGCCCAACCGGGATCAAAATCATCAAAATAGAAATAGAAATAGACAGCAGACGGGGGATACGTCAGGTTTTGAACGTACCCGCATTACAAGCTGCCGCATCTTTATTGTTTAGCCTTTACCCAATAATGTTGATAACAGATGCCATGGATAAAGCTGTAGAAATCTTTTGAGATCTATCATTCGACCGCTTCCAGCAAATGCTCAGAATCTGATACAGAACTTTGCGTGTATTCGTTGGATATTGGCCTGAGCCGGCCGTAGTCGGTAACCAGCTCCCAAAACTCGTTGTAGTCTTTGTGCATTCTGTCCAACATTTTGACCAGATCGACGTAGTAGGGTCCGCGTTGGCCATGGTGTTCGATTATCGGCCCCACCGGATCGAGTTGAAGTCCATAGAGACTCAACAATCTATTCAACGAAGGCTCCATGACAGACAACCAGTGAGTGACATTGCGTTCTACCGACATCCGTATGATGCCAACAGCAAGCGCCAGCAGAGGGTGAGGGAAGCGCCGCTTGCTTGTGGGGTTCCATTTTTCAATGTTCGCCCCCCTTTCAAGCGCATGGAGTGGTTCGTCCCTGCGCCGGGCAAACCGGCGTACAACGACCAGACGCGATATCTCACCGGTATGCCGCCGTGGTAGGTGACTCATATCAATGAGAGCTGGGTCAAGCCGGGTGTGCTGCTCGGTTGGAAACAGTTTCTTCGAGTCTAGTGGATCGGGAAGTATCAGGCGCGCGGTGCCGACAAATTCGCCGGATGGGCGATGTCTTAGAAGTATATGGGATGAATGACGGTCGTACTCGTCACTTTCCATCTCTGCGGGATACTTCGACGCTTCGAACCCTGGGGCACGTTGCTCGATGCAATACACCTGGTAGCGCAGCTTAAATGCGTGATGCAATAATTCCGGAGAGTGTGCGTCAATCACTTCAAAGTATTCATTAAAAGCGGCAACGACGTCGTTCATTGGAAGAAACTCCAGTAGTTGTAATAGTAGTCTGCTGGCTTCAACATCACTTTCATCGCTTCCGTGGAAAGGCGTGCCTCATTGTGTTGTGTCAACAGAAATCGGGACTCCCGGTAAGGCTGGGCCGCAATGCCAGGAATCTCCCTTCTTTATTACGGCACTGTTTACATAAAATCGAATTGAAAGCAGTGTTTTGCCTTTTTACAAGACACATGATACGAGGTGAATCTCCATACCGTTGTGACGAATAAAGGGGTAATGGTCTGCCTCCAAAACGTTATGAGACAACGGATTGAAGACTGTGGATAGCTGTAAGATTTTACAGCTGGAAAATACCAGAATCGGCGGCATCCAATAACTGTGGCTACTTCAAGGGAAAACAGGGCGCCATTTTAACTGCGGAAATTATGGAAAACGTCACGAGGCCCAAGGCCCAAGGCCGAAAATATTCCGCCACAGTCATGGGGTGTTGCCGTTTGCTATCAGCGGCACAGCCTTGACGTTGCCTAACCTTTTCTTCGATACCGCGTGCCGCCTGCTATAATCTTGAAGTCAAACGGTATAGCATTCACCAGAACCGCGGAAAAACCGTGCAGTTTCCGCAAATATGACGCGCTTGAGACTTAATGGGAAGCGTATTTACATCGTGGTGCCCAGAAGAGGACTCGAACCTCCACAGTGTTGCCACCGCTAGGACCTGAACCTAGTGCGTCTACCAATTCCGCCATCTGGGCGATGCCTGCTTTCTGTCTCAATACGGGACAAAGGTACGGGATAGAGGCGCCAATTCTATAGGAAATCATTGCTTTGTCAATCAAGAAGAAACGCAAACTTCGCAGTCTGGATCCTCACCTTGAACGTGAAAAACAACGTTACGGCCATGCGCTGCCAAGCCGGGAGTTCATGCTGCAAATCCTGGAAGAGCAGGGTGTGCCCGTGAATGAGGAAGCATTGCAAGGGCTGCTTGAAATCACGGAAGAAGAAAATGAAATTTTTAGCCGCCGTGTTTCCGCAATGGTGCGCGAAGGTCAGATCATGCGTAACCGCAAGGGCGATATCTGCGTGGTGGAGAAGCTCAATCTTATCAAGGGCAGGATACAGGGCCACCCGGATGGGTTCGGATTCCTGGTGCCCGATGATGGCAGTCCGGATTTGTTTTTGAGTGCCAAAGAAATGCACAAGGCGCTGCATGGCGACCGTGCGATGGTACGCGAAATTGGCGTGGACCGGCGCGGACGCAGAGAAGGAACCATTGTGGAGGTGCTTGAGCGTGCCGTCACGCAGCTGGTAGGAAGATTGCACGCCGATCATGGAATACTGTTTGTAGAGGCGGAAAACAAGCGCATCAGCCAGGATATTCTGATACCCAGTGAAGAATCCATGAATGCCAGGGCTGGCCAGGTAGTGATGGTGGAAATCATCCAGCAGCCGAGCAAGCATGCGCAACCCATTGGCCGTATTGTCGAGATTCTGGGTGAATACACCGCGCCGGGAATGGAAATTGAAATTGCCCTGCGTAAGCATGACCTGCCTAACCTGTTTCCACCGGATGTGGAAAAGCTCTCCATCCGATTTCCGGAGAAGGTGCTAACAGAGGAGTTGGCGGAAAGAGAGGATATCCGCCATCTGCCGCTGGTGACCATAGACGGCGAAACCGCGCGCGACTTTGACGATGCAGTGTATTGCGAGCGTGATGGGAAGGGTTTCAAATTATATGTTGCCATCGCCGATGTCAGTCACTACGTGCGTCCGCATGATGCACTCGATCGGGAAGCGCTGAATCGTGGCAACTCGGTGTATTTTCCGCGACGCGTGATCCCGATGCTACCGGAAGTCCTTTCTAATGGTTTATGCTCACTCAACCCGCAAGTGGAGCGTCTATGCATGGTGTGCGAGATGCAGCTGGATGCCACAGGAGATTTTCGTGACTATCGGTTTTATCCGGCGGTAATGTATTCCCACGCCCGGTTGACCTATACCAAAGTGGCGGGGATGCTGGAAAATCCCAAGGGAGAGGACGCGAAGCAATATCAAGCGCTTTTGCCACATATTCAGTTGCTCTATAAATTGTTCAAGGTTCTGCTGAAAGCAAGAACGAAACGCGGCGCGATCGACTTCGAAACCATTGAAACGCAGATGATATTCAACGCTCAGGGCAAAATCGAGCGTATCCTCCCGATAAAGCGGAATGATGCCCATCGCCTGATCGAAGAATGCATGCTGGCGGCCAACGTATGTGCCTCGGATTTTTTGCAAAAGCACAAGCAACCCACCGTCTATCGAATTCATGAAGGCCCTACGCCGGAAAAGCTTACTGCCCTGCGTGATTTCCTCAAAGAGTTCGGTGTGCAGCTAAGCGGCGGTGATGCGCCCAGTGCCAAGGACTACGCCAGGACGCTGACCAGGATAAAAGATAGACCCGACGCGCAGTTGTTGCAGACTGTAATGCTGCGATCCTTGCGTCAGGCGGTTTACAGTCCCGATAACGTGGGTCATTTCGGGCTTGCCTATGAGTCTTATACCCATTTCACATCGCCCATCCGGCGTTACCCCGATTTGCTGGTGCATCGTGCCATCAAGGCGGTGTTGAGCGGTACCGTGTACTCGCCTGGCGGCTGGCACGAACTCGGCATGCATTGCTCCCAGACAGAGCGCCGTGCGGACGAAGCGACGCGCGATGTGGAGACATGGCTCAAATGTTATTACATGCAGGATAGAATTGGTGAATCTTTCGAGGGGGTCGTCAGCGGTGTAACGGGTTTCGGCCTGTTCGTGGCACTGGATGGCATTTATGTAGAAGGACTGGTGCATATTTCCGAGTTGCCCAGCGATTACTTTCATTTCGACGCTCCCAAGCATATGTTGCTGGGTGAACGTAGCGGTAAGCGCTACCGTCTTGGCGATCGACTCAGGATCAGGCTCGTGCGGGTAGATCTGGAGTCGAGCAAAATCGATTTTGTACTGGCTGAAAATAGCGGCAAGGATTCAATCTGAGTCGGTCAGGATGAGAAGCCCCACCCCCCACCGGTCCATAACAATCAGTGTTTAGAGAATGTCTAATTTCCGTCTTATATTCGGTTTCCACGCCGTTACCAGCCGTTTGCGGCAGAATCCCGGCAGCATCAGGGAAATTTTTCTCGATTCTACCCGGCGCGACCAGCGTGCACGTGATTTAGCAAAATTTGCCGAGGTCCAGAACATTCGCCTGATCTCCTGCGATCAGACAAGGCTTGCGGCGATGGCGGGCAATGCCCGCCATCAGGGCGTGGCGGCAAACATAGATGCATCCCGCAGTCATGTGGATATCGATGATGTACTCGACACGCTTGCGGAACCGGCATTACTTCTAGTGCTGGATGGCATCCACGATCCGCATAATCTGGGGGCTTGCCTGCGAGTAGCGGATGCTTTTGGTGTTCACGCTGTCATTGCGCCAAAAGATCGTGCCGTTGGACTCACGGCGACAGTGCATAAAGTGGCGAGTGGCGCTGCTGATGCCGTGCCATATGTTTCTGTCACCAATCTGGCGCGTACCTTACGAGAATTGAAGCAGCGTGGCATAACCCTGGTTGGCGCTGCTGCCGATGCGGAGAGCGATCTTAATTCCGCCACATTGGATGGACCTGTTGCCTGGGTACTGGGTGCAGAAGGGACAGGCATGCGCCGGCTTACGCGCGAAACCTGTGACCAGCTTGTTTCCATTCCCATGCTGGGTAGTGTGGAGAGCCTGAATGTTTCCGTCAGTGCTGGCATATGCTTGTTTGAGACACGCCGGCAGCGGGCAAAACATTAGACAGGGAAAGAAATTTTCTGAAAGTCTCATGAAATACACTATCGGCTGCTTGGGGCTACTGAGGGACTCCCTGCACTGCCGCCTCCGGCATCGAGGGAATATCAAAAAAGACGGAATTTAAATCGTTGATCAATTCTGTTTGTGGCTCTTTTCATTTCTAATACCGCTTTAAATACCTTTGCTGATTGATATTTTTGTCCTGGTTCAGTATAGTACCGACCTCTTAACCTTGCCCCACCGGGTTCGCATCTCGGGGGGCTCTACCCATAAGGAGACTGCATGCGACATTACGAAATCATTTTCATTGTCCACCCCGACCAGAGCGAGCAAGTGCCCGCAATGATCGAGCGGTATCGGAACATAGTAACCGCAAAAAACGGCCGGATTCATCGCCTTGAAGACTGGGGACGACGTCAGCTTGCCTATTTGATTCAGAAGGTTCACAAGGCGCATTATGTCCTGATGAATATTGAGTGCGATCAGGAAACTCGTGACGAACTGGATCATGCGTTCAAGTTCAACGACGCGATACTACGCCATCTAACCATTAAAATGGATGGACCGGTAACTGCCGCTTCGCCGATGATGCGCGAAGAGAAAGCAAAGTCAGCAACGCCCGCAGCGGATGAACTCAGAGAAACCACGCTGGTGACGTAAGGCCCGGAAAAGCTAATTGAATTGTAACCAGACCGTAATTTGCGGCAGGATTATTGAAATTGGTAGTCTGCGTTACACGCCAGCTGGCGTGGCAGTGGCAGAATTCAAAATTGGCCACGTCTCGCGTCAAATTGAAGCGGGCATGCCACGCAAGGTAGAATGCGAAATTTCCGCGGTTGCATTAGCGCAAATGGCTGAAACCATTTCCAGTATGGCACTTGGTACCAAGGTGAAGTCAACCGGTTTTCTGGCAAAAAGAAGCCGGATGAGTTTGCAATTGGTGTTGCATGTGAACAACATAGATCTCATTTAATGAGAAACAGGAAAAAGAATTATGGCTCGTTTTACTACACGACGTAAAGATAGCAAGGATAAGGAAAAGGACAAGAAGGCCAATCGCCCCTTGTTCAAGCGCAGGAAGTTCTGCCGTTTCACCGCGGAAGGTATTCAGACGGTGGACTATAAGGATATTGAGATATTGAAAGATTTCATTAATGAAAATGGCAGAATCATTCCCGCCCGCATTACCGGCACTAAATCGCGTTATCAGCGCCAGTTGGGTATTGCCATTGAGCGTGCACGCTTTCTCGCACTGCTTCCTTACACTGATTTGCACTGAGGAGCGACAACATGCAGATCATACTGATGGAAAAAGTTGTCAACCTCGGCCAGTTGGGTGATGTTGTTAAAGTAAAGAATGGTTATGCGCGGAATTTTCTGATCCCGCAAGGTAAAGCAAAGCGGGCGACGCCAGCCGCCATTGCCGAGTTCGATGCAAAACGCGCCGAATTGGAAAAAACACAGGCGGAAGTTCTGGCCGGTGCCCAGGCCCATGCGGCAAAGCTGGACGGATTGATGGTGCAAATTACCCAGAAAGCCGGGGTGGATGGCAAGCTGTTCGGTTCGGTCACCAACGCTGATATCGAGGAAGCGCTCAAGGCTCAGGGCTTTGAGATTGAACGGTCAATGATACGTATGCCGCAAGGTTCATTAAAGCAGGTGGGCGATTATCCGTTGACTATTGCATTGCATAGTGACGTGTTGGCGCATATTGTCGTCTCAGTCCTGGGCGAAACCGCTGCCTGAGTATAAGCAGGTTTTCATCCGGATAAATAAAAAGGGCTGTTGACAGCCCTTTTTATTTTTTCTATGCCGCCTGGCGCCTGGTGGTAAAATCTTTCCGATACTTTGTCACGTCCCCCGGGTTCCATGGCTCAATTCCTCACCGCAGCCACCAACGATCAGTCGCTTGAAGCCTACAAAATGCCACCGCATTCGGTTGAAGCGGAGCAGTCCGTACTGGGTGGATTGATGCTGGACAATCATGCCTGGGATAAAGTGGCTGACGTCATCACCGAGGATGATTTTTACCGGCAGGATCATCGACTTATTTACCGGCATATTTGCAAGCTGGTCGAGCATAGCAAACCAGCGGACGTAGTGACCGTCGCAGAGTCGCTTGAAATATCGGCGGAATTGCAAAACGTGGGCGGATTAGCCTATGTTGGCGTGATGGTTCAGAATACGCCATCGGCAGCCAACATTCGCCGCTATGCGGAGATCGTGCGGGAGCGGGCAGTAATGCGCAAGCTGGCTCAAGTCGGGTCGGAGATAGCCGAATCATCCTATAACCCCGCGGGGCGATCCGCTGCGGACCTGCTGGATGAAGCGGAAGCCAAGGTATTTGAAATAGCCGAGGCGGGGGCGCGGGGAAAGCAGGGCTTCGTCGATATCCAGCCGCTTCTGAAGCAAGTAGTGGAGCGCATCGAGACGCTCTACAATCAGGACAACCCCAGTGATGTGACGGGCATTGCGACCGGTTTCCATGATCTCGATCAGAAAACCTCGGGTTTTCAGCCTGGTGACCTGATCATTGTCGCTGGCAGGCCATCCATGGGTAAAACCGCATTCTCGCTCAATATCGCTGAACATGTGGCGCTTGAGCTGGAAAAGCCGGTAGCGGTATTCAGTATGGAAATGGGGGGAGCCCAGCTCGCGATGCGGATGCTGGGTTCCGTAGGACGGCTGGATCAGCACAAGGTACGTACCGGCCGCCTGCAGGACGAAGACTGGTCCAAGTTAACCCATGCTTTGGGCAAGTTGAGTGATGCCCCCTTGTTTATCGATGAAAGTGCTGCCTTGAATGCGCTGGAGCTCAGGGCGCGGGCGCGACGGCTTTATCGTCAGCACGGTGAACTGGGATTGATTGTGGTGGATTATTTACAGCTAATGTCCGCCAGTGGCCAAGGCGAGAATCGTGCCACCGAGATTTCGGAAATCTCCCGTTCCCTGAAAGCACTGGCAAAAGAACTTCAAGTACCCGTAGTGGCGTTATCGCAATTGAATCGCAGTCTTGAGCAACGCCCGAACAAGCGCCCGGTCATGTCGGATTTGCGCGAGTCGGGTGCCATCGAGCAGGATGCAGATTTGATACTGTTTATCTACCGTGATGAAGTCTACAACCCGGATACGCAGGACAAGGGGATCGCCGAAATCATTATCGGCAAGCAGCGTAATGGTCCCATAGGTAAAGTTGATCTCACCTTCCTCGGCGAATATACAAGATTTGAGAGCTATGCCAAATCCGGGCATTACTGAAAATGACGGTCCTGCTACAATACTTCCGCCGCATAATCCGCCAACCTGGAACGCTCGCCACGCTGTAACGTCACGTGTCCGTTGTGATCCCATCCCTTGAAACGATCGACCACGTAGGTCAAGCCTGAACTTCCCTCGGACAAATAAGGCGTATCTATTTGTGCGATGTTACCCAGACAGACCACCTTGGTGGCAGGCCCGGCCCGAGTAATGAGTGTTTTCATTTGTTTGGGCGTGAGATTTTGCGCCTCGTCGATGATCAGGAATTTATTGATGAAAGTGCGGCCACGCATAAAATTGAGTGATTTTATCTTGATACGTGAGCGAATCAGGTCGCGTGTGGCGGCGCGCCCCCATTCGCCGGCATCGTTGTCGGTTTTGTTGAGCACATCCAGATTGTCTTCCAGCGCACCCATCCACGGTGTCATCTTTTCTTCCTCGGTACCGGGTAGAAAGCCGATATCCTCACCCACCGGCACGGTGACTCGGGTCATGATGATTTCCGAATAAACCTTGTACTCAAGCGTCTGCATCAAGCCGGCAGCCAGCGTCAGCAAAGTTTTACCGGTACCCGCCTGTCCTAATAGCGTCACAAAATCCACTTCCGGGTTCATCAGCAGATTGAGCGCAAAATTCTGCTCACGATTGCGCGCCGTGATGCCCCAGATGTTATTTTTCTGGTGCGTGTAATCCTTGAGCGTTTGCAGAACCGCGGTCTTGCCGCTACGCTCCTTGACCAGGGCGTAGAATGGCTTGTCGTGCTCCAGATAGACAAACTGATTGATCAGGAAATGGGTGCAAAGCGGACCGCTTACGCGATAAAACGTGTGTCCGGATTGTTGCCACGATTCCATCTCCTTGCCGTGCTTGTCCCAGAAGTCCGCCGGTAGTTCCTGAATGCCGGAATAGAGGAGATCGGTGTCTTCCAGCACCTTGTCGTTAAAATAATCCTCCGCTGCCAGCCCCAGTGCACGCGCCTTGATACGCATGTTGATGTCTTTGGAAACCAGCGCGACGCTGCGGTTGAGGCAGGTTTCATGCAAAAATTTCACCACGCCGATGATCTGGTTGTCGGCACTGCCACTCGCCAGCCGCACCGGCAGAACGCTACTGATCGCCTGGGTCTGGAGGAACAGCCGTCCGGTCGCGTTCTTGCTGCCATGCGCTTCCAGCGAAATGCCCTCGTCAATATCCGCTATCGCGCTGCTCACGATCTCATCCAGGAAACGGCTTGTCTGACGGGCGTTGCGCGCCACTTCCGACATTCCTTTCTTATTGTTGTCGAGTTCTTCGAGCGTCACCATGGGGATATAGATGTCGTGTTCCTCGAAGTGGAACAGACTGGTGGGGTCGTGCATCAGTACATTGCTGTCAAGTACAAATAGCTTGGGGTTAGCCCGCAAACGTGTGACTGTGGTAATGGGAGAAGCCGATTTTCTGGGGCTCATGACTCCTCTCTGGGCAAAGTTTTCACGAACTCAAGTACTTCCTGAACATGGCCGGGAACCTTGACTCCGCGCCATTCCCTCTGCAACGTTCCGTTTGCGTCCAGCACAAAGGTACTGCGGTCTATGCCGCGAACCTGCTTGCCGTACATATTTTTCATCTTCATGACGTTGAATAATTTGCAGGCAGTTTCATCACTGTCGCTCAGAAGCTCGAAAGGAAAATCCATCTTCGCCTTGAAGTTCTCGTGCGATTTAATGCTGTCGCGCGAAATGCCCACAATGTCACAGTCGAGTTTGGTGAATTCGCCGTAAGCGTCACGGAATTCCTGACCCTCAGTGGTACAGCCGGGTGTGTCATCTTTGGGATAAAAATAAATCACCAGGTTTTTGCCGGAGGCTTTAGATAGCCTGAATACCTTGTTGCCGGTGGAAGGAAGCTCAAAATCGGGAATGAGCTGGGTTAGCATAGGGAAAGCCTCATTTTGAATGACTCGTAAAAAGATCTACTTTAAAATTTCTTCATTTTGCATGGTAACAAAAAGAAGGCATAAAGCAAATCGGCCATGATGCCAAGGGAGGGATGCTTGCAGAAGGCCAATGAGGCTGCGGCCGGTTTCGTGCCAGGAAGTCGATTGCAGGCAAACTATCTTACAGGACCGAATTACCCAATATTTGCCCTCGCGTCGCGTCTGCCCAGCAATTGGGAGTTTCGAACAAGCGCACCTGCTCCAGTCTGAGGTGGTTGCCATAACTATCCTGGTAGGCTGTGTCAAGTATACGGAACGCGGCGAGCGCAAGATTTTCCGCCGTTGGCGGTACGTCTAGTACGACTGTCTTGTGGTCGTCCAGGGATTGAAGAAATTGCATTACCGCTATGTCTTCTGAATAGACCAGGAATGCGTGATCCCATTTGTCTACCAGTACAGTGCTGGCGATACGTTTTACTTCCGAATAATCCATCACCATGCCTTGCTCGGCGATGCCTGCCTCCGTGATAATGTCACCTGACAAGGTAATTTCAATAGCGTAACGATGGCCATGCAAGTGGCGGCATTTGCTATTATGGGAAGGTATGCGGTGGCCGGCATCGAATTCCAGCCTGCGTGTGATTAACATTACGGAGATTGTAGCATTGGAGCACGCCTCCAAACTATTGAATATTGCGGATCACAGCCGCGACAGGGCAGGGTTGACCTATATTTATCCAGTGATATCGCGCCGAGCTGGAGGCGTGTCAGTGGGCGTCAATCTTAATCCCAACAATGCTTGCAACTGGCGTTGCGTTTATTGCCAGGTCCCGGAACTCAAACGCGGCACGGCGCCGGTGATTGACTTGGTCCGGCTCGAAAGTGAGTTACGCATGTTTCTGCACGAAATTCAGCATGGTTCTTTCATGCAGACACAAGTACCTTTGGCTGCAAGGCGTATCAATGACATCGCTTTGTCCGGCAACGGCGAACCCACCAGCGCAAGAGAATTTGAACATGTGATCGAGTTGATTGGAAGAGTGAGGGGCGACTACGACTTGCCCAAGGATCTTAAATTGGTGCTGATTACCAATGGCAGCCTGATTGACCGGCCTGGTGTACAGGCGGGATTGCGCCGGATGGCGGAGCTTAACGGCGAAGTCTGGTTCAAGCTGGATAGCGTCACGCGCGAAGGGAGACAGCGCATCAACAATACACGAATGAGCTTGAAGCGGATGCGCGAGAATCTGCAACTGGCCGCATCTTTGTGTCCTACCTGGCTGCAAACCTGCGTGTTTCAAACCGATGGCAAACCACCCTCCAGTGCGGAATCCGGCGCTTATCTTAAATTTATAGAGGAGCTATTACGGGAAGGTGTGCCGCTCAAAGGAGCGCTGTTATATGGCCTCGCGCGTCCATCCATGCAGCCGGAAGCACCGCGGCTTACAAAAGTCAGTCAGGTGTGGATGGATGCGTTTTATGCGAGAATCCAGGCGCTTGGACTCACCGTTAAGCTCAATCCGTAGCAGTCGCACTCTGATTCCGTCAAATAATATTCGACCGCATGGAATCAATGGCCGTTTGGCTGCGACGATTGTTTTGCCAGGTTATTTTGACTTGGCGGCTTTTTTCAGGCTCTTGTATAAATCAGGGTCCTGGCTTTTCAGCAAGGCGGCCACCACTAGATCATCTTTTCTGATCTTGGCCAGATCGATATGCTCGATATGCACAAGTCGTACGAGTTCTCTCACCGGCCTTGGCATATTTCGTCCGCTTTCATAACGGGAGCCACCGCTTTGAGTGACGCCGACTTTGCTCCAGAAATCATGCTGATTCAGGCCAAGCTTACGCCGGATATCGCGAGGATTGGATATTTCTTCAAAGAGTTTCATAGGGGCAGCTCTCCATAAGGTAATGGTATGGGTTATGTTGGAAGATTATTGCGGATTCATAAATTTAATTTGTTTTCCTATTCAATGCAAGTCTTAAGTGCATGCTGCTTGACATTGTTCATGGTCGCCTGGTTATCATTATTGCATATATTTAGTTTTATTTCCGGTAATCGGGTAAAATTCCCATTTTTACGAAATCAAATTTTTCACCGCTCGACGCATCATTGATTCAACATATACGACCCTTTTGTTTGCGGCAGAGTTCCCTTTATTAATATAGAAAATCCGGTAACGTGACACTGATTATTCAAAAATACGGCGGCACCTCGGTTGGCAGTACTGAGCGCATCAAAAATGTTGCCCGCCGGATAGCAAAATTTCGATCCCGAGGCCATCAGGTGGTGGTGGTGGTTTCCGCCATGAGCGGAGAAACCAATCGCCTCATTGCCATGGCCAAGGAATTTCAGGCCAATCCCGACCCGCGTGAATTGGATGTCATGGTATCGACCGGTGAGCAGATTTCCGTTGCCTTGCTGTCAATGGCGCTGATGGATCTAGGCGTCAAAGCAAAGAGTTATACTGGCGCGCAAGTGCGAATACTGACTGATAATGCCTATACTAAAGCACGCATACTGAAAATTGATGAGGATAAAATCCATGCTGATCTCGATGCCGGATATGTTGTAGCGGTAGCCGGATTTCAGGGGGTGGATGATACCGGCAACATCACGACGCTGGGCCGCGGCGGGTCTGATACAACCGGTGTAGCATTGGCGGTGGCGCTCAAAGCCGAAGAATGCCAGATTTATACCGACGTGGATGGTATTTACACGACCGACCCGCGCATCGTCCCCGAAGCCAGGAAACTCAAGACCATCACCTTTGAGGAAATGCTCGAGCTGGCGAGCCTGGGTTCGAAGGTGCTGCAAATTCGTTCGGTGGAATTTGCCGGTAAATATAAGGTCAGGTTGCGGGTGCTGTCCAGTTTCGATGAAGAAGGCGAGGGCACCCTGATTACTTTCGAGGAAGGCGAGAACATGGAACGCGCAATTATTTCAGGTATTGCATTCAACCGTGATGAGGCGAAAATTACCGTGCTGGGTGTGCCGGATCGTCCAGGCATTGCTTATCAAATCCTTGGTCCGGTTGCCGATGCCAACATCGATGTGGATATGATTATCCAGAATGTGGGTCACGATGGTATGACAGATTTCTCATTTACCATAAATCGGAATGAGTTCGCCAGAACCATGGATATTCTTGAGAATCAGGTGCAACCCCATATCGGCGCACGCGGTGTAATCGGCGGCGACAGAATAGCCAAGGTATCGGTGGTAGGAGTGGGGATGCGTTCGCACGTCGGCATTGCCAGCAGAATGTTCCGTGCCCTGGCGGAAGAAGGCATTAATATCCAGATGATTTCCACCTCCGAAATAAAAATTTCCGTGGTGGTGGACGAAAAATATATGGAACTTGCGGTGCGGGTGTTACACAAGATTTTTGAACTGGATCAGGTATCGTGAGATTCTGTGAGAACAGCAGCCGCGATAAGACTCATTGTTTGACCGAAGGGTAGTAAACCGCTATCCTAACGCCTCTTTTATGGAGAGATGGCCGAGTGGTCGAAGGCGCTCCCCTGCTAAGGGAGTATAGGCTCAAAAAGCTTATCGAGGGTTCGAATCCCTCTCTCTCCGCCAAGTGCTTAGGATTTGCGCCATTTTGCAGCAATTATTTTTATTACCCATCATTGAGCCCACCAGTTCTTGTAGCGATTAGAATTTTAGAGAAGCTAAATAAAGTCTGTCCGACTTATCGCCCAAAGTTCGACGTTGCGTTGAGCGTGGCACGTGTTATAGACCACTAAAGGCAAGGGTAAAGGCTTGTCCGCGCATGGTTGGACGCCAACACCACGCTGTCTCACGAAGCAAAGGAACGATTGCTACTGTAATAAGTGGGGATAAAGTAGGTGAATCGCCCCGGGTTTCATGGAGGCTGTTTGGTTTAAGTTAGACATCTACCGTTGCCTTTTCGACCAGTTGCCGATAATAGTTTACCTCAGCTTCCGCCGGCGGAATGTAACCGATAGATTCGAGTAACCGGTGGTGATTAAACCAGGATACCCATTCCAGGGTTGCCAGTTCCACAGCGGCCCTAGTTTTCCATGGTGCTCGGCGATGGATCAGCTCGGCCTTGTACAGCCCGTTGACTGACTCAGCCAAGGCGTTGTCGTAGCTGTCCTCGACTGCCTACGGAGGGCTCAATCCCAGCTTGGGCAAGGCGTTCCGTATAGCGAATGGAGATGTACTGGGATCCTCTATCGCTGTGATGCACCAGAGCATCGGATTGCTTGGGCTGGCGAGCGTAGAGTGCCTGCTCCAGGGCATCGAGGACGAAGTCCGTGTGCATGGAGCTGCTCACGCGCCAACCCACGATGCGCCTGGCAAATACGTCGATGACAAGGGCCACATACAGCCAGCCCTGCCACGTTGATACATACGTGAAATCTGAAACCCATAGCTGGTTTGGGCGATCGGCCTTGAATTGACGATTGACCCGATCCAATGGGCAAGGTACTGCCGCGTCGGTAATCGTGGTTCGCACAATCTTGCCACGCCGCACGCCCTGGCGTTTCATGAGCTGCTCCACCGTGCAGCGAGCCACAGGGTGACCTTCACGGTTCAGTTGTCGCCAGACTTTGTCAGCGCCGTAGACCTGCATATTGGTTTGCCAAACCCGTTCAATTTCTGGATTCAACATGTCCTCGCGCTTGGCGCGAGCACAACGCAATGCAGGATTCCTCTGCTGTGCAGCAGAGCGTCGATAGCCTGACGGGGCAATCTGCAACACCTTGCAGATCGGCTCGACCCCATAGGTATCCTGATGCTGGTCGATAAACTGCCTCAGGACTTGAATCGGCGGTCAAGTTCTGCCTGGGCGAAAAAAGCGCTCGCCAGTCGCAAAATCTCATTGGCTTTGCGCAGTTCTCGAACTTCGCGCTCCAGTGCTTTTAACCGGTCACGCTCGGTGCCTGTCACGCCATCGCACATGCCAATGTCGATCTCGTGCTTACGCACCCAATCATGCAAGGTCTGGGGAACACAACCGATCTTGGGCGCAATGGATTCAACGGTTGCCCACAACGACGGATACTCGCCACGGTGTTCGAACACCATGCGTACCGCACGTTCACGTACTTCGGGGGAAAACTTGTTTGATTTCTTCATGGCTCCATTCTCTCAGATGTTGGAACCTCCTCAAAACCCGGGGCGGTTCAGAGACTCATGATTACCAGCTCTACCTTGCGCTCAATGAAATCGAGCATACCAGGACCCAAGCCAATCATCCGCAGACCAACGGCATCTGCGAGCGTTTTCACAAGACGATCCTGCAAGAATTCTACCAGGTGGCATTCCGGCGCAAGATATACCGGTCAATTGAGGAGTTGCAAATCGATCTAGATGACTGGCTGCATTACTATAATCATGACCGAACCCATCAGGGCAAAATATGTTGCGGACGCACATCCATACAAACATTGATTGACGGAAAGGAGGTCTGGCACGATAAAATCACATTACTGAACAATTGAATCTGATCTGACAACCGCACCAGTCAAATCGGGTAACTGTCAGATGAAGTCGCGACTACTACAATTAAGGAGCAGCCATCAGACTTAGGCCACAATTATCTACCATACCAGAGTTAAAATTCTGCGCTTCGGACCAGGTATCATGAATGAGTACCTTAAACTTGTAATGACACAGTTTCCCAAGTACTTTGTGGATCTACGTGAGCTAGCCGTTGGGCCGAAGAAATTCCTCACTGATCGTTGTGTGCCATCAGAAGAATCCCTTAATAGAGCCTTCATATTCTTTGGAATTTCTCTTCTCATCGTCGCAATTATCCAAATAGCCAGCCTGGCGAAAAGGTCCCACCTTTTCCTGAATTCCGTAATCTTCATTGCATCTGTCGGAATCATCCCATTGACGACCATCTTAGCTCTCTGGCTTGCCTGGAAAATAGTTGGTGGCAAAGCTAAATTCCGAGAGTTATTTACGTGCAGTACATACGTGTCAGCGTTCGTAGTGTTGATCGCTCTAACGTTTGACGTGGCAGGCGAAGTAATATTTCAAGTCGTCAATCCTGATGATTATAAGCTCATTCTGGAGGGGGAAGATGTGGACCGCTGGTTTTTAGCTGGACAAAACGTCTCTAATGGGTTAAGCATATATGGAGTTAGCCTTGGGTTCATATGGTTTATCGACGCGTGGGGTGCCTATCGAGCCCTTAATGGAGTTTCGAGCATGCGTTCGGTGATAGCTTTTCTTCTTTACAGTTTGTTAAATCTACTACTCGTTGTGTTGGCAATATTTTATTTCTTCCTGAGTTTTGGTATATAGCCGATGGATTCGAGCAGTCCGTAGTGGTTGAACCACGATACCCATTCCAGGGTGGCCAGTTCTACATCATGGCGAACCGTTATTCGTCGGGGCCAAGTGGGGGCTATCGAAATGCCTAGACTTTTACGGAATGTATCCTAAAATAAAAACTGGTTGTTTTTAGCAATATCCAATAGAAAAACTTTCATGAGGAATAACTATGGCAATTCCACTTAAGGCGCAAGATGCGGCTAGCGCTGGTCTAAAAAAAGTATCTGCCGAGGAAATTATGAAAGCCAAAGTAATAGATGGTGGCGTAACATTTACATCGACGCAGCCAGATTCCATTTGCTACATGGGGCCACGTTCAAATGGAAGACGTACGATTTACTATCATGCAGATAATGGCTGTGATAACTGCTATTCAACATCCGAAGGATGCCAATGAGCGTGCCATTCTATTTTAGAGATTGAGCGGTGATTGGCTTGGCTGTAACTAGCATTGGTTTAGCTATTACCAAAGACAAATAACCTGGGAGTGGTCTTACAAAGGTACGAGTGGAGCTTCGCCGTACGTGAAGGAGTAGCGTCCACGCATAGCTTTATTGCGCTTGGAGGGTGCGATTCTTAACGCTGCCCGACGTCGCAGACCAGTAATGTTCGTAAATGACGATTGCCTTACGAAGCTGTGCTCATCTCTTGTTGGAGCGATGTATGAAACGAGAGTAATAAGAGTTACGAGCTCTTTTATTCTTATAGATCACATGTGGCGTAAATTCCCGATTGTTTGCACATCCTGCGGATGCGATTGAAACTTTAGAGAATAATCAATATTGAATTTACACAAAGATGGCTGTATTTTAAATAACTCTAGCAGTCCAATACTAGCCACAATAAAAATGAGCGCCGGAATAAAAAAATGACAACAAAGTCGTGGCTAGTCATTTTGTTGTCGTTGACGCTCATTCCCATACTGACGGCGTCGGGGCTAAGCTCACGAATATTCATATTTCATTCATAGATTAATATTAAACAAAAAGCAATTAGGAGGGATTAAACCTGTACCTTACATATGATAGCGAAGCAAGTGGGTGCCCAACACACGAATAGTGCACTATAGACCAAAAGATAAAGCAGCGGTATATGCAGGAGAGGATGTCGGGATGCAAACTAAGAGGACGGTTTTGTATGGTTGGGTTGTGGCGAGCGTCGCATCTGGCTGCGCCAGAGCATTCAGGTTTCGAGACGCCTGATGTATCAGTTCCATAGGTTATGAAAGTTGGCACAGATGGCCATAAAAAATTTCAAACCGGGTACAAAATGAGGTACAGAACGGAAGTGGGAGAAATAAAATCCAGTAAAGACGAGGTTTCTATGAAACTCTTTCGATTCAACGTCTAAACGGTATATTGGATTGCTTCGGACGATAGCAGACAACTAAATCCTCATATATGATGAAAATATCAGGCTTTCTAGTCATTATGCATCCGCGTTGATCCGTTACAAGCCGAAAGGAAACCGGGTATGGAGTCGGAACCAAGCTTCAAAAAACCGGGTATGACTCGGACTTGGAAACTAGCTAGTCAGCCCTGAACAATTCGATTTTCAGGCATAGATGATGGTAAGACGATGATTAACTGTGCCACCCATTGCGGGTTGCCAATGCCCCCGGACAAGAATTTGGGCGAGAAGAAGCCGCAGCTTCCTCAGAATCATCCGCAGGTTGTGTCCGCAACCGCATAGCAAGGCATGAAAGGCATCGCCTTCTGTGCCTTTCAACCAGTTTCTGCGCAGGCGGCCATCGTTTTTCATGTGCCCGATCGCCGGCTCGATGGCGCTGCGTCGCCGAATGTCCCGCTTCAGCCGTGCGGTGATGCTGCGCCTGAGTTTGCGGTGGTAGAGCTTGACCCCAGCCGGGAGGGCTGCACCGCGATAGCCCAGATCCACGAATATTTCCTTCGGCTGGTGCTGTGTCAGGATTTCCACTTGCTTCACAGCCGCGTGCAAGGTATGCCCGTCGTAGGGATTGCCCGGCAGGCTGCGCATGCCGACTACCAGCCCTTCCTTGTGTGTCGTCGCCACTGACACCTTCACCCCAAACTCATAGGGCTGGCGCGATTTGCCTTTGGCGATGCACTCCACTTCCGGCGCGTGCAGACGGTAGAGCTTGTGGCTATCCTTGGGCTGCTGCTTGAGCAGGCGCTCCACCTGCTGCAGTAAGCCGGTGACCTTGGGCTTGAGGTGCGCCGGTACCTTGGCCAATTGGCGTAATGCGTCGCGCCAGACTCGGCCCACCAGCGTCTTGAGTTTCTTCAGGTGGCTGCGCATGCGCTGGTATTGCCGGGCATGGGCGTAGCGGGCAATCTTGCCTGCCTAGCTTGGGGGCTTCACGATTGTAGTTCTGGCGTAGCGTCATCCCTGCTTCTGCCGCCAGCTTCACCAGTTGTTCCCGTCCCCGGTTCAGCAGCTTGCTATCGGTCGGATAGGCAATGGCCTTCTCCTGTACGGTGCTGTCCACGATGACCTTGTTCAGGCTTCGCCGCTTGATTACCTGGGCCGATGTGGCGGCCTTGATGGTTTGGGCCAGTAACCACTCCATGCCTTCTGCGCCGATCCGTTGCCGCCAGCGCGTCAGTGAACTGGGGTCGATAGGCAGGTTATGCTGAAACCAGGTTTCGCCACAGAACAGCTGCCAGTAAGGATTTTCGATCCAGCCCCACACGACTTCTTCGTCGGATAGGGCAAAGGTGTGTTGCAGGTACAGCAGGCCTGCCACCAGGCGGGGAGCAGTCTCGGGACGACCCCGATGCGAAGGGAAAAAACCGGCCCATTCGCGCTCAAACCCTGACCAGTCAATATGCTGGGCAAGTTGCGCCAAAGGGTGTCTCGGGTTGACCAGCTCATCCAACCGCTGGCGGAACAGGTCATTGCTTATGGGTACACTCGGCTTTGGTCCCATGTAACCCTCGCTAGATTTGCAAGAAATTACATCAATTTTACCAGAAACCGGCAAATTCAGCCGCTACAATTCAACAATTAATATAACATAATCAGTTGATTATGGATTGTTCAGACCTGACTAGCTATGATAACCGTACCCGATGCCGCACTGCGAAACCCAAAGACAAGTCCTACAAGCTGCCTGATGGCAAGGGGTTGTATCTGGAAATCAAGCCCAACGGTGCGAAGGCGTGGCGTTACCGCTTCGAGTTGCGGGAAGGCGAGGTAACCAAGGAAAGCACCTTTGCGATTGGCGATTACGCCATAGCTCCTATACGCGAAACGCCAGAAGAAGCGGAAGCCCCCACGGGGGGGCGGCGCTTTACGCTCGCCGAGGCGCGGGAGGAGCGTACTAAAGCGCGGTCGTTGGTTAAGCACGGCATCAACCCAGCCCCAATCGGCAACTTGAGCGCATCAAGCGGGAACAGGAAAACGCCACTACATTCGAGGCTGTGGCTCAGGGATGGCTGGCCTTGAAGGATTGGGAGGAAGTCACCAAAGCCCGACGACTTAATATGCCGACGCGCGTGGTGTTTCCGAAGAATGGCTCGCTGCCGGTCAAGAGTATTGCTCCGTCGCATATCCTAGACGTGCTGAACACATCGGCGAAGAAGAACGGCCTGACGGTCGCGGCGGAAGCCAAGCGCACCATGTCGGGTGTTTTTGAGCTTGCAGTGTCCACCCTCCGGGTGGATTCTGACCCGGTCTATGCCGTGCGAAAAGTACTCCCCGCAAACAAGACTCAGCACAAGCGTCCGCTAGATTCCGCCGAAATCGGCCAGCTATTGAGAGACGTGGAAGAGTACGGCGGTCGCCATGAAACTATCGCAGCCTTCCGCTTGATGTGGCTAACCCCTGCCGGCCGACTGAAGTCGTCGAGGCCCAATGGACCGAATTCGATCTTGATGAGGCGATTTGGCGCATCCCTGCCCAGGGATGAAAAAGCGGAAGGCACACACGATCCCCCTCCCTACGCAAGCGGTCCAAATATTGCGGAGGTTGCACGGTATCACCGGCTGTTATTGCCATCTGTTTCCCCACCGTGATGACAGAAAGAAGCCGATGGTCGCGGCATCATTCCGTCAAATGCTGAGTGTACTTGGATGGGGCGGCAAATATAGCCCACACACCACACGGACAACCGGCAGCACGCGGCTGAATGAACTCGGTTTTGCGGCGGACTGGATCGAGCGCCAGTTGGCTCATGCCGAACAAAACGCGGTGCGCCGCACTTACAATCACGCGGAACATTTGGTAGACCGGGCCAAAATGATGCAACAATGGGCGGATATGCTGGAGACATGGAAAAAGGGTGCCAATAATGTGACGCCGATCAAGAAAGCTGTGGCATAACGCGTGAATTGCATTTGATGGGACGGGGCGACAACGGGAGACCCTTGTCAGGCTGATAGGGCATTCCATCAAGGGCGAGTGTTAAAGGAGACGTGTATGTTTCAAATTGACCCAGCAGACGAATACCATCTGGACGAGTTTTGGCAAATTTGCCGGGCGAGGAAGGCCTGAGTACGTCCGAGCGATAGGAGTTAGTCACCAGGTTAGAGTCAGTAGGAGAAACGTCGATAAAAACTCTACAATATGCTCGTTGCACCGAAACCCGCATCGCGAAACGGGCTATTTAAAAAGGGAATATTTCCCCTTCGCTTGCCCCGGACAGCATCGGAATGATCCGCTTTTTTCGTCGTTGCATACGGGAGCGTGCACCTTCCAAAATCCGAGTTGCATGCGTCCTTTGTGTTTCACCTAGAATCTTCGCATCGGCCGCTTGTTGCAACAGTAAGACCGCCGGTTCGGGAAGCTGTCGATCCTCAGAGGCTGCTTGTTCTTCCATCGCGCGCGCGACAGCGTATTTTATGGAAGCGCTCGAAGCGATAGGTCGTGTTTCTCCACAGTATTCCGTTAACATCACCAAATGTCGTGAGTCGGAGCGATCGAGTCGGTGATAAAGGATCTTCGCACGATCTGACTGGCTTAGTACTGCCAGCGCTGCGTCGAATTCTCGACCCTTACCCGGTGACTTTACATTCACTTCAAGTTCATTAGATCGAAGGGTGACATCGTGACGCACCTTAAATTCGACCCACAAACGATGGATGCCGGGCTGAACGAAGGTATAGCCGCCGGATTGGCCAAATATACTGATATCGCGGCGAAAGGGACGGGTGGGTGCAATTTTCAGTGCCTTTCCGGTATTGCAATAGTTTCTTGGCGAGTAAAGGCGGCGGCAATCTCCATTGGGATCTTCGATACGAATCGTAAACTGGTCGTATCCAGGATCTACTGCGTCGGGCACGTGGAACTGTCGATCAACGCCCGGCGCGACCCGTAGCTCAACATCAAGCTCGACTGGCTCAAACGGCCAAAATTCACGCTGCCCCATGCTAATCAGCAGTTCAAGACCAAACGACAGACGTCGTACACCGGTTGAAGGAATATCATGATTGGCATAAGAAGTAGAATCACGGAATCTTGCACCTCCTGGATAAACGGCTGGATTCACGGAGCATTGAGATAACCATTGCTGATGAATCGGCAGAAAATAGTCCGCTTGGATGGGATAAGTCCGGGCGCGAAGGCTTTGCGACATGAAGTTGGCTGGCGGCGGTGCTGCATGTTGCAAATTGAAGACATGCCCCAGTTCATGAATAGTCGTGAAAAACGCTTCCCGTTCTACTGCTAAAGCAGTACGGCGGGCTGGAACAGTCCTGCTTAGATCCGTTATGGCACGAAGGAATACTGCGCATCCCTCCCGAGGTAACTGACGAAATACTGCTGCACTGCTCGGATCATCCCCGGGGTCGAAACCGCGATCAAACATAATGCCAAACGTACTGGGATGCGGATTGTAAAAATCCGCGAATAGAACTGCAATGCGGGCCGCGGGCCCCGAGGGCAGCGGATTACGAGTCAGCACTTGTAGTGCGCGATGAAGATCGAATGCAAAGAATCCCTGCTTGGCACTCATTGGACGAGCAAGCGCAGAATTATTGACTAGAAGATCAATGTCACCATGCGAGGCAGCAGAAAATATATTCGTGATCTCCGCTTCGCGACCACCCTGCGTGAAAGCAGGAACTCCAACTGCCGAGGTTAGGCGTGCGAGGATGCATTCAATGCCAATCATGGGGCTACCGTGATTTTCACTGGATCTGTCTGCATTGGTTCACCCGTATTCTTTTTGAAAACTGGCGTGAACAGGTAGGTACCCTTAGGCATGTTATTCTTCAGTGTGACGATCACCAACGCACCCGTACTGGTATTGTTCGCGTTTGCCGCCACAAGCCACTTACGGGCATCCTCGTTGGACCCCGCGACTTGGAGGAGTGAATTGTCAAGGTCGACACTTGCGACGGGCTTGTTGACAAGAATAACAAATTGCAGAGGTTTGTCACGATCCCGCTTTAGGACGCTTGACCCCTGCACCTCTGCCGTAAGGTCTTCTACTTTTGTCCCTGGTTTGGCCGCAAGTGATGTTACAAAGCTACTCGGACCATCGAGAGCTACAAGCTTGACCCCGTCAGCTTCTGTAACTACTCGAAAGATGACGGGGCCCGCAGCTGTGGGAAGAGTTCCGTCTCCGGGATCATTGTAAGACGCTCCACCTGAAGCCACTCGTTTTGAAAGATGATCAAGCTTCGCCTGCGCCTCAGCAACAGCCAGTTCGGCATCAAGGAATTTTGAAGTTTCTTTAGCAGCGATGATCGTTTTCTGCTTTGCTACAGCAATAGCGAGCGAAAGCTCTGCTTGATCGATTGCTTTCAACTGCTCTTTCTCGGCTATCTCTGCCTTTTCCTTTTCTTTGGCGAGCACGTCGCCCTTAGCTTTGACAACATTGCCGGCTGATTCTGCGATCGCCTCCGCGACACCGTCCGCCTTTGCGTCGAGTGAGACAGAAGTCAGCATTCCGTTCGTACGCTTAACATCCAGGGTGTAGCTGGATATCAACGACTCGGTGCGTAAAACATATGTGTTGTTCGGATCAGGAAGATAGTCGACCTTAACGTCGAGTGTCCCGTTGGCCTGCGGGGTCACCACAATAATGGGAACAGGAAGAGAATATTCATACCCCCCCTTGCCAAGATCAGCCCTTTCGCCACTTACAAAAGTTGCACACCCAGATAGCATGCCAAATAGTAGACTTAAGAAAAGTACAAAGGCGATTTTCATGGCTTTTTCTCCGGGGAGGATTTTTCAGTAGTCTTGCTCTCCCCGCCGGGATCGGTTACCGTAATATCGATCATTCGGATCTCACCATTTGAGCCCACCGATTTACCCCCGACTAGCCGGCCGCCACCATTTTCTAGAACGATCTTGAAAAGTTGGGGTGGAGGCACCTGCGTAGTGGGCGGAGTCCCGACGTCATTGAGAAACGCGTTCACGGCGGCGATGGCAGCCTTTTCCAGCGCTCCAACGATAGCCTTCGGTACCACTGTCTCGTCCACTACAGTTTTACCCTGCGTAAGAACGCCATTCACGAACGTCAGCGTCGTATTGTTGGTGGCTAGCACCGCAAACGGATCGATGACGCGCTTTCTGGTAAGATCGGGCAGGAAGAGCAGTTGGCTGGTGAGTCCTCCTCGTCCATCGGTATAGACTAGGAGAAAAGGCGCGATCTCATAATATCGAATTCCATCCGCCTTCGAATCTAGAACCTCTCCCGGCCCAGCAATCTCACCCGTAGCCACCCGGTTGACATTCGTGCCCGCACAACCCGTCAAGAGTAGCAGAGCAATCAAATACTTACCGACCATACTATCCCCTTATTTGGCTTTCCATCGTTCATCAAAAACAACCAATGCTAGACTTTCAGAATATCCCGGAACCGAAGTGCATAATTCGATGTTTCAGTATCGAGTGAAGATTTGCAATAGGCTAACGCCTCAGCTTGGGTCGAGTCAAGGTACTCTTGTACCATTACTTTTAGCTAATTTTAGCGCGCATTGTTACGATCATGCCTAGAAAAGGCTAGGTCCTGCTCCTGAGTGCTTACCCTCGCGTAGTTAATTTTCCATCTCACTCCCTCTACATAACGTCATCCTCCCGAAACTCATCTGGGCTATTGGGTAATCCCCCCTAAAGTAGCTGCATTTAGGAGTAGCATTTTCTACTTAAGGAGAAGCTACGATGAAGCGAACACGTTATACGGAAAGCCAGATATTTCAGATTTTGAAAGAGGCGGAGAATGGAGTTGCAGTACCGGATTTGTGCCGCAAGCATGGGATGAGTGATGCCAGTTTTTATAAATGGCGTGGCAAGTACGGCGGCATGGATGTATCCAACATGACGCGCTTGCGGGAACTGGAAGAGGAGAATCTGCGGCTGAAGACAATGTATGCTGAATCCAGGATGGATTGTGAGATTCTGCGTGAGGCGATGGCAAAAAAGTGGTGAGGCCATCTCACAGAAAAGAGATGGCCGCCCAGGCGGTAGCGGACCATGGCATTGCGATCAAGCGTGCGTGCGGTTTATTCTCAGTCTCGCAGACCTGTTATCGATATCGCTCGAGATTGTCGGATGACAACGCCCGGATTTCGGATTGGTTATTGCGGCTGACTTGTGCAAATCGCACTTGGGGATTCGGGCTGTGCTTTCTCTGGCTGCGAAACATCAAGGGTATGCCCTATAACCACAAACGGGTGTATCGCATCTATCGGGAATTGGAACTGAATTTGCGGATCAAACCAAAGCGGCGTCTGAAGCGGGACAAGCCGCAGGCCTTGGCGGTACCGCAACGGGCTAACGAGGTCTGGTCGATGGATTTCATGCATGATGCCTTATCTGACGGACGCAGCTTTCGCACCTTCCATGTGATCGATGACTTCAACCGCGAGGGCCTGGGTATCGAGGTGGATCTATCGCTGCCTTCGGCTCGTATCATCCGGACGCTGGAGCGCATTATCGAATGGCGCGGCAAACCACAAGCACTACGCCTGGATAATGGACCCGAGCACATCTGTCAGGAATTCCGGCAATGGGGCTGAAGCCAAGGGAATCGAGTTGCGGTTTATACAGCCCGGTAAGCCCGCGCAAAACGCTTATGTAGAACGATTCAATCGCACCGTGCGGCAAGAATGGCTGAATCTCACGATCTTCGAATCCATCACACATGCGCGGGAAACCGCGACGCAATGGCTGTGGCGTTACAATGCGGAAAGACCAAATACCGCCATCGGCGGAATAACGCCCTATCAGAAGTTGGCAATGGTCACCTGAACACTACTTCTGAAGGCAGCTAAAAATGGGAGGAGTACCCTTCTCAGCAATAATTTTATTTAATGCTATAGTTTAATAGACGTTTTATTTGTGATGACACGGGGATTGAGAGCGAGTGCTTGGAACAGAAAAAACCGATCTTAAAAATAAAAAGAGGAGGTTTGTGACTATTAGAACGATTTATTTCCTTCTGGCTTATTCATGGAGTGTCGGAATCTGTGCCCAAGATTTGCCTGCTGCTACTTTCGACTTACCTGCGTTTCATAATACTGACAACAACGCCTGTGATGCGCGGACAACCAAAACGCAGTTAAGTCCAGACAGTCGCGAGTTGAGCATGATTTTTCCGGGGTGTTTCCTGGAATTGGGACAAAATGTGGCTGAAAAGTCCCGCGCAAGTTGTAAGTTCGACTTGGTATTTTCTAAAAAACTCGAGAAGCTGGAGACGGTTCGTATTGATATACGAGGTTCGGAGTTAAAGGATACGGCTGTTCAGTTGAGATACATGATCTCGCTTGGCGGACAAACTCACAATTTTGAATATGAGAAAGGCCGAATTATACAAAGTAATGATCCGGCTCATTCTGATTTCATCCGGAGTTTTGAACTTACTGATATACCCGCGGGTGCAAGGAAAATACGCCTATCGTTTGAAGGCAAGGGAAAAAGCGACCACAAGGCATCGTCTAGCTATATTGCCATCGATACATTGGACGCATGCATTGTGGATCCCGGGGATGAAGACCAACTCGAGTGTGGGGATGCGGCAAAAAGAGCTAAGCAGAACAAGTGCTTGAAACCAGAATGAAGTGAACAATAAGGGGCGCAGAATATGAACATAAAAACCATAGCTGCAGCTGCTCTTTCACTAGTTTCGTGGGGTTGCGCGAACATTAGTACCATAGATCGAACAACCACCTTGCCGCCTAGACAATTGGGAATTATTGATGGGACCGGGCCCAAGGCCAGTCAGAAGGATGGTATTGGCAGTAGAACGAGTGGGTTAGCAATTCATTTGGACGCAGCACAGCGTCTAGCATTTTCTAAAAACGGTGTTATTTGTGCGGAGCCTTCCCCTGATGCCCTTCAAGCTTTTGCGGCATCACAGGGATTCAGTCTGGATATTTTCGGGCGGGGCTCCGCAGCAGCAGCAAACGCACTATCAACTAGCTCAGCAAGTATTGGTTTGCGTACCCAGTCAATTACTCTGATGCGTGATCATCTGTACCGGATTTGCGAAGCCTCCTACAACGGTCAATTAACGGAATTTGACGTTGCGCAGCTACTCAGGCGCTCTCAGGATTTGACATTAGGAGTACTTGCCATTGAGCAGTTGACAGGGGTTGTGGTTGCGTCGCAGGCAGCAATAAGTACTAAAAGCAATGCAGACGCATCAGCGAACCTTGCAGCTACTCAAGCCAGCCTTACCGCAGCGCGAGAAACTGAACAATCAAGACAAAAAGACTTGATGGAGGCAAATCAAAAGCAGATTGACCAGCAAAAGGTAGTGAATGACAAAACAACGTTAATAGGAAGCACCACAGATGTTGCAGAAAAAGAGCGGTTGAAAAAAGAGCTGGAGGAAGAGCAACGTAAACTTAAGCTTGCGGAGTCGGCAGTCAAGAATGCAGAAAAAAATGTCGCGGATGCACAAAAAGTTGTTAAGACCGTTGAGGAAAATCTCGGTAAAGCAACGCTCATGGCTGAGGCTGCCGCAGAGGGAAAGGCTGAATTATCAGGGGGAATTTATATCAACAGAATCGACTCCACTACTGTGGAAAAAATTACCGTGGCGGCTTCTGAGATTGTAGGAAAAGTAATTAATAAAAGTCATATAGTAGACTCATGCATTAGCATAATAAATAAGTTCGCTGAACTAGAGGTGGAGGCGGGGAAGCAGAAAGAAAGGCTAAGAGCGGAGCAGGAGCAGGTAGATATACTTTTAACAGCGACTCCAGATGATCTAAGAGCGAGTCAGAAAAAAATTATAATCGCAACAGAACTCGAGCAAAAAAAAGATCTAATTACACAGATGCACTCAGTTCGTAAGCAATGCTTAAAAGTGTTAATTGCTGATGTTAAAAAATCGGAACCTTAAGAGCCATAAATCCATTTTTTTTGTAATGCATATGCTGACGTATGAGCGCCTATTCCACAACTAGAGAGGAAATCAGATCTTTCATTGGATGCCTTCAGAAGTGGCCCCAAGAATCTGAACAAGCCTATAAGTGGAAAATCTGCTACCTTTTGATGTCCTCTGCGGGGGCTTAGATATGGAGTGGAGAATGGCAAGAAGAGGGGGACGGACGCACTCAGCGGTGTTCAAAGCCAAAGTGGCAGTAGCAGCAATAGCTGGCGACAAGACGCTGGCCGAACTGGCACAGCAGTTTGAAATTCACCCTAACCAGATTATTGAGTGGAAACGGTAACTAAGCGAACGGGCTGTTGACGTGTTTGGCGGCGGAGACGCTGTGCGGCGGAACCACCGGCTGATTTGAAGGTGTTGCACGCCAAGATTGGGCAACTGACGCTGGAGAATGATTTTTTAGAAGGCGGGCTCGCCAAGGTGGAGCCTATGATTCGATCGCAGAAGCCAAGTATCAATTATGCAATACATGGATTGGTACAACCGATCCAGGCCACATTTCGAGTCTGGGCGAGAAAGCACCTGATGAGACTTATGACGTCATGCCGCCGACAGTTGAACTGACGATCAGCAGGGATTCCACTTAAAAATGCAGGTTGCTGTTTGAACAATCGGGATCACTTCTTATTGCATCTCGAAGTATCAAATAACAATAAGGGTTAAAAGCATCCTATTCAGTAAATAAGCGGCTACCCTAAAAGGGGTGGTGATTACAGGGATTACTGATCTAAAGATAAGCGGCGGAAGTAATAAAATTGATGAAGGAAAATGACGTTGTTATGTTCCCCCAAGAAGGGAAATAAAGAAAAAATGCAATCTAAGCTAGTATTATTTGCTCGAGTACTTAAATTAGGAGAGCGACATGAAATATCTAGTGTTTTTTATAGCCTTAAATTTTAGCGTAGTTAACGTTATTGCATGGGCAGCAGGCCCCGATGTAGTGGTAAATAAAGTGGATGATGTGCAAGAATCGGGTAGTAGAGATGCTCAAGGCCGCATCGGAATTACTGCAAGCACAGATTCCTGTAACCTTGGTACCCAAGCTTTGGAATGGAAAGGAACCCCAAGTACTCAACATCCAGTAATATCACTTAATCTTTACCGTTTACATAACAATAAGATGCAACAACTCGGGATGAGCTGGGTTAAACACGGATTTTTCGCAACAAATGCGTCGCATTGTGCTGGTATACCAGGCGCACCTTCTCGCTGCGATGCTCCATCAGGTCATGATGGACAAAAATTGTATCCTGGATGCACTGATCTTTATCCCGCAGCTTTAAATGCAAATGAGGAGTTGCTTGGTCCACGCAGTAAAATTAATCCTACTACTGGTATGTTTGATGAAACTGCGCAGGACTTAACGGGATATCCTCCAAGTAAAGGCATTGAGAAAATTATTTTACTTGAAGAAGAACAATTACAAATGGCAGGAGCACGTTATTTTATTGAATCCCAGTATATTGCTGTCGATGATGCGGCTGCAGGTAATGCCCAAAATAATCTTAGTTACCGCGAGGTAATTCCTACTCTGTCCGGTAATAGATATTCTTTAAACAAAAAAAATGACGATATTGAACATTTAAAGCCTGCCATTTCGGAGTGGCAAAAAGATGGGGCAAAAATAGAAATTGTTACGACGCAAGAAACAAATCAAGCAAAGAGCTATATATATGTGGCGTCCAAATCATTACCATTAGCGAATGGGACTTATCGGTATGAATATGCAGTATTCAATATGAATAGTGATATTGGAGTACAAGGATTAGAGGTTCCAGCCAACGGGATAGTTACTGGTTCAGTAGGATTTTATGCACCAAAATATCATGGAGAAATTTATTCAAGTGATCCTTGGAGAAATCTTTCCGAAGCAGGTATCGTCTCATGGCAAACCAAAAAATCATATAGCGAAGACAAAAATGCAAATGCTATTCGGTGGGGAACAACTTATAACTTTTGGTTTGAATCTACCAATCCACCTGAGATTAGAGAATCAAAAATCTCAAGGTTTAAGCCTATCAAAGTGGAGGGAGTTAATAAAACTTTTTCAGTGGATGTTATTGCCCCGAGATGATGAAAATGCTCCAGATTAGAAGAATAATTGGGCTAATTTTTCTTTTTTTTCTTTCTGCCACGATCCACGGTCAGACTGTTGACATGATTATAGGTGAAAAAGACGCAGAAAAGGCTCATCTGTGTTGGAATCCTATAGTCGCACGTGTTGCTCTAACGGAGCCAAAAAATGCAGATGTCAAAGTTACACTCATCAGTTCTCCTCGAACTGATGATAGAAAGAACGGGCAGGTTGTTTTTTTTGCGAAGAAAAATACTGGTAAAGATTCAACTAGTAAAAATTTTACTAGTAGCAAATCAATAGAAATTGTTTTACCCAAAAATGGTGATTGGGTTGAGTTTTTAGTCGCTGGGGATTTTGGCTATCCTTCCACTAATCCCAATGACGTAAGAATTGCGGTTGTTAATGGAGATGGGATTGAAATTGGAATATTTAACACTTCGGTAAGAGTAAGAAAAAATGCTGAAAAACTTACTTCAACAGAATGGCAGCGATTTATTAATACATTAGCAATACTGCACGATGTTAATAACGATTCCTCAAATAGCCTATATGTGAAATACCCAGTCGTGCACAATGCTGCTTGGAACATGGCCCACGGAGGACCAGCGTTCCTTCCATGGCATAGAGCTTTTTTGTTAGCCTTGGAAAGAGAACTGCAAGTGATTGATAGCTTTGTAACAATACCATATTGGAAGTTTGATACGGCCAGTAAAAACATATTTACATTAATGGCCATGGGAACTCCAGCTGGAGAATCTCTAGATGGCAAAGTTGAGTTTTCTGCTAATCATCCTTGGAAGAACTGGAGAGTGGGTGGTACTAAATTAGTTGATAGTCGACCTGGCAATGGTTCGCAACCGGTGGGAGTTATCCCTGAAGACTTAATAATTGGATCAAATGGTGACTATTCAACTTTATGGTCGAATATGGAGGGATCTCATCATGGAGATGCTCATGATAGGCTTAACGGTTGGTTGGCAAGGGGCATCTCTCCTTCGGATCCGGTTTTCTTTCTAATTCATGCGCAAGTTGACCGTGTATGGGCAAAATGGCAATTTAATAACTCATTATTTGATCCAACGAGTAGTAAAGGATATGCCCCACTAGGAACATGGGAATCTTCCGGTAAATCTAGAAACCGCCCGAAAGGCCATTGGTCAAATGACACTATGTGGCCATGGGATGGTGATGAAAGTAATGAAACACAGCGATTTAGTCTACGTGACCTTAACTGGTTAGGTCATCTTGAAGAAGATCGTATTGAATTCCCCATCATCTCTAATTTTGCACCTAATTTATCACCTCTTGTTGCTGATATGATCGATTATATGTCATTTCATGGAAAAAATAAGTCACTGGGATATTGCTACGACGATGTACCTTTTAGACGGGGAAAAAACAATGATTAAATTAATTCTATTGTTTTTTTTTGTTGGTTATCAATTGAATCCGGATTTGGTATCGGCCGAGATTCTACCTGAATTGGTGCCTTATTATTCTGAAAATAAAGCTAACATTGATAGGCTGAGAGAGAAAACATTAAATAGTTCCGCTACTGTCGATGAAAGAATCGATGCATTTAATATGCTTCGTGCAAAATACAATTTAGTAGTACCTGACGTAGCATCAACTATCTTGAGTAGTAGCGAAATCCCCGAAAAACTGTCCATCCTTGCAGCTAATACATTGGCAGCAAATAGTGTGATGAGTGATCATATGTTAGGTTTTAAAAAAGGCTACAGAATGACAAGTAGTCAGCAAGTTGCACAAAGTCAACATTTGAAAATATTAGCTTCTCTAGATAAAGCGGTGTTTCACAAGAATAAGGAAGTACGGTCAATTGCGGCAAAAACGGGAGGAACTTTAAGTTATACACCAATCATCCAATCCGTGGTAAATGCAAGTAATTTAGGTTTATTTTCTGGAAAAGAAGTTGTTGAAATAATTGAGTATTCTAAATCAGATATTGCTATACCAATAATTACTAAATATTTAAATTCTCCTGAGACTAATTTAGAAACCAAAATTGCCGCTCTATCTCTTGCGGGAAAATTTGAAGCCACACATGCTAAAGTAATTGAATATGCAACGAATAGAGAAATTTCACAGCCATTAAGAATAGCTGCAATTAATGCAATGACGGGTGACGCCAAAGCTACTAATATTTTAATTGCAATATCATTGGACAGCAGTGAACCTTCAGAAATTGCCAAGCAAGCGGCGCAATCCTATGCGAAGACTGTTACTCTTCAGCCCAATAAATTTTCTAAATCTGAAATTGATAGCATGGAAAGAGCTTTAAAATCAGCATCTTCGGTGAGAGGGTCTGACAATGCAATATTTTTCAATAGTATTAGAATGCTTGAAAAATCTAAGGGTGTTAAAGAATAAAGTAATTAATGTAATAAGCATGGGGAGCAGGTCAATTCCGCTTAGATGGAAAGTTTTGCAGGAAGCGCCTATGAGCAATTACCTGTTTCTATTGACGGCCCTGCTGGCGGGTTGTGTCGCGCTGGCAACCAATTACGAGACACTCTACGGTCCGTCGGCCCCCAAAGATCGCATCATTTCCCCTGACAACGTCGCCGCTGCCGGTTATGTCTCCTTCGATAAGCAGGTACAGCCGATCCTGAATCAACGCTGTATCGTGTGCCACAGTTGTTACGACGCACCCTGTGGGCTGGATTTGACCTCCTACGAAGGGCTTGATCGCGGCGCGAACGCTGTGCCGGTATACAATGGCGCCCGATTTACGACCAGCAATCCGGCTCGCCTCGGAATCGATGCCCAAAACACCCCCGCATGGCGCGAGATGGGTTTCTACCCGGTACTGAATGAAGGCGTCGGTACGCGCGCGGCCCATCTCAACAACTCACTGTTGTACAAAACCCTGCTGCTCAAGCGTAGTGATAAATTTCCAACCTCGGGCCGGTTGCCGGACGCATATGCTGTCGGTTCCGAGTTGCGCACTGACAAGGATTCGCTTACCCAACCCAGCCAGTGCCCGAACATAGAGCGCTACGACCATTTCGCGCGCCAGCACCCGCAGTGGGGCATGCCGTTCGGCTTCCCAGCGCTGAGCGAGGGTGAATTCAAGACCATCGAAACCTGGCTGGCGCAGGGCGCGCCGGTGGAGCCGGCAGCGGCGCTTCCGCAGCCTGTGCAGCAGGAAGTCGCCAAATGGGAGACGTTCTTCAACAGCGCGTCGAACAAGGAACGACTCATGGCGCGATATCTGTATGAGCATCTCTTCCTCGGACATCTTTTTTTCGACCAGATTGATCCCGGCATGTATTTCATGCTGGTGCGGTCGCGTACGGCACCCGGGCAGCCCATTGACGTGATTCCTTCGGTCCGTCCCTATGACGACCCTGGTGCCGGCCCATTTTATTATCGGCTGCAGCGTCACGACCGCACCATTGTCGACAAGACCCATCTACCCTATGCGCTCAACGACCAGCGTCTGGCGCGTTTTAGGGAGTTGTTTCTCGAGCCGGACTATGAGGTGAATATCTTGCCTAGCTATGAGTCACAACTTTCCGCGAATCCGTTTAAGACTTTTGTTGCCATTCCGCCCCGCAGCCGCTACCAATTCTTGTTGGATGACGCGCATTTCATTATCGCCGGGTTCATCAAGGGGCCGGTGTGCCGCGGCTCAATCGCGTTGAGCGTGATCGACGACCATTTCTGGGTTCTATTCACCGATCCAGACGGCGATCCTCTGGGTCACGATGCCAAATTCCTTGAAAAAATCAGCGATGATCTGCGCATTCCCTCCGAACGCGAGGAGAGCATCGGGTTGCTGAAGGCCTGGGACGCCTACTATGATGTCGCGCATCGCTATTTCCTGAATAAGATTGAGTACTTGCAGAATGCCTATCCCCCCGGTCAGGGTTACGGGCTGTCGCAGATCTGGGATGGCGGCAAGGTCAATCGCAGCGCTGCGCTCACGGTATACCGCCACTATGATAGCGCCACCGTGGTGCAAGGTTTTGTTGGCGAGATTCCAAAGACTGGCTGGGTGCTGGATTATCCACTGCTTGAGCGTATCCATTATCTGCTGGTGGCGGGCTTCAACGTCTATGGTACTGCCGGTCACCAGCTGGCCACGCGTACCTACATGGATTTCCTGCGCATGGAGTCAGAGTTCAATTTCTTGCTCTTTCTACCGCGCGACCAGCGGTTCCCCCTGTATCGCCACTGGTACCGAGGGACCAACAAGCCGGAGAAGCTGGAACGCCTGATTGCCGAGAATGTCAGAAAATACGGCACGCGGGAGCCCGCGATACGCTATGAATCGGCGGACGGCAAGAAGGAGTTTTTTGTTAAGGCCTACCAGCACCTGGGCGGCGCACGATCATCGCTGGACACCATCAACTGGTGCCGGGAGTTCCCGATGCAATGCGCAGCATTAAAACTGGATCCAAGAGCCGACGCGGTTGAGAAAGCGTTCCGGCGTCTGAGCGACATAAAAGGCGAGATCACGGATGTCTTCCCCAACGTGACCTTCATGCGAGTCATTGTCGACGGATCGGTGCAAAATGATCTGATCTACACGCTGGTGCGCAACAAGTCATACTTCAACACCACGGCTTTAGTACCCACGGAAACGAGTCGCGTCAAGAGCGAGGACACGGTCGATGTAGTTAGAGGTTTCATCGGCGCCTATCCCAATTTTTTCATGGAGCTGCACTTATCGGATCTGCAGGCGTTCGTGGATCAGTATAGGGCGATCGACGGCTATGAGCGTTATGACGCGTTGATCGAAAAGTATGGCGTTCGCCGCAGCAACCCGCAGTTCTGGCAGAGCGCGGACTGGTTCCAGGCAAAGTATCGTCACGATAACCCGATCTATGCCGGTGTGTTCGATCTGAGCCGGTATCAGAACCGATAGTGGTTCCCGGGGCAATAATCGACCGTTAATAGTGACATGTCCAAGCCAAATAGTTCCATGCAAGCGATGGTACTGGATAAGCCGGGGCAAGCAGTTCACATGCGGTCTGTGCTTCGTCCCGAGCCAGCCCCTGATCAGTTGTTGATCAAGATTGCAGCCTGCGCTGTTTGCCGTACGGATCTGCATATTGTTGACGGCGAATTGCCCAATCCAAAATTGCCCATTATTCCCGGTCATGAAATCGTGGGGCGCGTGGTGTCTTGCGGGATAAATGTCCATAATTTTGCGATTGGGGAGCGGATCGGGATTCCCTGGCTGGGCTGGACCTGCGGTCATTGCCGGTATTGCCGTAATGGTCATGAAAATTTGTGCGCAAAAGCCAAGTTCACCGGATATCAAATCGATGGCGGCTATGCGGAATATACGGTCGCGGATGCGCGTTATTGTTTTCGCATACCTGAAATTTATGATGATGTCGAAGCGGCACCCTTGTTATGTGCCGGCCTGATTGGTTATCGTGCGCTCAAAATGGCCGGGAACGCAGATCGGATTGGAATTTATGGCTTCGGCGCCGCGGCTCATATCGTGGCGCAAATCCTGCGCTATCAAGGGCGTAAATTATTCGCGCTTACACGCCCCGGTGATGTAGCCGCACAGGATTTTGCCAGCAAGATGGGTGCGGCGTGGGTAGGTGATTCGGATACGATGCCGCCTGAAGAACTTGATGCCGCCATTATTTTTGCCCCTATCGGCGCTTTGGTGCCTGCCGCCCTGCGCGCTATCCATCCCGGTGGGATCGTGATTTGTGGTGGCATTCACATGAGCGACATTCCTGCTTTCCCCTACGACATTCTATGGCGCGAAAAACAGCTGGTCTCGGTTGCCAATCTGACCCGCCAGGATGCTGTAGAATTTCTGGCATTGGCACCGAAAGTGCCTGTTCGAGTGACGACCGAATCTCTGCCGCTAAGCCAGACTGATATTGCCCTGATGAGGCTACGAGAAGGAAAGCTGACAGGAGCGGTGGTATTGATTCCCGATTGTTAAGCATTCAAGGCTATTGTGGGATCGTCTGTTCCATAAGATCGGTTGGTCAAGCCATTGTCCTTCAATGCCTGATTATCCTGAATCCGGCAGTACCGGCCAAATAAAGAAACAATAGAAAATTTGCAGTAATGTCGTAATAATTAGAATCTTACGAAAAATTTCAACTGAATGGAGTTCACTTTGACTTGATGAGCCGCCAGTCTGGTATAATCGTGGCCAGCAATTTTGAATGACGCGAGTAAAATTGACCAGCTTTAGCGCCCGTAGCTCAGTTGGATAGAGTACTTGGCTACGAACCAAGGGGTCGTGGGTTCGAATCCTGCCGGGCGCGCCACGTGAACAGAGGGCTAGGCGAAAGTCTGGCCCCTTGTTTTCCCCCAGCCAGCATCCGGTCATCCTGGAAGAAGCTGGAAAAACGCACAACTTCTCATAATTAGCCATGTCTGCCACTATTTATTGCTACCATTGTCACGTTCAACATTCGCGCGATGAAATGCGTCTGGTCGTTACAAAGACGGGCAAACGCTGGCGGTGTGAGCGCAGCATCAAGAGCGCCCAGGCCGATAGAAAGACACGCGATGCATTCGGACGCCAGATCTCGGCCATCAATAAAGCAGAGGCACAGGCAAATATTCGAATGAGATCGAAAGACTGATCGGAAACTGTTATACGGTGTGTACCTCGTTTTAACGACATACGGGGCGTCGCGTAGAGCCCTATTTCCTGCCTCCTGTCCCGTTGCGCTTAATCGCTTTACTCATTCCATACTGTAACGTTCGTTTTATGTTCCTGTCCTGCTTGCGCGGCAAATAAGCCCCATAAGCCTTCTCGCAGGGGACAATGCGCTTAGCACAGACGCAGGCAGGGGGGGCAATTGCCCGCACGCAGCCGCTGCGATCAGCTCACCTGAGAGACCGGCGGTTATCAGGCCGCGCGTGCCATGGCCCAGACTGGTATAAAGCCCGGGCAATAGTTCACCCACCAGCGGTAGGGCTCCGGGCATGGATGCCCTCACCGCGGCGCGTCCAGCCAGTCCCTCAACATCCAAAGAATCGATATTTATCGCTTTTGCCAGCATGGGGGATATTTCCACCAGCCTAGCCAAATTGGCAGCATGATCGGATGCGCGCAAATCAATCGCTGCATCGTTAAAACCATGCGTCGCTCCCATCATGTGTAGTCCCTCGGTTGATGGCGCCAGATAACCGCTGGTACACACGACCGTCCGCAAATTCTCGCTATAGGATGTGGCGGGTACCATAGTGATCTGTCCCCGTACTGGAGTCAGTGGAAAATTTGCCGTCGGCGCAAATGATTTCACCTGATATCCGGTGCAAATCACGGCTATTTGAGCCTCATGGGACCAGGTCTGCCCATGCTGATCCTTTCCCTCCACACGCCAACCAGCATCCATCGCCATCAGGGATTCCACACGATGGCCGGTGTGGCACACAATGCCCGGGCCCGCTGCCAATTCTGCGCAGAATCGTGGCGGAACCAGCCAACCGCCTGCAGGAAACCACAAGCCCCCATGCGACAACTCGATGCCAGCCAGTGCGGATGCCTCAGCCGCATTGACGTACCGTAATATGTGCGGTGGCCAATCGAGTGCCACCAGCTTGTTGATGCGTTGCACCTCTTCCGCGGAAAAGGCCAATTGCAGCTCTCCGCATTCCGTGCGGGCGATGCCGTCTATGGGTAGCTTTTCATCCAGCAAGGCAAGCGCATGCCCATAGGAGGCCAGCACGAAGCGTTGCAGCAGATTCATGCCCGCGCTCAAGCGAGCGTGCAGTATGCCGCGTGGATTGCCCGACGCCGCCGCGGCGAGGGCTGGCGCATGTTCGATGAGGGCAACGGAGACCCCGTGCATGGCCAGCGCTGATGCAACGGCACAACCCGCCACTCCTCCGCCGATCACGATGGCCGTTGCAGGACTGGAGGGTTGCATAAGCGGTGAACCGGGAAGGCAACCTCGCAGCATTTCGCGTTTGTGGCCGAAACCGGGCCACTTGCGTACCTGAAATCCGGCTTGTTCCAGTCCATGCCGTACCCAGCCGGCGCAGGTATAGGTGGCAAATGTAGCGCCAGGGCGGGATGCCCGTACAACGTGTTCGAATACCGGTTGCGTCCACATTTCCGGATTGCGTGCTGGTGAAAAGCCATCGAGAAACCATGCGTCGATGCCGTTATGGATTTCAGGCAGCGTCTCGGCCACGTCGCCTATCGCCAGCGTGAGCCGTACTCGTCCGCCGGCGAAGCTCCATCGATTCCAGCCCGGCACGCGGCGCGGCCAACGTGCAATGAGATCATCAGCATATTGCTGCAATGCTGGCCACAACGCCAGGGCATCGGCCAACTCCCGCTCATCAAGTGGATATTTTTCGACGCTAAAAAAATCCAGACTGCCCCTGGATGGGGCGATCTCATCGAATAGTTGCCATGCGCATAGGAAACTCAGCCCGGTGCCGAATCCTGTCTCGCCAATGGCAAATGCATCACCTGCACCTGTTGCCAAAGACGCAAAACGTTCGGAGAGATGATTGCCTTGCAGGAAAACATGACGTTTTTCCTCCAGCCCGGAGTCCCTTGAGAAATAGATATCACCGAAAAAGGAGGAAAAGGGTTGGCCATTTCGCCAATCAATCATACGTAGAAGAGCCCAGCAGGTGAGTTTACTAACCTAATTCGCGCGCATTGGTCTTGCAGTCAGTCAATTTCATTAATCTGCTTGTGTAATCTGATCGCCTTCTTTCGACGCATTCGAAGGTTGAGAAACTCCACGCCGACCGAAAATGCCATCGCGAAATAGATATAACCTTTTGGAACATGCACATCGAAACCTTCCACGATAAGGGTCACTCCAACCAGTATCAGAAACGAGAGCGCAAGAATTTTGATGGTTGGGTGAGTATCTACAAAATCCCCTATTGCCTTGGCCGCCATCAACATAACCAGCACCGCCAGAACAATCGCAATCGCCATCAATGAAACATGATCGACCAGACCGACGGCGGTTATGACTGAGTCAAGCGAAAAAACGATGTCCAGGATCGCAATCTGCAGGAGTACCATTCCCATGCTGTTGGCGACAACCTTGTGGCCCTCATCATCCAATCCTTCGACGCTGTTGTGTATTTCATGAGTGGCTTTGACCAGTAGAAACAGGCCCCCTCCAATCAGCACGATATCGCGCCCTGAAATCTGGTTGCTGAGTACCTCAAACCATGGTTCGGTTAAGCTCATTACCCATGAAATGGAGAACAGCAGCCCGAGGCGAGTAAGCATGGCCAAGCCGAGGCCCATTCTTCTCGCAAAATTGCGCTGGGCTTCGGGAAGGCGGCCCACGAGAATGGAGATAAAGATAATATTATCGATCCCCAATACGATTTCCAACGCGGTTAGCGTTACTAATGCCACCCACGCTTCCGGGCTAGCCAGCCACTCGAACATCAACTTTCTCCCATTTTCAACATAAACCCGGATATTCATTAGGCGGCTCTTCGAGCCTATCCGAGGGATGGCGGTAAGTTTTCAGCCATTTCACTGCTTGCCCAGACGATCTCGCAACCTGTCTTGCCATCAATCTCGCATCCCGATGGATTATCTAGGGCCTGTTAACACTTATTTCGCACCCGCGTTTTTTGTGCGCAACCCAAAGGGGCGGGACGGATTTCATCCAGCCCTTCGTTACTCGCCGCTTACGGAGGCCTGCTCCGCCGCGCGGCTCATGCCTCGTGCTGGATGAAATCCGTCGCCGTCGCGGGTGTGAAATAAGTGTTAACAGGCCCTAGGTTAAACGCTATTCTCAATGCCGCTATTCTCCCATCCCTGTTTCTGTTGTGCCAGACATTGTCATAAGTGATTTTACAGCAGGTGCTAGCTGGAGGAATTGATCAGAAAATAGCTGTGGTGGATTCAACCGGTCAGTGCAATGCTTCGTCCGATACTTGGGCGGGTGTTCTAAAATCCAGCGTTTTCCTTGGGCGAGAGTTTAGTTTTTCGGCGACGTCATTCAGTTGACTCTGCGTGTATGGCGCCATTCTCGTTCCCTTTGGAAAGTATTGTCTTAGCAGGGCATTGGTATTCTCATTGGTTCCTCTGCGCCATGGGCTGTTTGGATCGCAGAAATACATGGCTATGTTCGTCGCACGGCCCGGCTCTCCGCAACAATCCCCCAATGCTGGCATCATCGATAGCCAGCAGTTCACCACCAAATATTGCTATCCCCGACAGAAGCGAATGAATTCCCGGCAAAGATCGCGGATATCGCAGTTTTGTCTTCATCTTCAGGAAATCCCCCAACTTGTGCCCTGTCCTCTTGTAATGTTTTTATCCAGGGGATAGAATGAGTAGACTGATCGGTCTACTTTTTGGATTGCCGTATTGGTCGAAGCAGCAAGGGCATCGGCGTTGTCTTTTCTGACATGGAGATGAGCGAATGACAGCAAAAAACATGAACGGAATCGATCTCAATAAATCCAGGGCAACACGGGATCTCATTCAGGCAGATGGGGATGGCTTTGTTGCGAAGCCTCAATATCAATCGACGGTTGTCTGGGAAAAGGGCTATCACACCATCTCGCGCGTCACCGACGGACAGGAGGTCGCCGGAGATGAACCAGTGCGGTACGGTGGCAGCGGGATCGGCTTGACGCCGCAGGACATGCTGCTCACAGCAGTCGGCCATTGCCTTGCTGCCACCTATATCGGCGGGTTATCGGCTGCGGGTATCACGGTAAAATCGCTGCGGCTGAATGTTTCCGGCCGGGTGAACTTTCGCGCCGCCTACGGCGTGGAATCCGGCAATCCAGGGTTTGAGGGCATCAGAGTAGACGTGGATATCCGGACCGATTCCTCTAAAGATGAGGTAAACGGGATCCTGGCCAGTCTGCTCAAGACCGCGCCTATCCCAGACACCATAATGCGTCCCGTTCCCCTCGATATCGGGATTACTCATGAATGATCGAATAAAACAGCCGAGTTTTCATGTAATAGGAGAGCGATGAACATGACGGATGTGCATGATGTGGCGGTGATTGGCGCCGGCCCTGCGGGCTTGTCGGTGGCGTATGAGCTGAAAAGAACCGGCCTCGATCCGCTGGTACTGGAGAAGACACCAGCGGTGGGGGACGTCTGGCGCAATCATTACGATGGACTGCGTTTGAACTCGGGACGCGTCCTGTCACAGCTCCCCGGGAGCCCGTTCCCCCGTTCAGCCGGTCGCTGGCCTTCGCGCGACGAGCTTGTGCGCATCCTCGAAACATTTCCTGAACGCGGCGGATTCACGGTTCAGACCGGAATCGACATCGGGAAAATCGAATACGACCCTCAGCGCGACATCTGGGTCATCGCCAGCCATGATGGGGCGAAATTTGAGTCGCGATCCGTGGTGATCGCGACGGGGGGTGCACGTATTCCCGTCATTCCCGAATGGGAAGGCATGGAGACTTTTTCCGGGGAAATCATCCATTCTTCGAAGTTCAAGAATGCCAGAACCTATGCGGGGCAGCATGTACTGGTGGTCGGCAGCGGAAATTCTGCTGCTGAAATTGCAAGCAGGCTCGTTGAGCACGCCAGGACAGTGACGATATCCATCAGGACGCCGCCGCATATTCTTCCCAAAAGCGTTTTCGGCGTTCCTCTGGTTGGAATCGGCGTGGCGACACACTCCCTGCCGGTAATCTGGGTGGATGGCCTCCTGCAACTTCTGCAGCGGGTTTTCATAGGCGACCTGACGCCTTTCGGTCTTCCTTTTCCTTCATCCAGGGTATCCCAGCAGTTTGCCCGGACCCAGGTGGTACCCATTCTCTATCACCCCTTCGTGGGGGATGTCCGCGCAGGACGCATCCGCATCGTCGGTCCGATCAGGAAAATCAGCGGGCAAAGCATACACGCCTTTCATTCTGTTGAAGCCCAGGCTCGAGATCAGGCCAAGGAAGCGGTACTAAGCGTGGACGCTATTGTTGCCGGAACAGGTTTTCGCACCGGCATCGCCGAACTGGTCCAGGTCCCCGGCATTGCCACTCCGGACGACAGGCCGGTAATTCTGGGGGATCAGGAATTTTCCGGTGCGCCGCGCCTTTACTTCATCGGACAGCTCAATCCCCTTAGCGGCCAGCTGCGGGAAATTCGCCTGGAAGCGACCAGGATCGCGAATAAAATCGGGAAGCAACTGGCCGGACGAGTCCGCTCCAGGGCTGACGAGAGCCGAACCGGGTCGATCAGGGCTGATCAGGTTTGATGAACTTGCACTGATCATTACGGATTACAGAGGGGCCAATTGACGAAAGCAGAGCAGCATGGGAAATCGGCGGAAGAAAAGCTGCTTTTGACTGCGCGTCGCTTGTTCTGTCGCGTGGGCATACACGCCACCGGAATTTCGAGGATTCTCCAGGAAGCGGGAGTGGCGCGCCGCAGCCTCTATATGCACTACGGCTCAAAAGAAAATCTGCTCAAGGCGGTATTCGATACGGAAGCGAACATGTGGTTTCGCTGGTTCGACCTGGATCTGTCGAACCTGGAGTGCCCGCCTCGGGAGCGCGTCCTGTTTCTGTTCGATTTGCTGGGGGAATGGTTCGAGAAAGAGGATTTCTTCGGCTGCGTATTCATCAACGCCGTGGCGGAGCATGAAAAGGATTGCGGCTGGGTAAAGGATGTCGCCATTACGCACCGGGACAGAATAAACGGGCGGCTCAGGGCAATGGTTGCGGCAAGCGGGGCAAAGGATCCGGACCTTGTCACCGAGAAACTGAGCCTGATCATCGACGGCGCCATCGTGACGGCCATGGTTACGGGCAGCAGCGAGGCTGCGCATATCGGGCGGCTGGCCGCCGAGGACATCATGGATCGTGTCATCAGTTGAGGCAGCTCCCATCCATGCACAGCACTCTGGTTTAAAAAAGGGATGATCGTGAATTGGTTATTGAAAATCGATGAGGCGCTGCCCAGGTCCCTCAGGGTCATTCTCAGAGGCGTCGGGCAGGTCGTTTTTTGCGGCAATGCAGTCACAGGATTTATTTTTCTGGCGGCGTTTTATATAAACGATGCGATGGCCGGTCTGGCTGCTACCTTGGGAGCCGTGAGCAGCACAGCCGCCGCCATTGCCCTGAAGTGTTCCAGGAGCGATATCGACGCGGGATTGTACGGTTTCAACGGAACGCTTGCGGGAGCATGCTTGTGGACGTTTCTTGGACACACTCCCCAACTCTGGCTGTACATCGTGCTGGCGGCCATGCTCTCCAGCATGGTTTTCGCATTCATGACGAAGCCGTCCGCGCTGCCCTTCACGTTTCAGATTCCTCCCGCCACGGCGCCATTCGTTCTGATTTGCTGGATATTCATTCTGGCGGTCCCCGCGGTCGATCATGCATTCGATATCGGGCCTGATGTTCGCGCGGTGGACCCGGATCTCCCGATTCCGGCCTCGTCCGGAAGTATGCCCGGTGCCGGAAGTGCATGGGCTGGTATGCGGCCGGCTCTGCTGATAAAAGGGGTGAGTCAGGTATTTTTTGCTGACAGCCTTGCGGTGGGCATTCTGATTCTGATCGGAGTCGCGCTTGCATCACCCCGAGGCGCATTGCTGCTCGCAGGTGGCGCGTTTACAGGAAGCCTGGTCGCAACATTACTGGAAGCCGATTATCATGCCACCGAAATCGGGCTGTATGGATTCAACGCAGGCCTGGCTTCTGTTGCGGTAGGACAAATTTTCCTCAGGCCTGACACCCGGAGCGCGCTTCTGGCTGTACTGGCCAGCGTCCTTGCTCCACTGGTCCAGATTGGGTTCTCTCAAATCTTCCTTCTGGCCAATCTGCCAGTCCTCGCGGCTCCTTTTTTATTCGTTTTATGGGTCGTGCTGTTTATTGCCGGGCGCTGGCAGCGCTGGCGGCCATCCCCCCTAGAGAAACCGGTTGAACCGGCTTAATCTAGGGCCTGTTAACACTTATTTCGCACCCGCGTTTTTTGTGTAGCAACCCGAAGGGACGGGACGGATTTCATCCAGCCCTTCGTTACTCGCCGTTTACGGAGGCCTGCTCCGTCGCGCGGCTCATGCCTCGTGCTGAATGAAATCCGTCGCCGTCGCGGGTGCGAAATAAGTGTTAACAGGCCCTAGTTTTTTCACAGGAGAAAATCGATGAACGGCATCTGGGCAAATTTATCGACGGGAATGCGGCGCTTCCTGGTTCTGACCGCCTCCCTTGCGGTAATCGTCGCGGTCGGTCTGCAGTTTCACGTGAGCTCCCAAGGGGATCTGTCGGACACCTATCCGAAGGGGTTTCGCGATGGCACATGCACGATAGAGTCCAAATCCCTAGTGGTTGGGTATTCCGGGTATTTCATTCCGGGAGACTATGAAATTCCCGAGAATGCAAGCAGCGCGATGTCCGTCCCCGTCCTGTGCGGAAAAATACCCGGTCCGGGGATACTGGATGTCACGATCGATCTTCTTTACCCGGAATCGGCGCGCGAATGGCCGCTGGCCATGACGCTGGCAAAAACGGATGGCAGCACGCCACCGAAAACACTGTTGGCAGTTCCTCCAAAAACCTACGAGTCCGGCATCATCACGCAGGTATTGAGTATCGGTGAAACGGGGGAATACCGGCTTCATCTGTCCGGGAAGGATGGGAGTCAGGCCGATTTCACGCTGGAAATCCCCATCACCGTGGGCGTGCAATGGTATGAAGGCATCGCCCAATTCTGGCCCATGCTCCTTCTGGTTGTGGCAGCAATTCTCTACCATGTTTTCAGAAGGCTTTGATCCATTACCCATCTTTTAGCTCCCTTGATTTCTAGGCCGCAGCGCTGGGCGATTTCCTTGTAGCTCAGATCAGTAGGCTCAAGGTAGCATCTGGCGACGTCAATGCGCGTCATTGACATGGCTCATCGGTGACATGCCACATCCTTTCTTGAAAATGCGTATCAGGTTCCTCGGGCCCATGTCCAGATACTCTGCAATCGACTCCAAGGTGTGCCGCACTTCCAGATTATTCATGACATAGTTCCGAACCGTGGTCACTGCGGAACAGTGACGGTGTGGTATGCACATTGGAAGCTCTGATCATGGAAAATTTATTTCCCCAACCTCATCGGAAATCTACTTGGAATTATTTCTGCGTGGATATTGGCAGTTTTCTGATTCGAATTTATGATAAAAAAGTAATCAAAAGTCATATTAAAAAACCTGATAAACTATCAGGATGCATGCATATTATTTGCAAATTCTCTATAAATATCAGTGTTACTGTAATTTTGTGTGCTGGCAGACATAAGAGTCGTTTAGCGCACCCGGACTTGTTCAATATGGGAAAAATCAGTTCAGCCACTTTCGTATTGGTGAACCGTAATGAATATTCCGGAATGCTTGTTTTTGTGTGTTACCGTACTGACGGTATTCAGCAGATTGCGCATTCTGTACTCGCCTGAAACGCTTTTACCCGATTGGATTTCTTCGCCGGGCATACAGCAGTAACGAGGATTTCTCAAATATCATATTGACAGGAGATAAACATGAGTTACGAAGATCGCGATATCTACGGCATGTACAAAAGCTACGACGAGAAGGGTCCGGGGCCTCGATTGATGGGTGCTGACACCCTCATTGGAGACGATGTATATAATCATAAAGATGAAGATCTGGGCGATATCAAGGAAATCATGCTGGATGTAGACAATGGCAGAATCGCCTATGCGGTATTGTCTTTCGGAGGATTTCTCGGTATCGCCAACAAGCTTTTCGCAGTGCCGTGGAGTGCGCTGAAACTGGATACCGTGAACAAACGTTTCCTGCTCAAAGTAGATAAGGAACGTCTCGAATCCGCACCGGGCTTTGATAAGGATGATTGGCCGGATATGGCAGACCCGACCTGGCAAAATACGATCCATTCCTATTATGGGACAAAATCATACACGGACACCAAGTCTTCCGTCGACTATGCGGCATCCGCTCCCAGAAAGGACGAGAGGGTTATCCCGGTGGCGCCAGTTGACACGGATAGTGCAAAAGACAAGAGGTATTGAGGGTGCCAAAGGCGAGACCGAGGCGCTCCGTCACTTTCACAAGTAGAAACCGTCGCCCGTAGCTTCAAGGGTTGCGCAAACAAAGGAGGCAAGTCATCTTGCCTCCTTTGTTTTAGGTATTTGGATGAAAAAAAGAATTGTTGATGAAACCGGGCTTCATGAAAGTAGCCAACGACCGGATTCAGGATGATACTTCCTTTGCAGTTCGATGCATTGAGTGTTTATCTGTTTGTTCCTTGCAGCCTGTTAAAATCGGCCGGATGCGCCCCATTCCATACTGGTCCCTTTCCGGTTTTTATTTCTTTCATTTCGCTTTTATCGGCGCATTTGCTCCCTACTGGAGCCTGTATCTTAAGTCTCTTTCCTTCAATGCCTTTCAGATTGGCATATTAATGTCATTGTTGCATGTAACGCGTGTTTTTGCGCCCGCGGCCTGGGGCTGGCTTGCCGATCACACCGGTAAACGGTTGCTGATCGTGCAATTGGCCGCAGTGATGGGGTCGATAAGTTATTGCGGTGTTTTTTTTGGCGAATCATTTGCCTGGATGGCGGCAACGATGGCGTTGATGAGCTTCTTCTGGAGCGCATCGTTGCCGCTGATCGAGGCAACCACGCTTTCTTACCTCGGCGAAAGCACGGCAAAATATGGGCGTATTCGCGCCTGGGGTTCGCTGGGGTTTATTTTCGCCGTGATAAGCGTCGGCTATTTGCTGGATGCCATGGATATAGGCTCGTTATTATGGGCGGTGTTGGGTTTCAAGCTGGGCATCATCATTTTTTCCCGGCAGATTCCCGATGCCGAAATAGCGCTTCAACCCGCAGACAATCTTTCCGTGCGACAGATATTCAAGCGCCCTGAAGTATTGGCGTTTTTTGCAGCGTGTTTGCTGATGGCGCTTGCTCATGGACCTTATTACACTTTTTATTCGATTTATCTGGTGGAGCATGGTTATAACAAGGGCATAGTTGGCTGGTTATGGGCGATAGGCGTGATATGCGAAATCGGCGTATTCTTTCTGATGCCGCAACTCATGCGCCGGTTTGGCCTGAAGCAGATTATGATTTTCAGTTTCAGTTGCGCGATAGCACGTTTTTTGATGATAGGCTGGGGAGTGGAGTGGCTGGCCGTGATGGTGCTGGCGCAAATCCTGCACGCCGCGACATACGGCGCCCATCACGCCACCGCGATGATGCTGGTGCATCACTTCTTTCGCGGACGCCATCAGGCCAAGGGGCAAGCCCTTTATACCAGTCTTACATTCGGTCTCGGTGGTGCATTCGGAGGAGTATTCAGCGGCTATGTCTGGGAGTTGCTGGGGGCGGGTCTTACATTTACCCTGAGTGCCGCTGCCGTTTTGCTCGGATTGGGGTTGGTGGTCTGGAAGATGAACATTAGCCGATAATGTAAAAAAAGGCTGAAGTTAAAAGCCTGGTCTTATGGGATAATTACAACTTACCTTGGGATTTCCGCAAGATGCAAACCTTATACGATAAACTCTGGCAAAGCCATGTGGTGCACCAGGAGTCCGATAAACCGGATGGGATGGCGCTGATCTACATCGATCGCCACCTGGTGCATGAAGTCACCAGTCCGCAGGCGTTTGAAGGACTGAAGCTGGCGGGCCGCAAGCCTTGGCGGCGGGATTCGATTCTTGCCGTGGCCGATCACAATGTTCCCACCACTGGCCGAAGCCACGGTATCAGCGACCCGATATCGCGTCTGCAGGTGGAAACGCTCGACCAGAATTGCGAGGAATTGGATATCACCGAATTCAAAATGAACGACCTGCGTCAGGGAATTGTGCACGTGATCGGCCCGGAGCAGGGCGCCACGCTGCCCGGCATGACGGTGGTATGCGGCGATTCGCATACCAGCACGCATGGCGCATTCGCATGTCTCGCGTTTGGTATCGGTACCTCGGAGGTGGAGCACGTGCTTGCAACGCAGTGCCTGCTGATGAAAAAAGCGAAATCCATGCAGGTTGTGGTCGAAGGCGAGCTGGGTCACGGCATCACCGCCAAGGATATCGCGCTCGCCATTATCGGTAGGATCGGTACGGCGGGTGGTACCGGCTACGCCATCGAGTTTGCCGGCAGCGCCATACGCGCGCTTTCCATGGAAGGGCGCATGACGCTCTGCAATATGGCGATTGAGGCAGGCGCGCGTGCCGGGATGATCGCTGTGGACAATACTACCATCGAGTATATCAAGGGACGGCCTTTCGCACCTAAAGGTGATTTATGGGAAAAAGCAGTGGCTTACTGGCTCACGCTGAAAAGCGATCCCGATGCGGCCTTCGATCGCTTGGTGACGCTGGATGCGGCCCAGATCAAGCCGCAGGTGACCTGGGGCACCTCGCCTGAAATGGTCACAACGGTTGACGGCAAGGTGCCTGATCCGTCCCAAATTACCGATGAGGTGAAGCGTCATGACATGGAGCATGCCCTGAAGTACATGGGTCTTGCCCCCAACACGCCGATCACCGATATCCACCCGGACAAGATATTCATTGGTTCCTGCACCAACTCTCGTATCGAGGACTTGCGCGCGGCGGCGGATGTGGTAAAAGGCAAGCATATTGCCGCGAATATCAAGCTTGCCCTGGTCGTGCCAGGTTCCGGTCTGGTCAAGCATCAGGCGGAACAGGAAGGACTGGACAAGGTATTTCGTGAAGCGGGATTCGAATGGCGTGAACCGGGATGTTCCATGTGCCTTGCGATGAATGACGACCGGCTCTCCCCGGGGGAGCGTTGCGCTTCCACATCCAATCGCAATTTTGAAGGCAGGCAGGGGCCGGGCGGGCGCACGCACCTGGTAAGTCCGGCGATGGCCGCGGCGGCGGCAGTGGCGGGGCACTTTGTAGATGTGCGGGAAATATATTAATATTGATTAGTATTTAATCTCTGCGGGTTTAATTCCTCGCTCCATGGGGCGAAGGCTGGCTGAAAGCCAGCGGATTGTAAGAACGCAGCTAATATTCCGCTGCTCGCGGCGGGTTTAATTTGGAAGAAAGATTTTTTTTTATAAGAGGGGGTTGTAATGAAAACATTGTCCATAATAATTACCTTGATCGCTGCTTTTGGTTTGTCCGCATGTAACACCATTGGTGGAGTAGGGAAGGATATCCAGAAAGGTGGCGAGGCGATTGAGAGATCGACAAAGTAACGAGTGGAAAAATTTCATTCCTGTGAGGGGTTGGTGGCGCCGCTGGATCGCGCCAATGTCGATACCGACGCCATCATTCCCAAGCAGTTTCTGAAGTCCATCAAGCGTTCCGGTTTCGGGCCGAATCTGTTCGATGAGTGGCGTTACCTGGATCACGGCGAGCCGGGGATGGATAGCGCACAGCGTAAACTCAACCCGGAATTCATACTCAATCTGCCGCGTTACCGGGGTGCGCAAATATTGCTTGCGCGCGCAAATTTCGGCTGTGGTTCGAGCCGGGAGCATGCGCCCTGGGCGCTTCAGGACTATGGATTCCGGGTGATCATCGCGCTCAGTTTCGCCGATATCTTTTTCAACAATTGCTTCAAGATTGGTTTGCTGCCCATTGCGCTCGATGCAGACAATATGGATCAGTTATTCCGCGAAGTATTTGCGACCGAGGGTTATCGTCTGGTTGTCAATTTGGAAGATCAGTCAGTGACTACGCCCGGCGGCGAATCTTTCTTCTTCGATATCGATCCTTTCCGCAAACATAGTCTGTTGAATGGCCTGGATGAAATTGGCCTGACATTGCAACACGCGGACAAGATCAAGGCATTCGAGGCGAAGCATCGGGCGGCGCGGCCATGGTTGTTTGCATGAAAAGATTTGTTTGAAAAAGGATTTCAGGGTCTTCTGAATCCGGAGCGCTAAGCAAGCCCTAAGCAAGCCGAGAATGAGATGCGTAAATCGACAATCCGTGCAGCGGCGCAAAAGAAACTTTGGTTCACCACACATATTTAACATGTAAGCGGTAACATCTTCCAAGTCATGTCGTATCAGAACGAGATTAGGATTCATTGAGGTCTTTATGAAAATTGCAATCCTGGCCGGTGACGGTATCGGTCCGGAAATTGTCGCTCAAGCGGTGCGAGTACTGGAAGTGCTGAAGAGTGACGGACTAAAATTTGAACTGGAACCGGGTCTATTGGGGGGATGCGCGGTCGACGCGGCCGGCGAGCCGTTTCCAGAGGCGACACGCAGGCTTGTGACCGATGCGGATGCCGCGATCCTCGGTGCCGTGGGCGGTCCGCGGTACGATATGTTGCCGCGCCAGCTAAGACCCGAGCAGGGTTTGCTCGGCATACGCAAGATGCTGGGTTTATTCGCCAATCTGCGGCCGGCGGTGCTTTATTCAGAACTTGCAAATGCTTCAACGCTGAAACCTGAAATTGTGGCGGGCCTGGATATTCTCATCGTACGGGAGTTGACGGGAGACATCTATTTCGGCGAACCGCGTGGTATTGAACAACGCGACGGTCAGCGTGTTGGTTTCAATACCATGATTTATAGCGAAGCGGAGATACGCAGAATTGCCCGGGTGGCATTCCAGGCAGCGCGTAAACGCAATCGCCGGCTGTGTTCGGTGGATAAAATGAACGTACTGGAATGTACGCAATTATGGCGCGATGTGGTGACAGAGACGAACAAGGAATATCCGGACGTAGAACTTTCACACATGCTGGTGGATAATGCCGCGATGCAGTTGGTGCGCAATCCCAGGCAGTTTGACGTGATGGTGACGGGTAACATGTTTGGCGATATCCTGTCGGATGAGGCTTCCATGCTGACTGGCTCCATCGGCATGTTGCCATCGGCGTCGCTGGATGACAAGAATAAGGGGTTATATGAGCCGATCCATGGCTCGGCTCCGGACATCGCCGGTAAGGATATGGCAAACCCCCTGGCAACCATATTGTCGGTGGCGATGATGCTGCGCTACACGTTTGACCAGGAGGCGGTGGCGGTGCGAATTGAGAGCGCGGTGAAAAAGGTTCTTGCGCAGGGTTATCGTACCGAGGACATTTACGAACCAGGGATGAAAAAGGTGGGTACCAAAGGAATGGGCGACGCCGTTCTGGCAAACATATAGACAGAGGATAGAGAGCGATCAATGAAACGAGTGGGATTTATTGGCTGGCGCGGTATGGTGGGTTCAGTACTGATGCAGCGAATGCGGGAAGAAAATGATTTTGCACTGGTAGAGCCGGTATTTTTCACCACCTCGCAGCAAGGAGGAAGAAGTCCGGATATCGGCCGGGAAATATCACCGCTCAAAGATGCCTACAATATAGATGAGCTGAAGGCAATGGATATCCTTATTTCCTGCCAGGGAGGGGATTATACCAGTGCGATCTTCCCCAAGCTGCGGCAGGCTGGCTGGCAGGGATACTGGGTCGATGCGGCTTCAACGCTGCGCATGGGGGGGGACGCAGTCATTATTCTTGATCCGGTCAACATGCCGGTTATCAAGCAGGCCCTGCACGATGATGTAAAAAATTATATCGGCGGCAATTGTACGGTCAGTTTAATGCTGATGGCGGTGGGTGGCTTGTTCGAAGAAGATATGGTGGAATGGATGAGTGCCATGACCTATCAGGCGGCTTCCGGTGCCGGCGCACAGAATATGCGGGAGTTGCTGCTGCAAATGGGCGAAGCCCATCGAGTGGCAAAAGATTTATTGGACGATCCTGCCTCGGGCATCCTTGATATCGATCGGGAAGTGGCGGGAACGCTGCGCAACGGGAATTTTCCAACTCAGAATTTCGGCGTGCCGCTGGCGGGTAGCCTCATTCCCTGGATAGACAAAGACCTCGGGAATGGTCAGACACGGGAAGAATGGAAAGGACAGTCCGAGACGAACAAGATTCTGGGGCGAAGTGATCATGCCGTTCCGGTTGATGGTATCTGCGTTCGTGTCGGCGCCATGCGTTGCCATAGTCAGGCGCTGACTATCAAGTTGAAGAAGGACGTTCCGCTGGACGAAATTGAAGATATTCTTTCAGCTTCCAACAACTGGGTGCGGGTGGTTCCCAACGACCGCGAGAGCACGATGAAAGAACTGACCCCGGCCATGGTTACCGGAACGCTAACCATACCGGTAGGACGGCTGCGCAAGCTTGCCATGGGGGGAGAATATCTTTCGGCGTTTACAGTGGGCGATCAGTTACTGTGGGGCGCGGCGGAACCGTTGCGCAGAATGCTGAGAATTCTAGTAGAAGCCTAACCTTGCAGGTGTTCTTCTCAAAGAGCGTGCAGTGCCTAAACCTGTTTCCAAAGCTTGTTTGCTCTTAGTGGCATTTCTGTTCCCGGCGCTGGCTCATGCGGCGAGTTTGGGCAGAGTGACTGTCAATTCCACTCTAGGCCAACCATTCGACGCAGAGATCAATCTGATTGCGGTAGAAAAAGAGGAGAAGGCTTCCTTAACGGTGCGGCTCGCGCCACAGGAAATTTTTCGTCAGGTCAATGTCGATTATGTACCCCTTCTTTCCACCTTTAAAGCGAGTATTGAGAACCACTCCAACGGAAGCCCCTACATCAGGATAGTTTCTCCGCAACCTGTCTCCGAGCCGCTTCTGCATATCTTGATCGAATTGAGTGGGCTGTCAGCGCGAGTGTTGCGGGAGTACACCGTTGTGCTGGCTCCCCCGGAAATTGATGCGCATCCACCTATAATACCGGTAAGTCAAATTCATCTTCCCACTTCTGTGAAAGCGGAAACCGCTGCGGCTGAGAGATCAGGTCTACCCCTCAAGAACCCCATTACCGTTGAAAACAAGCTCACGCCGGAATTTGTGCCGGCTGGCAAGGCTCATACTGTCTATGGCCCCGTAAAGCACGGCGACACTTTAACTGGAATAGTGAAAAATATTGTTCCCCCTTCCGGCGTAAGCTTTAATCAGATGCTGGTCGCTGTTCATCGCGCAAACCGGGATGCTTTCTTTGGCAGTAATATGCATCAGCTTAAGACGGGGCCAATTTTGCGGATACCGGACAATAGCGAAATCGGCGCAGTAACCGCGGAAGAGGCTGACAAAGAGTTAAAAAATCAGACAGTGGATTGGAATCGGCAGAGGGCATCAGGGGTAATAGAAGCGGTCAAAGAACCAAAACAAACCGATACGGGGAAGATAGAGTCCGCCGCCAATGCGCAAATCGGAAAGTCTCCAGCGACGCCTCACGGGTTTCCGAAGCCTTTTCAAGGCGAGGAATCATGGAACGCCGGCAATAATATGGGCGTGACGGGCCCAGGCGGGAACGGCATGGGTGAAAAGGGCATCGTCGGGAAGCGTGTGAACGGAAGAAACAGTGATGGGATGGGATGGAGGTAGGCGGCGTGCAGGGCCAATCCATGCGATGGGAGAAGCGCAGCATAGCAAGAGCACGCTTAGTGAGGGCAATGAGTGGGTCGCCCCCTCTACCTTGTCCAACTGCGGGATTTTAGGATAGTCATGACGGCGCCTATTGTGTGAGAATCGCGCTGATACTGGAATACGATGGCAGTGCTTACTGTGGCTGGCAAAGCCAGCTATCAGGGGGTTCCGTGCAGGATGCACTGGAAGCCGCATTGTCGAAAATCGCATGTGATGACGTTCGGGTGGTTACCGCGGGACGCACCGATTCGGGAGTTCATGCCGCATATCAGGTGCTGCATTTCGACACTCAGGCGCAACGGCCAATGAATGCCTGGGTGCGCGGGGTCAATGCCTTGTTACCCGTCAGCATCGCGGTATTATGGGCATCGCAAATCCCCGATGATTTTCACGCCCGCTATTGCGCCAGAGAGCGCCGCTATCTTTATCTGCTATCGAATCATGCCGTGCGCCCGGGGCTTTGTCACGGCAAGATAGGCTGGTTTCATCAGACTCTTGATGCGGAAAAAATGCAGACAGCCGCACAAATGCTGCTGGGTGAGCACGACTTCAGCGCCTTTCGTGCCGCCGAATGCCAGGCTAGATCTCCCGTGCGTAATTTGACAAAACTTGAGATTACGCGACAGGGAGACCTTATTGTATTCGAACTGCGTGCCAACGCGTTTTTGCATCACATGGTGCGCAATATCGTCGGATGCCTGATTTATGTGGGCAAGGGCAAATATCCCCCTGAATGGATAAAGACATTGCTGGCAGGCCGTGATCGTCGTCACGCAGCCCCTACTTTTCCTGCCGCGGGGTTATACTTGGCGGGGGTCACCTATGATGCCAAATGGAAGCTCCCCGGTTTTGTCGAACCGCCGCTTGCCTTGGTGTTGCCGAAAATAGGCAGGCTGGCTTGAACCTGAAACCGGCAGAATCCAAATTCCGATAAAGCAAACTGAAGGCATGGCCATCCGGGTTAAAATTTGCGGTATTACGCGTATTGAAGATGCGCTGACGGCAGTGGGTCTTGGAGCGAGCGCCATTGGCCTTGTATTCTGGAGACAGAGTGCGCGTTATGTCGCACCCGCTAAAGCCCGGGAAATTATTGCCGCGCTGCCGCCATTCATTAGCGCGGTGGGTGTGTATGTTGATCCGGATACGGAATGGGTAAAGGAAACTTCCTCCATCGCGGGCCTGAATCTGCTTCAGTTTCATGGTGATGAGTCTCCGGAATTTTGTCAAAAATTTGCACTGCCTTATATCAAGGCGGTGCGCGTCAGGACGGGTGTAGATTTGCTACAATACGCAACCCGTTATACCGGTGCCAGGGGATTGTTGCTCGATACTTATGTTAAAGGCGAGCCGGGTGGCACCGGACATGTGTTTGACTGGAATTTGATCCCACGGGATTTGCCACTGCCGTTGATACTTTCGGGCGGGCTGCATGCCGCCAACATTACCGGCGCAATCAGGCAGGCCCGGCCTTGGGCGGTGGACGTATCGAGCGGTGTGGAAGCTGCCAAAGGCATCAAGGACGCGGAGAAAATTGCCGCTTTCATGCAAGGAGTGCGAAATAGTGAAAGTTTATGATCTTCCTGACAGTCACGGCCACTTTGGTCCGTATGGTGGCGTGTTCGTTGCCGAGACGCTGATGACGGCGCTGGAGGAACTGCGCGTTCAATATGAGCACTATCGTGGTGATGCCGACTTCCAGGCCGAGTTTGCCTATGAGTTGAAGCACTATGTGGGACGGCCCAGCCCCATCTATCATGCAAAAAGATGGTCGGCGCATCTGGGGGGGGCGCAGATTCTGCTGAAGCGCGAAGACCTGAATCATACCGGCGCGCACAAAATCAACAATGCCATTGGACAGGCTCTCCTTGCCAGGCGCATGGGCAAATCACGCGTCATTGCCGAAACAGGCGCGGGTCAGCATGGCGTGGCCAGTGCCACGGTAGCCGCGCGTTATGGCATGGAATGTGTGGTATACATGGGCTCGGTGGATGTGGAACGCCAGGCCGCCAATGTTTACCGGATGAAACTGCTGGGCGCAACGGTGGTGCCGGTCGAATCAGGTTCCCGAACACTGAAAGATGCGCTCAATGAGGCCATGCGCGATTGGGTGACCAACATCGAAGATACGTTCTACATCATCGGCACGGTGGCCGGACCGCATCCCTATCCGATGATGGTGCGTGATTTCCAGGCGATTATTGGACGGGAAGCGATTGTACAAATGCAGGAAGAATACGGGCGCCAGCCGGATATATTAATCGCATGCGTGGGGGGTGGGTCCAACGCAATTGGCCTGTTTCATCCTTATCTGGACAGTAACATCCGCATGATCGGCGTGGAAGCGGCGGGGCTCGGCATTGAAAGCGGCCAGCATGCCGCTACCCTGACGCAGGGAACGCCGGGTGTGCTGCATGGTAATCGCACGTATCTGATCCAGGATGAAAATGGGCAGATCATCGAGACACATTCCATCTCGGCTGGCCTGGATTATCCGGGTGTCGGCCCGGAACACGCATGGCTCAAGGACAGCCATCGTGCCGAATATGTGGGCATAACCGATGATGAGGCATTGACGGCCTTCCATGACCTATGTCACTACGAGGGCATTATGCCTGCGCTGGAATCCAGCCATGCACTGGCGTATGCTGCCCAGCTCGCCCCCACACTCAGCCGGGACAAGCTGCTGCTGGTGAATCTCTCCGGCCGTGGGGATAAGGATATGGCCACCGTGGTGCGCGCTTCCGATATTACTTTCTAATTCAACTTCCTATTTTCATGTCACGCATTGCAACTACCTTTGACGAACTGCGTCAGCAGGGAAAAAAAGCGTTAATTCCTTTTATTACCGCCGGTGATCCCGAACCTGCGATGATGGTGCCGCTGATGCATGAACTGGTGAAGGCGGGCGCCGATATCATTGAGCTGGGCGTACCTTTCTCCGATCCCATGGCTGATGGGCCGACCATACAGCGATCGTCCGAGCGGGCTTTAAAACACCATGTTGGCTTGAACGATGTTCTGACCATGGTCGAGAAATTCAGGGAAAACGACACCTCCACGCCGGTGGTGTTAATGGGTTACGCTAATCCGATAGAGGCAATGGGATATGAGAGATTCACGGTAAGAGCAAAAGCATGTGGCGTCGACGGGGTACTGACGGTGGATTACCCGCCGGAAGAGTCCGGGGAATGGGTGAAATATCTTGAACGCCAGCAGATCGACGCAATCTTCCTGCTGTCTCCCACTACCCCGCGGGCACGCATCGAACATGTGGCGGAAATGGCTAAGGGATACGTATATTACGTTTCGCTAAAGGGAGTGACTGGCGCGCTAAATCTGGATCTGAGCGATGTATCCAACAAGCTGACCCAATTGCGTTCCCTCATTTCCATTCCCATTGGCGTCGGGTTCGGTATACGCGACAGCGCAACAGCCAAGGCGGTGGCGGAGCTTGCCGACGCAGTGGTGGTGGGAAGCCGCATCATAGAGGAGATAGAGAATTCGCCCAAAGGGGAGATGCTGACGAATGTGAGTCGTTTGGTAAGAAGCCTGCGAAGCGCAATCAACGAAGTGGCTATTGATCACGCAAACCCATGAGCTGGTTTCAGAAACTTCTCCCGCCAAAAATCAAGCGCAAGGAAAGCGGCGAAAAAAAAGCCGTCCCTGAGGGACTGTGGAGCAAATGTGCCTCTTGCGAAGCCGTGCTGTATTACTCTGATCTGGGAAATAATCTCAACGTCTGCCCCAAGTGCAACCATCACAACCGTATCTCGGCCAGAGTGCGCCTTGATTTGTTACTGGACGCCGAAGGACGCTATGAGATCGGTGCGGAGGTGCTCTCGCTGGATCCGCTTAAATTCAAGGATAGCAAGCGCTACATTGACCGGTTATCGGATGCGAAAAGAGACACAGACGAAGACGATGCCCTGGTGGTGATGCAGGGAAGTGTAAAAACGGTTCCCCTGGTCGTGGCGGCTTTTGAATTCGGTTTCATGGGTGGTTCGATGGGATCGGTGGTGGGTGAGCGCTTCACGCGCGGGGTGAGGGTATGCGTGGAACAGCGTCTGCCCTTCGTGTGTTTCGCCGCCAGCGGCGGGGCGCGCATGCAGGAAGGTTTGCTGTCGCTCATGCAGATGGCCAAGACATCGGCGGCGCTGACTCAGTTGAGTCAGCATCAGCTTCCTTTTATCTCGGTGCTGACTGATCCCACCATGGGCGGCGTATCGGCCAGTTTTGCTTTCATAGGTGACGTGGTAATCGCCGAGCCAGGGGCGCTGATTGGTTTTGCGGGACCGCGCGTGATCGAGCAGACGGTACGGCAAACCCTGCCAGAAGGCTTTCAACGAGCCGAATTCCTGCTGGAACATGGCGCGATAGACATGATCGTAGACCGCAGACGCATGCGCGACAAACTTGCCAACCTGTGCACGTTGCTGATGCATACATCCACGCCGGTCTCGTAATTGCTGACTGCGCTTCAGTCTGATCGTATCCCGGCTTTATGCTACATGCATGGAAGGGCATGAGGCGCCGATGATGGATTTGGATTCAAAATCCAGAACGCTTTCCGGCTGGCTGAGCTATCTTGAGCGTCTCCATCCCGAGGCTATCGAAATGGGGCTGGAGCGTGTAACTCGCGTCTGGAGCGAGCTGGGCCTCGCGTTACCTTTTCCCATCATCATAGTTGGCGGGACCAATGGCAAAGGGTCAACGTGCGCCATGATGGAGACAATTCTGAGCTGTGCCGGGTACCGCGTGGGTTGTTACACGTCGCCACACCTGCTGCGTTATAACGAGCGGGTGCGGATAAGCCGGCAAGAGGCCAGTGACGGAGAATTGTGCAGTGCTTTTGATGTTGTGGAATCAGCCCGCAGTGGCAGCGGTGTTTCCCTGACTTATTTTGAGTTCGGTACGCTGGCGGCGATGCAATTATTCAGTCAAGCCGGCGTGGATGTTGCGATTCTGGAGGTGGGGCTGGGTGGGCGGCTGGATGCGGTCAATATTTTTGATGCCGATTGCGCGGTGCTCACCAGCATCGACTTCGATCATATGGACTATCTCGGCAATACTCTCGAAAAAATCGGATTCGAGAAGGCGGGAATTTTCAGAAGCGGGCGGGCCGCAGTCTGTGCGGAGCCAAATATTCCCGCGAGTGTCCGGCATCATGCACATACCATCGGTGCGAATTTGATGCACATCGGTGAACACTTCGGCCATTCAGCCAACGCAGCCGATGCCACACTATGGGGTTACTGGGGACCTGGCGGAAAACGTCATTCGCTGCCCTATCCCGCCCTGCGCGGCGCCTATCAGTTGCACAACGCCAGTGCCTGCCTGGCGGCGCTTGACGTCGTCCGGGATCGTTTGCCGGTGACCATGAGCGACGTACGCCAAGGTTTGCTGAACGTCGCATTGCCAGGGAGGTTTCAGGTATTACCCGGCCGGCCGGCGACGGTGCTTGATGTGGCGCATAATCCTGGTGCCGCGCATGCGCTGGCCATCAACCTGGGCGGGATGGGACGCTTCCGGAAAACTTATGCCGTATTCGCAATGCTCAAGGATAAGGATATCGCCGGTGTGGCGCGAGCGCTTGCGGGAAAGGTGGATATATGGCTGATCGCTGGCATTGATGTGCCACGTGGCGCCTCAGCAAATGAAGTGCGGCAGGCGCTGGAAGTGGCGGGTGTGGATAGCGCGGAGGAGGCTATTCATACTTTCACTGATCCCGCCATGGCTTATGCGTATGCCTGTGAGCGAGCGGCTGAAAATGATAGAATTTGCGTATTTGGCTCGTTCCATACCGTAGCCGAAGTATTACGGTACCGGAACACGGTTGAGCACGGATAGCGATCAACTACCGGATTTAGATTCAAATGGCAAAAGCTGTCAGCGAAGAAGAAATTCAACTTAGAAAGCGTGCAAGAAGGCGCCTGGTTGGTGCAATTACGTTAGTGATCGCAGCGGTTGTGATTTTGCCGATGGTGCTGGATAGTAAACCGGAGCCGCGAAGTCAGGAGATTGACATCCGTATTCCATCGGAAGAGGTCGCGGAGGAATTCATTCCCGGAAGCGCTCCCGGTATGAAAACACCTGCTCCCGAAAAAACCGTAACGGGCGTACAGCAGGAAACGCAAAAAGAACCCGGACCACCCGTAAAGTCCGCTCAATCCTCGAATGAGCCGGTGGAGAAGCCGGCTGTGGATGGGAAGAGTACAAGTACCAAGGTTGAATCAGGCGTTGCTAAAGCCACCGACGCCACGGCTATGTTTGTCGTACAATTGGGCGCGTTCTCTGATCCGGCCAAGGCCCGGCAACAGCAGCAAAGTCTGGCATCCAAGGGCACCAAGGTTTATACGGAGACGCTTAAGACCGACAAAGGGGAAATAACGCGCGTGCGCGCCGGCCCTTTTGCCAGCCGCGAGGAAGCGGAGGTTGCCCGCGAGAAATTGAAGAAGCTGGGGCTGGATGGCGTAGTCACAGATAAATAGCGCCGATGAATTTATGGAATCCGTTGCCGCATAGGCAAATCGCGCTTGTGTAATTTTGCTCCCGCTACGAATGACTATTTTTGATTACGCCGTTCTTGCCATACTTGTTGTATCGATTCTACTGAGCGTGATGCGTGGGGTCGTACGCGAATTGTTTTCGCTGGCGGGCTGGGTAGTCGCATTCATGGTGGCGAATTCGTTCGCGGCGGGATTTGTGTCCATGCTGCCATCCAGCATTACCGGCGAATCGCTGCGTATGTTGCTGGCATTTGCTGCGGTGTTCTTGTCGACGTTGCTGACGATGGCGTTGATTACCATGTTGATATCGGCTCTGATAAAGACCGTGGGACTGGGATTCGCCGACAGGTTTTTTGGTTCGTTATTCGGGTTTATGCGCGGGTTGCTGGTCGTGCTATTGATGGTATTGGCAGCGGGGCTGACCGCGTTGCCACAAGAGCCGTTCTGGCAGAAGGCTTTACTGAGCAAGCCATTGGAGACAGCGGCGATGATGGCGATACCGTGGTTGCCAAAGGATTTGTCCGGGCGCATCAGTTACGTGAAACTGAAGCGTGAACAATGAGCATTTGCAAATATAATCCTAAATCCGGCAGTTGGGCGGGGCGGAGTGTGCGGTTTTTGGGGTGCAGAGCGAGGCGCAACGACGCGGAATGGTCATTCCATTCCAAGGAGTTGCAACACTGCCATGCGCCGTAAAAACCGTTCAATCTGCCCTGTAGCGGACTCACCCAAAAGGTGAGCGCAAAATAATACGAAATATTGTTATTAATCACAACACTGATCTATTAAATGAGCGGTCAACTGCTGGATTTAGGATAATAGATACTTATAACGTCCTGCGTATTTGCCGGTACGTTATGAGAGAAATTTCTTTGCGCTTTCCTGTACAGCGTTATCCAAGTTACTTTTACGGAGTGCAATGATGTGTGGAATTCTGGGTCTGGTCGCACAAGCTCCCGCTAACCAATTGCTATACGATGGGCTGCTGGTACTTCAGCATCGTGGACAGGATGCGGCCGGCATCGTTACCGCCCAGGACAACACGTTTCATATGCACAAGGGCAACGGGATGGTACGGGATGTATTTCGCACCCGGAACATGCGTGCGCTGACTGGCAATATGGGTATCGCGCATGTGAGATATCCCACCGCGGGTTCCTCCGAATCTTCGGCCGAGGCGCAGCCATTTTATGTTAACTCGCCGTTTGGCATCGTACTCGGGCATAACGGCAACCTCACCAATGCGGCACAACTCAATCAGGAATTGTTTCGTGAGGACCTGCGTCACGTCAATACGAATTCCGATTCGGAAGTACTCCTTAATGTACTGGCTCACGAGTTGCAGCAAAGCACGAAAAACTATCATCTTGACCCCGCCGCCATTTTTGCCGCGGTGTCGGGGGTCCACCGGCGTTGCCGGGGCGCATATGCGGTCGTGGCAATGATCGCCGGTTATGGGTTACTGGCTTTTCGCGATCCTTATGGCATACGCCCGCTGGTGTTCGGTTGTGCTGATACCGAACAAGGGATGGAGTATCTGGTGGCCTCCGAGAGCGTGGCGCTCGATACGCTGGGGTTCAAGCTGGTACGGGATATCGCGCCGGGAGAAGCGATTTTTATCGATGGGGACGGGAATTTCTACAACAAGCAATGTGCCGCTCATCCCGTGCTTAATCCATGTATCTTCGAGTATGTCTACATGGCGCGCCCAGATTCGGTGATGGACGGTATTTCCGTATATGAAACGCGGCTGAACATGGGTGAGAGCCTTGCCGACAAAATTACCAAAACCATGCGGCATCTGGATATCGACGTGGTCATTCCAATTCCTGATTCTGGCCGCCCCAGTGCCTTGCAACTGGCAAATCGCCTGGGGGTGAGTTTCCGCGAGGGTTTCGTCAAGAATCGCTATATTGGCCGGACCTTCATCATGCCAGGACAGCAGCAGCGGCGTAAGTCGGTGCGCCAAAAGCTCAATGCCATGCGCGTGGAATTTAGCGGCAAGAATGTGCTGCTGGTGGACGATTCAATCGTGCGCGGGACGACCAGCCGGGAGATCGTGCAAATGGCGCAGGGGGCAGGGGCGCATAAGGTATATTTTGCTTCCGCCGCCCCGCCCGTCAGGTTTCCCAACGTCTATGGGATTGATATGCCGACACGCGAGGAACTCATCGCGACTGGCCGGGATGATGATGAAATCTGTCGCGAGATCGGTGCCGATCACCTCGTTTTCCAGGAACTCGATTCCCTCATAAAAGAGGTATCCCGGGTCAATCCATCCATTACGCATTATGAAACATCCTGTTTCGATGGCCATTACATTACCGGTGATGTCACCGAGGAGTATCTGGCCGTCCTGGAGGCGCAACGCAACGGCGGTGCTCCACTGTCGCGAACCGGGTCCAGCACGCAACTGGATTTGAATCTGGCGGCGGCGGATTAAGGCGGGGAAACTGGAAACCTATCCGGAGTTTCATTGATGGGTATTTGACAAAAACAGTTACCAAGCGTAGTTTAATGATGTGCGCCGATTTGATGTTCAGCTTGCGGGCGCGTTATAAATTCGGCTAAAGCGGGGAACCCGTTTTGGCAAATGCTGAGCGGGTTTTTTATTTGGGGGATTCGCATGTCTGATGATTTTGAACTGGAAACATTGGCACTGCATACGGGTATTCACCGCAGCCAATTCAATGAACACTCTGAAGCTTTATACCTGACTTCAAGCTTTGTATTTGACAGCGCCGCCCAAGCCGCGGCGCGCTTCTCCGGCGTGGAACCGGGAAATATATACTCGCGCTTTACCAATCCCACGGTGACGGCTTTCGAAGAGCGGCTTGCGGCCCTGGAAGGGGCGGAAGCCTGCGTAGCGACTTCTTCAGGCATGTCGGCAATACTTGCCTGCGTCATGGGGCTGCTTTCCGCCGGGGATCACGTGATTGCATCGCGCAGCTTGTTCGGGGCCACGGTGAACCTGTTCAATAATATCCTCAAGCGCTTCAATATCGAGACAACTTTTGTTTCCGCCACCGATATTGCAGCCTGGGAGGCGGCGATAAAACCCAATACAAAATTATTGTTCATAGAAACACCCTCAAATCCGCTCACGGAAATTTCGGATATCGCCGCGCTTGCGGCGGTGGCAAAAAAAGCCGGCGCATGGCTTGCAGTCGACAATTGCTTTTGTTCACCGGCACTGCAACGGCCACTGGATCTGGGTGCAGATCTGGTGATTCATTCCGCCACCAAGTACCTTGAAGGTCAGGGCAGGGTGCTGGGGGGGGCGGTACTGGGAAGGCGGGATCTGGTGATGGAACAAGGGGTATTCGGCTTCTTGCGTACCGCCGGACCGACCCTGAGCCCATTTAACGCCTGGGTAATTCTGAAAGGAATGGAAACCCTGAAGGTTCGCATGGAGACTCATTGCGCAAATGCCCTGCAAATTGCCCGCTGGCTGGAAGCGCAGCCCGGCGTGGCAAGAGTTCATTACCCTGGCCTGCCGTCGCATCCGCAGCATGCGCTTGCCAAACGTCAGCAGAAAGCCGGCGGTGGTATTGTTTCATTTGAATTGAAGAATGGAAAAGAGGCGGCGTGGCGGGTGGTGGACTCTGTCCGGCTGATTTCGATCACCGCCAACCTGGGCGATACCAAGAGTACGCTTACACATCCAGCTACGACCACCCACGCGCGTATCAGTCAGGAAAACCGGGATGCGGCGGGCATCACCGACGGTCTCCTGAGAATCGCAGTGGGGCTCGAAGCGGTCAAGGATATCAAGGCCGATCTGGCAAAGGGATTAAACGCATCATAGTGTCCACGGGGCAACCAGCTCAGAAATTCCTTAGTGCACCAACTGGTTAATCTCGATAATGGGGAGCAGTATGGCGAGAACGATGAGCAGTACAATTCCGCCCATTACCAGGATCATGACTGGCTCAAGCAGCGTCAGAAATACTGCCAGGCGCCGTTCGAGCGCCCGGGTTTCAAGCTGTGCGGCACGTTCGAGCATTTGCGCCAGTTTGCCGCTCATTTCTCCACTTGCCACCAGATGGACAAGCAAGGGTGGAAATACGCGTGTTTCACGCAACGCCCGGGCGAGGCCCGCCCCTTCGCGTACCCGCGCGATGGTGTCTTCGATTGCCTTGCGCATTACTACGTTACTCATTACGCGCGCACCGGAACTGAGCGCGGTAAGAAGCGGCACGCCGCCCCCGACCAGAATCGAGAGAGTGCTGGCGAAACGGGAGGTGTTTTCACCGCGAATGAGCGATCCCAGCCAGGGCATTCGCAGCAGCAGGGCGTGCCACCGGTACTTTGCCCTGTCGTGACGCAGCATCATGCGGGCGGCGATCAGACCGCCAGTGGTAGCCGTGAGAAGATAGGGCCATGCCATGCCGAGAAAATCGCTCAATCCAATCAGCGCACGTGTTAGAAAAGGCAGGCTCTGGCGTGAATGCTGGAATACCTGTACCACTTGCGGTACGACATAAACCAGTAGACCGGTAACAATCAGAATTGCTACCACTGTAACCAGAATCGGATAGAGAAGGGCAAGGCTGGTTTTTTGCTTCATGGCCTGCCGTGCATCGAGATAATCTGCCAGATGCTGCAAGATTAGAGGCAATGCGCCGGATTCCTCACCCCCATGCACCAGTGCGCGGTAGAAATCGGGGAAGCTCTTGCCGTAGCTGCCCAGAGCACCGGCGAGGGAGAGTCCCCCGGTTACCTCGGTTTTAATGCCGCCCAGCAATTCTCGTGTCGCGGGTTCGGTGGACTCCTCGATCAGCGCCGTTAGCGACTGCTCCACAGTCAAGCCAGCCGACAGCAACGTCGCCAGCTGTCTTGTCAAGAGACTCAGTTCAGCCGAAGAAATGCCCCGCGTCCAGAGTAGCTGCGCCTGCTCCCGGGCCCGCACCTGATCGACCACCGAAGGCAACAAACCCTGGGCACGCAATTGCGCACGCGCCTGACGCGGCGTATCGGCCTGCACCACGCCGGATACCGTACGGCCCGCTGCGTCTAGCGCTTCATAGCGGTATGCTTCCATTAACCTAAATCCGGTAGTTGACCGCTCATTTAATAGATTAGTAGTATGATTAATAACAATATTCTGTATTGTTCAACTCTCGTTTTCCGGGTGAGGCCATCCAACTACCGGATTTAGGATTAAGGAGGCCCTATTCGCGCGTCACGCGCACGACTTCTTCCAGACTGGTTACACCTTGTGCAACCAGGCGCATGCCATCATCCCGTAGTGACCGCATGCCGCGGGAAACCACATACTCTCGCAGGTCTTGCTCGGACGCTCGGTCATGAATGCGGCGGCGCAGGTCGTTGTCAACCGTCAGCAACTCATAAATACCGGTACGACCCCGATAGCCGGAGTGATTGCAGGCAGCGCATCCTTGTGCTTTATAAAAAATGTTGGTTGCCGAATCGAATCCGAGGGATTGCAGCTGCGCCGCATCGCCGGCGAAGGGTTCGCGGCATTCCAGGCAAACCCGGCGTACCAGACGCTGGGCGCCCACTCCGATCAGGCTGGACGCGAGCAGAAAGGGTTCTACACCCATATCCACGAGCCGGGTGACCGCGCTCACCGCATCGTTGGTGTGCAGGGTAGCGAATACCAGATGACCGGTAAGGCTGGCCTGCACCGCGATCTGCGCGGTTTCAAGATCCCGGATTTCTCCGATCATGATGACATCGGGGTCCTGGCGCAAAATGGTGCGTAAAGCCCGCGCAAAACTCATTTCAATGCGGGTATTTATCTGCGTTTGGCTGATGCCATCAAGATCATACTCGATGGGATCCTCAACAGTCATGATATTGAGTGTGGCCGAATCAAGCCGTGAGAGCGCGGCATAAAGCGTGGTTGTCTTGCCTGAGCCGGTGGGGCCGGTCACCAGGATAATACCGTGGGGCTCCCGGATAAGCCTGTCCATATGCGCCAGTGTGGCATCATCCATGCCGAGCCGCGACAGGTCAAGCCGTCCGGCTTGCTTATCAAGCAAACGCAGCACTACGCGTTCGCCATGGACGGTGGGAATCGTGGATACGCGTACGTCAATCGGTCTGCCGGCCATTCGTAACGTAATCCGCCCGTCTTGCGGCAGGCGCTTCTCCGCAATATCAAGGTGCGCCATGATCTTGATGCGTGAGACGAGGGCAGCGTGCAGTGCGCGCGCCGGTTCGATCAGATCCCGGAGCGTACCGTCGATGCGTAATCGCACCACCGAACGGGTTTCATAGGGCTCAATGTGAATATCCGAGGCGGTATTGCGTAGCGCCTGCGTAAACAGCGCATTAATGAGACGGATAACCGGTGCATCATCCTGGCTTTCGAGCAGATCTTCGACTTTTGGCAACTCCTGCAATAACCTTGAGAGGTCTATATCCTGCACCAGATCACCGGTAAGCGCGGCGGTACCCGCTGCTGCACCGTTATAGAGGGTGGAAACAAGCTCATCAAACTCGACGGTACCAATACGACGCGCATGCAAAGGGATGCCAAGAACACGGCGCAATTCCGCCAATGCGCTGATTTGTGCGCCGCTGCGGACAGCTACTTCCGCCAGACCATTGTCGATGGAAGTCACGACGACGCCGCTGGTCTTGACAAACGCATAGGGGACCCTATCCGAGAAAGTCATGGGGGTGAAGTATTCATCGTTTTACACTGGGTCCGGTGCCGTCAGGGATGTCGATCTCATCAGGGATCGCGGAAGCTTTCGGTGGATGCGGCGGCAGGCTCGGTGATTCCAGGTCTGCGGGGGCTTGCGGTGGACGCGGCGGCAGGCTGGGTGATTCCAGATCCGGAAGGATAGGATGATATTTTGGTTTGGCCTTGTTCTGGTCGCTCAGAACCCGGTCATATTGTGTATTGGTGGGCAGCTCGGCATTCTCGCTATCGCGAATCAGTGTCGGACGCAGGAATACCATCAGATTGGTTTTATTGCGCGAGCGCTTGTTGTAGCTGAATAGATGGCCGACCCATGGAATTTCTCCAACCAGCGGAAGTCTTTCAACCGCGTCGTTAACGGTTTCCTGTATCAAACCGCCGAGCACGATAATCTGACCATCGTCGACCAGCACTGTCGACTCGATAGAGCGTTTGTTCGTAATCAGTCCATTGGTTGCATTGATCGTGCCGGGAACGACGCTGGATACCTCCTGAAAAATCTGCACGCGAACAGTACCGCCTTCGGAGATGAGCGGCTTGATTCTCAGTGATAACCCGACGTCCTGGCGAGTGACGGTCTGAAACGGTGATGTTGCAGCGCCGCCCACGGGTGGAATAAACTGACCAGTAAGAATCGGTACGTTTTGACCGATGACAATCCTGGCTTCTTCGTTATTCAGCGTGAGCAATGTCGGGGTGGAGAGAATGTTGGCGTTGACATCCGTTTCCAGCGCGCGGATAAGCGCATGCAGGTTGATTACGGGCCCGATGCCGGGGATGGCGGTAACAAGACCTTTCATAATCCCGATGGTCAGCCCAGGCCCCGCGGAAAGTGGATTCTGAGCTATATTGAGAATATTTCCGCCACCGGTGACTCCCGTATTAAAACTGGTGCCGCCAACCACCTGCGTGCCGCTCTGGCTGCTGTCGATTATGTTCTGCCACTGAATCCCGAATTCCGCAGCCCGGTCGGCGGTAATCTCGGCAATCAGCGCCTCGATATATACTTGCACACGGCGCACATCGAGCTTTTCTATCACCGCACGCAAATTGTTATAAATCGCGTCGGGCGCGGTAATAATGATCGAGTTGGTGGCCGCATCCGCCTGAATGATGCTTTGCATCATGGAAGAGCCGGTGGTTTGTGTTTGCATCGGAGCTGGCGTCATCGTCGAAACGGCGGAAACTGTTCCCCCGGAAAAACCGGAAGAGGGATTAGTGGTGCCGGTGGAACCGCCAAGAGAAGACGTTCCAAAAGCCGTGCCGGTTGTTTGGCCCGTACCCCCGGATGGTGAGGCTGATGGCGATGGCGTGGTGTGGTGATAGATCGCCCGCAAGGTTTCGGCAAGTTTCACCGCGTCGGCATTTTTCAGAAAAACGACATGTATATTGCCGCCCGCGCTGGTGGGTTGATCCAGTATTGCCACCAATTGACGCAGCCGGTTAAGTGCCGCCGGATCTCCCGAACGTGCCAGCAGCGTGTTCGACCGTGCATCTGCGACAACCATAAAGCGTTGGATTTGCCCCCCTCCAGACTCTGCCGAGATTTGCGTTTGCGCTGCTTCCGCAAACAGGCGATTAACCGTTTGCGCGACATCAATGGCCGAAGCATGCTGAAGCGATATGGAAATCGGATCGGTCCCGCTAGGCTGATCGACCGCGTGGATGATTTTTTCCAGGCGCTGAAGGTTGCTTGCGTAATCGGTGATAATCAGCGTATTGCTGTTCTGGTTGGCGGTAATGCTGTTGTTGGGGGCGATCAGCGGGCGCAGTACGGGAACCATTTGTATCGCCGATTCGTGCTCCAGCGTGAATACCTGTGTCTGGATCCGGTCGCCGGCGGCAGGGCGCTTATCGTTCGGACCTAGAGTGGGGGTCTGGTAAAGCTTGGCATCGCTCTCGGGAACAATTTTGATGACGCCATAATCCTCAATCGCCGCATAACCATGCAGCCGCAATGCGGACAGGAATACATCGTATACCAGCGATCTGGGCATCGGCTTTGCTGAAACAATATTGATGGTGCCCTTGACGCGCGGATCAAGCATGAAGTTCTTCCGGGTTATCTCGCTCACCGCTTTCACCACGCCTTCAATCTCGGCGTTGACGAAGTTGAGCGTAACGACATCCGGGTCTGGGGGAGCCGCAAACTTGTTAGTGCGTAAGGCATTCGTTTCCGGAATAGCGGCCATCGGGTTCTCTATCCGATTGGGTCCTGTTCCCTGTGGCGATTCAGGGGTTACTGTGCCGGCAGACCAGGCCTGACCGATTGAAACCGATATGACCGTCCATAAAAACGCTGCGCTTAACCCGCGATACTTCATGTTTTTACCCTTTGCAGGTGCGTCGATCATGCCGTGTATCATTCGTTGATTTATGGAGTGAGGGATTCCGCAGGGGAATGGATTTCTGATGACATAGGGGAATCCGTGGGTGAACTTTTTCCCGGCCATGCGAGGGTTTCGAGCAATCCATTGCGTTCCAGGATAATGTGATTCGGATGAACCTCCGTGAGCCGGACGCCGGGGATGATGTCCTCGCCTTCCAACACCGCGAGAATCTCTTTTGAATCAAGCTGCATGATCGCATATCCACGCCTACCGGCAGAGGCAGCGACAACGCCAAGCAGTTTTACCGAGATCCCGGATGGGGCGGCAACATTCTGTTCGCGCTGCGCAACACCGAACAGGTCATTGGCAACCGCTATGTTGCCTCCCGTTTCGGAAGATATCGGAGTTACCGGGACGGGGCGCGCTGCGAACCACGCCCAGATCCAGTATGCAAAAACCAAACCAAGTATTGCCAATGCGGCAAGCGTCACCAAAGACACAATAGCTGTCTGTGCGAAGCCTGATCGATCGATGGGAGCTGCCCGCATCCTAATATTGCTCCGGATTGCTATTGGAACACCGAAAGTGTTTGTATTCGGTGAGTCATCCAATTTTCTAGCGGATAAATCTGAATTGATGATTTATAAGACTTGTACGTAAAGCCGAATGGCTTTGGCTGAGAGTCTGGTTGGGAAATGACTTTCATATTTCCCCACGACAAGGAAATTATAAACCATCGCGGAGAATGCAAAACATTGAATAAGGCCCCTTTAAGAGGGCCAATTCCCGGCGCTGAATCAGCGGGGGTAATTGTACCTTGTTCACGCCTTTCCGGTTTGACGAAATGAACCTGAATCCGGCGGCTGACCGGCCATTTGCCGGCGAGTGAACATTACAGTCATCATGCCGGCGGAAGCCGGTATCCAGTGTCGTTCAAAGCGCGCCCTTGTTGACGTGGACTGGATTCCGGGTCAAGCCCCGGCACAACGAAATGAGTAGTATTTTCTCGCCGGAGCAATAGACTATAAAAATGATGCCTCGTACCGCTACCGACTTGCTACTGAGCAGGGTTTTGTTGAGCCGCCGTTAACTGGCTTTTCCAGGAGGCGGGCAAGTTGCGCACAAAAAACGCGGATGCCGCGTTGCGAAGCTTGGCCATAGGTTACTATGGACTTGCCTCCGCGTTTTTTGTGTAGCAACGCGGATGCGAAATAAGTGTTAACAGACCCTAGACGAATCAGGATGCGAAGGATACAAAGAAAGATCGGTTGTGTATTACTTGGGAATCTTTGAATAAGTCCTCCATGGACGCCTGCTTGGGGTTACTCCAGATTCCTTAGCCGATGCATGCCGGGACCAGACTAAAGCTCTTTAAGACCTGTCTTAAGGAAACTCGGAACAGTCTTCGCAACTGTAGAATATGAGCATTATCGATGCCGGACCATTGCCATGAAACAACCGAATTTAACAGATCGCAAAAATTGTAAGGCATTCATCATGGCAGCCAGGAATCGACAAAAAGGGGTTTCCTGGTCCCGTTTTATGGTGGTATTCCGCTCCCTGCACACGAAAAAATAATGCAGAATGTTGTTTTTTCCGTTCAATTGGTAAAGGTAATCTGTCGATGCAGACCGTGATTAAGAAGCAACGTGGTTTTACGTTGCTCGAAGTGATGGTGGTAGTGGTTATTCTCGGAATTCTCGCCGTCATGGTGGTGCCAAAAATCATCAGCCGGCCTGATGAAGCGCGCATAATCGCTGCGAAACAGGACGTTGCCAGCCTGATGCAGATGCTCAAGCTTTACCGTCTCGACAATCAACGCTACCCCAAGACCGAGCAGGGGTTGCAGGCGCTGGTGACAAAACCGGCTGTTCCGCCGATACCACCCAACTGGAAGGCGGGAGGTTATGTGGAGCGGCTTCCCAAAGATCCGTGGGGTAGTCCCTACCAGTATCTGAACCCCGGTGTACATGGAGAGATTGATGTTTTCAGTTTTGGTGCGGACGGCGTTGCGGGTGGAGAAGGCAATGACGCTGATATCGGTTCCTGGAATCTTTAGGGAATCACTGGATAAGTCAACGAGTTTGTCCGCTGGGGGGAGGGCGGTTTTGCGCCACGGGATTCCCCAAAAGCGAGGGAGGCAAGGGGGATTCATTCAAAGATTCCCGGATTTCCAGGGTGGGCGAAAATCGTGATCACCACGATCACAGCAAAGGGAGGCCGGGGTTTCACGCTTATCGAGGTGCTTGTCGCGCTGGTGATCATGGGTCTTTTTGCCGGTCTGGTCACCGTCATCGTACGGCCGGATGAACGCGCGCTGCTTCGCGTCGAGGCGGAGCGGCTGGCACAGCTTCTTGATCTCGCCGGAATCGAGGCACGCATCTCGGGCAAACCCATTGCATGGACCGCTGATGGTCCGGGTTATCGGTTCTGGCGGTATCGCGAGAATGCCGGATGGCTGGAAATTCGCGGCGATGGGTTGTTGCGTGCGCGAACACTGCCACAAGGTATGACGATTGCCAGCCTGCTAATCGAGACCATGCGCGTGCGCGACGCCATGCGGCTGGAATTCAGTCCCCAGGGTTCAACCATGGCTTACGTCATCAAACTGGCGCTTGGCGCGGAGTATTGTACTGTTGCCGGTTCTCCGGTCGGAGAGGTGCGTGTGTTGCCGGAACCAGACAAAGCAAATAGCAAAAATGCGCCGCAATAACGAGACCGGGTTCACGCTGATCGAAGTGCTGGCCGCATTGGCGATTATCGCGGTCGCGCTCATGGCGGCGCTGCGTGCCACGGGACAGGGTACCAGCAATGTCGGCGAATTGCGTTCTCGCCTGTTCGCCAGTTGGGTCGCGGAGAATCTGCTGGCGGAGCAGCGCGCGCGAGGGGATTGGCTGCCGTCGGGCACATACCAGGGTACGGCACGTCAGGGAAATACTCATTTCATCTGGCGTGAGGAAGTCAGTGAGACGTCCAACCCGGCCTTTCGCAGGGTCAATATTTTCGTATTCGCGGTCCCCCAGGAATCCTACCTGCTTGCGCAGCTTACGGGGTTTCTGGCGCAGCCGCCGGGGATAGTTCAATGAAGCTAAATCCGGCAGTTGATCGCTCATTCGTTAATCAAACGCCATGACCCACAAAGATTATTTTCGAAACCGGATCTTCACCGTCCTGGTCCACCCTGTCCAACTGCCGGATTTAGAATGAAATCCGTTTCCGGTTCGATGTCCCATGGATTTACATTGATCGAACTGCTGACCGCCTTGATTATCCTCTCTCTGCTGGCGCTGATGTCCTATCGAGGACTGGGTGCGGTACTTGATGCGCGGGAATACGTCCAGCAGGAGACCGGGAAGTGGCGGCGTGTCACATCTTTTTTCATGCGCTTTGAGCGTGATATGCAACTTGCGGCACCACGTCCGGTACGGGGTGCATCCGGAGCCGCACCAGCGTGGAATGGAAGGCTTCTGGCAACGCCTGAAGGCGTATTATCCCCGCATCTGGAATTCAGCCGCTTTGCCTCGACCGACGGCATGGATACTGCGCGGCGGATCGGCTACATGCTTAACGAAAAACAGGAAATCGAGCTTTGGCTATGGCCCGGTCTCGATGCCGCGCCCGGCGTGCAACCGGAACGCTATCCCGTATTAGCCGGAGTCGCCACACTCGAATTACAATATCTCAATGCCGATCGACTATGGATGAATATCTGGCCAGACATGATGGCGGGTTCGCCGATTGCCGCAATTTCTTCGATTCCCCAGGCCGTGCGTGTGCGTATCGTGCTTGCCTCGGGCGAGGAAATCGAGCGTATTTTCCACTGATGCCATGAAAGCGGCGCAACGTGGTGTCGCGGTCGTGCTGGCCATGAGTGTTGTTGCGCTTGCCACCATGGCGGCAACCGCGATTATCATCCCGCAGAGTATCTGGATGCGGCAGAATCAGCTCACGAACGAGCACGTTCAGGCACAGGTCATGGTGCAAGCCGGCGTGGATTGGGTGCGCGCCGTACTGAGCGATGATCGCCGCTTAAGCAATGTCGACCATCTGGGGGAAGCATGGGCTCTGCGAATGCCTGTGATGCCCATCGAAAAAGGCGAGCTTGCCGGCCATATTGATGATCAGCAGGGCATGTTCAATCTCAATAACCTGATGCAGGATGGGAAAATCAGCGCCACACATCTCGTCCGCTTCAAGCGCCTGCTGGCGCTTTTGAGTCTGCCGGCGGCGCTCGCCGATGCGCTTGTCGACTGGATGGATGCCGATAGCGCGCCACAGCCGCAAGGGGGCGCGGAAGATGAATACTATCTTGGGTTGACTCCGCCTTACCTTGCTTCCAACCGGCCGCTAACCGATATGACTGAGCTTGCGCTGGTCCGTGGTTTTGACAGTGCGGTACGCGCGCGCTTGCGCCCGTTTGTGACGGCACTGCCGCGCTTTACCCCTATCAACGTGAATACCGCGCCGCCGGAGGTTCTGGCCGCTGTGATAGAAGGCCTGGGGATCAACGGTGCGCGCACGCTGGTCGAGCAGCGCCAGCGTGCCTATTTTCGCGATGATGCCGATTTTCTTAACCGGCTCCCTGAGGGTGCCGTGGCGGAGGATAGCGACGTCAGCATAAGCAGCGATTATTTCATGGCGACGCTGCGCGTAACGAGAGGCGAGGCGCAGGCGCAAGGCATGGTATTGCTTGCCCGTGTGGATGCTGGATGGCCCATCATCATCTGGCGCAAGTACCTATGAACCTGCTGAGAATTTATTGCCGGCTTCCGGATGAATCGCTGAGATGTGAATGGGTCTGCGTGGATGAGGATCGCGCGCCCATTACAGGGGGAGGGCAGCTTGAGGGACAGCTTGCCGATCTGCTGCAATGCGCCAGGCATGGGCGCGCCGGGCGCGTGCAGTTGATCATACCCGCCGCCCAGGTTTTGCTCACGCGTGCCCGTTTACCCCCTGCGGCCAAGCGCCGCGCAAGCGCCATACTGGCTTTTGCGGTTGAAGAGGAAACCCTGCGCGAGCCGGATGCCAACCAGGTAAGCTGGATCGGTTTCACGGGAGATGACGACGTACTTGCGGTTGTCGACCGGAAACAGCTGCAATACTGGCTCGATGCGCTTGACGCGGCGGGTATGCGGGTTGATGGGATGTACTGTGAAACACTGTTGTTGCCGTGGATAGCGGGTGAATGGAGTCTTGCCTGGGATGGCCGCGAAGGATTTGTGCGCACTGGCGAGTTTGAAGGTGCGGCGACTGATTGCGGCAGCCAGGCGTCGCCTCCGCTATCTTTACAGCTCATGCTGGAAGAGGCGGAGAAGCGCGGGGCCAGACCGGTATCCATCGCACTTTACGTAATGGCGCCAGCGGACGAATCGGCTGAAGAACGCATGTTAACGCCGGATATCGATGCCTGGCAGCGTGAACTCGGCGTTACCATCCGCCTCGGGGGAGACTGGGACTGGCGGAAGGGGCTGACGGATGCCAGCGTCAACCTGTTGCGGGAGCGCAAGCGTGGGCGCATTTTTCCGGGATTGACGGCGCGCCTGCGGCCGGCGGCCTGGATCGTGGGGAGTGCGCTGGCGCTCCATGCCATTGCGCTTGCCGCCGACTGGACATTGCTTGCCAGCGAGCAGCGGGCATTGCGCCAGCAAATGGAGTCGCGGTTTCGTGCTACCTTTCCCGACGCGGTCGCGGTAGTGGACCCGGCCTTGCAAATGCGCCGTAAACTCGCCGAGGCCCGTCATGCCGCCGGCGTACCCGATAGTGGCGATTTCCTGCCGATGATCGAAATGGCGGCGGTGAGTTTGAAGGAATCGGCTCCAGGCAGCTTGCGCGCCATTACCTATGAGGATGCGCGGATGACGCTGGAACTTGCCGCCATCGACGAAGCGGCAATACGCCATATTGTTGCACGCTTGCGGGAAAACGGCCTGAGCGTGGATGTTCCCCCGGTTCCCGCTGAAGCGGGGACCGGAGTCGTTGTCATCAATCTAAGGGCATCATGAGAGCACGGATTCTTAAACTCTGGGAATCGCGTGCGCCGCGTGAGCGTATATCCATTGCTTTGCTGGCCATTTTTCTGAGTGTAACCCTGTATCTATGGTTGGTAGTGGAGGCGGACCGGGCGCGTACCCAGCTGCGTGCGAGTGTTCCGGTGCTTCGGGCACAGTCAGTCCGCCTCGAACAACAGGCGTCCGAGCATGAAAGCCTGCGCGCCGCCCCACCCTTGGCAGCATCACCCGATGATTTGCGCACACTGATGCAAACCCGGATTAATGCCGCGGGGTTATCCCATGCACTGGTCAGCCTCGACGCGACGGACGCGAATCAGGTTCAGGTAGGGTTCAGCGCCGTGCCGTTCGCGGACTGGCTTAACTGGGTGGCGGCAATGCAATCGCAGCAGGTCCGTTTCGATGGCGGACGGATCGAAGCTCTGCCCGAATCGGGCATGGTGAGTGTGACGGGGACATTCATTCGCATCACTTCGCATTAAACCATTCATCCCCGGAACAAACATTAATAACATCACTCCGGCGAAGGCGGTATTTCACTGACCTGTCATGGCATATCTGTTTGTCGTGATTTGACGACATGGCATATTCAATTTTTTCAATCAGTTATATTAACTCATCAATATTATGTTGCTGGAAGGCTACATAATTTTTTCTATTCTCTCCTGGAGTTTGTGTTAACTTATTGTTTCGTATGAATTATATATTCTGGCATGATAAATGCTTCAATCGCATTGCCCGATCATTTGCTAAAGTGCAAAGGAGCGATCACAGATAAGAAATACAGAAACCGTAACAAAACAAAAGTAAAAAAGAAGGATTCAAAAGATGACGATACAAGATAGTTTCCTGGGAGTGCACGGCATTCAAGCTGTTCTTTGACTAATCCGGATTTTGTGATCCGGATCGGTATCAAGACATCATAAAAGTCCATTCAGGGCCATTCTGTCCAGTTTCCTTCCTTCTTTGACCCATAGCTAAAGGGTGCGCGTAGGGCCATGGCTGACCGAGGAAGCGATCCCCTGGGTCAGATCCTGTTTATCCGTCTTCGAGCAAGGCTCCATTTGCATCCACCGGCTTATGGATCAGGGGGCGAGTGGATTCAACCGGCTTTCACATCGTCATTACAGACGGCAAAGAAATGCGGCGGGAAGAAATGGGCTTCATGCCGGTTGTGCTTCCATAGGTATTCCCATGTGGAATTTTTCAAAATCAGAAATAATGAGAAGAGGAAATCAAAGCATGAATATTAACAAACGTGCATTACCTGCTGCCGGGGTAGAGGGTCCGGCTGCGGGGGCCGCAACACTAACTCTTTCAGGCTTTTTTGGCTCACGGCGTCTCATCCTTGCGCGGCACGGTGTCGCGGCATTCGTATTGACCAGTTGCATGACAGCCCCGGTGGTTTCCAACGCCGCACCTCCGGAAGACAAGGGGTCGCGATCGGCTGGTTCCGAAACATGGGCAAAAGGACGGATTCTGGTGATGCCGCGCGCCGGGCTGCCGGAAAAGGAACTGGCAAAGATACTCGGCGCCCACGGCGGCAAGGCCAGGAAGATCGGGCAGAGCGACTTGTACATCGTGGACTTGCCGGGTAATGCCTCGGAAAAGGCGGTCGCTGCAAGGCTGGCTCGCCACCCGCATCTCAAGTTGGCGGAACCCGATTATCGTGATTCGCCCGAACTGGTGCCGAATGATCCTTACTATGGCAGCGCGTGGCATCTGCCAAAAATCGGTGCGCCCGCGGCCTGGGATAGTTCTCAGGGCGCGGGTGTGACCATTGCCATACTGGATTCAGGTGTCGATAGCGCCCATCCCGATCTTGCCACCCGGCTGGTGCCGGGGTGGAATTTCTACGACAATAATTCCAATACCTCGGACGTTTTTGGCCATGGCACCAAAGTCGCAGGCGCGGCCGCCGCGGCCGGCAATAATGGCATAGGAGTGACCTCGGTGGCGGGTCAATCGAAGATCATGCCGATTCGTGTTACCGACGTCAGCGGCGGCGGTTATACCAGTATGATCGCCAATGGCTTGATCTATGCAGCCGACCGCGGCATACGCGTTGCCAGCATCAGCTTTGCAAATCAGCCCAGCCGGCCGGCAGTAGTCAGTGCTGCGCAATACATGAAGGACAAGGGGGGGCTGGTGATAGTGGCCGCCGGCAACAACGGTATCAATGAGAATTTCACTCCCACCACGGCGATGATTCCGGTATCGGCCACCGATGGCAATGACGTGAGAGCCAGCTGGTCGAGCTATGGGACTTTTGTGGCCATGGCTGCACCTGGCACGGGGATCTGGACGACGAGCAAGGGAGGGGGTTACGGGGCGGTTTCCGGCACTTCAGTATCGAGTCCGGTCACTGCCGGCGTGGTTGCGCTCATGATGGCGGCCAAGCCAGCGCTGCCCAATACCCAGGTCGAGAGTCTGCTGTACTCCACGGCGGTTGACCTGGGTGCCGCCGGCCGCGATGCCTATTATGGCTATGGACGAGTGAATGCCGCACGGGCGATAAAGGCCGCCGTGGGTGCTACCCAAACAGCAGATACCCAGGTTCCGGCGGTTTCCATTTCCGCCCCCCTGGGCGGTGCCACGGTGACGGGACTGGTCGGCGTGAATGTGACCGCGACCGACAATGTGGGCGTGACCCGTGTCGAGCTGCGGGTCAACAGCGCCACGGTCGCGATCGATACCTCGGCGCCGTTTGGCTTCACCTGGAATTCGGCCGGCACCCCCAACGGCATGTCCAATCTGGTTGCCTATGCATTCGACGCGGCCGGCAACTCCAAGGCTTCGGCCGCCGTAGCGGTGAATGTGGCCAATGGAACCGTGACAGTTCCCAAAGATACGACAGCGCCGGTGGTAAAAATCATCAATCCGGTGGCGGGTAATATCTCCAGTAACGTCGCTATCAGCTTAAACGCAACCGACAATAGCGGTGCCGCAGGCATTACGCAAACCGTCTATATCGATGGGGTGCTGAAGGCAACCGGAAGCGGGAGCACGCTGGGTTACAACTGGAATACCCGCACCAATAGTGTCACAGCTGGAACGCATACCATCCGGGCGGTGGCGAAGGATAAAGCGGGCAATGCCTCGTCTGCTTCCGTCAATGTAATGGTAATCAAGTAGCAACACGAGCGGATTCGCGCTATAAAACCGGCCCAGGCATCACATGGGCCGGTTTTTGTTGGGTCTGCCCGAGCTGCCCCTGGCGCTTGAAAATGGATAAGGGGTTCCATATTTGCGATCCTGCTTTTGTCGGAATTGTTTACATTCCGATACCGAATCCATCTTATATGACAAAGGCTGTTCAACCGGGGAATCAATACCCTAACGTACAATTATTGCGAGTTCAGGCACCCGGGCATACAAAGCGTTACAGGGAGTCGCGAATGACTGGTTGCCAGCCCGCGAGCAGTAAGTCCTTACGCTAATATCCTTTGAATCGACAAGGTGTTTCTCAGTCCGAAGCCAAGACCTCCGAAGTCAGTAAAATGCAATCCAACTATTCTCCGGTGTTAACAGGCCCTAGTGACGCTGACAACATCGCTAGTAAAACCTAACAGTTTTACAAAGTAATTCAACTTAGGCTTAAAGAAGCGATGCAGGCTTTTTTGAGGATTTCTTTTGTCGAGTATTCTTACAGAAATATGGACTATCAATATAGGAAGAGCTTAAATTTAATTAAAATTAATGATATTATAAAATATGGCACGTAAATTGCTTCATATGCGATTAGGGTCAAACATATTTGTAGTTTACTACCAGGAGTCATAAAAAATGAAATACTCAAAATTATCTGTAGCGTTTGCGGGGATGCTTGTAGCATCGGCTGCATCATTGGACGCTATGGCGATTCCTATTACCTTTACGGGTTCGGGGACAGGCCCAGGCGGCGTTCCTGTCACCGCATCAGCTATTTTCAATATTGTCGGCAATAATTTAACGGTCACCTTGCAAAATACTTCACCCTCGAACAGCGGGCAAGATGTGCCGGGCAGTACTCTTACCGGTCTATTTTGGAATTTCACGGGAAATCCCCTTCTGACGCCGGTTTCGGCGACGGTAGGCGCTGGGTCGTCTATTCTGGGTGCCTGCGATTTGGTCAATTGCACTGGTCTCACGAACGTTAGCGGCGAATTTGGATACCAGGCGGCCTCGTTTACCGGCGGTGCTGATAGAGGAATTTCAAGCTCAGGCTATCTGACCAGCGGCTTATCGGGCAATATCGGCAATTTCAATAATGGCCTTGCCGGCACTGATCTGGATAAGCCTGCATCACTTGATGGGATAAATTTCGGGATTATTTCAGCCGCATCGGGTTTTAATCCAAACGGTGGGTTGTCCAAGGATCCTCTCATCCAAGATACGGTTGTTTTTGTCCTGACTGGCGTAAATGGCTTGTCAATAACTGACATTTCGAACGTCAGCTTTCAGTATGGAACGAGTCTGACGGAACTCAATGTTCCCGGCGATCCCCGCGATCCCCCTGTCCTTATTCCTGAGCCAGCGACACTCGCGCTTCTTGGCTTGGGTCTATTGGGACTCGGTGTAGCCCGCAGGCAGAAAAGATAGTTAACTTTCCCAGTTTCAGCATACAGACCCGCTTCGGCGGGTTTGTTGTTTTCTGACTATCAAGGAGCGATCCTCCTGCAGCGTACTTTCTCTTGCAATAGCAATTATATATTGCTCCTCAGGCAATATCGCTTCTTGTGCTTGCACATTTGATAATCCTCAGTTAATTCGGTTAGTAGCAATATGAGACCTTACTTGCTGATAACTTTCTTCCCGTTTTTTTTGTTGACAACGAATCTATCGCGCTGTCAGAGCAAATGCGCGCATTTGCTAAAGAAATTAATAATGAATTAAATAAGCATATCAAAGCGATTTTTTAACAGCTTACAAAGTAGCTCAATTTAAGCGTAAAGAAGCGACGCAGGCTTTTTTGAAGATCTTTTTCTGTCGAGTATTTTTACCAACGTGTGGATTATCAGTATAGGGAGAGCTTAATCTTAATTGAAATTAATGAGTTATATAACATGGCACGTAAATTGCTTTATATGTAATTAGGGTCAAAAACATATTTGTAGCTTACTACCAGGAGTCATAAAAAAATGAAATACTCAAAATTATCCGTAGCGTTTGCGGGGGTGCTTGTAGCATCGGCTGCATCATTGGACGCTATGGCAGTTCCTATTACCTTTACGGGTTCGGGGACAGGTCCAGGCGGCGTTCCTGTCGCCGCATCAGCTATTTTCGATATTGTCGGCAACAATTTAACGATCACTTTGCAAAATACTTCACCCTCGAACAGCGGGCAAGATGTGCCGGGCAGTACTCTTACCGGTCTATTTTGGGATTTCACGGGGAATCCCCTTCTGACGCCGGTTTCGGCGACGGTAGGCGCTGGGTCGTCTATTCTGGGTGCCTGCGATTTAGCCAATTGCACCGGTCTCACGAACGTTAGCGGCGAATTTGGCTACCAGGCGACTTCGTTTACCGGCGGTGCTGACAGGGGAATTTCAAGCTCGGGCTATCTGACCAGCGGCATATCGGGCAATATCGGCAATTTCAATAATGGCCTTGCCGGCGCCGATCTGGACAAGCCAGCATCACTCAATGGAATAAATTTCGGGATTATTTCGGCCGCATCGGGTTTTAATCCAAACGGTGGGTTGTCCAAGGATCCTCTCATCCAAGATACGGTTGTTTTTGTCCTGACTGGCGTAAATGGCTTATCAATAACTGACATTTCGAACGTCAGCTTTCAGTATGGAACAAGTCTGACGGAACTCAATGTTCCCGGCGATCCTCGCGACCCCCCCGTCCTTATTGCTGAGCCAGCGACACTCACACTTCTTGGCTTGGGTCTATTGGGACTCGGTGCAGCCCGCAGGCAGAAAAAATAGTTAACTTTCCCAGCTTCAACATACAGACCCGCTTCGGCGGGTTTGTTGTTTGCTGACTATCAAGAGCGATCCTCCTGCAGCGTACGTTGGCTTGCAATGGCAATTATGCATTGCCCCTCAGGCAATATCGCTTCTTGTGCTTGCGCATTTGATAATCCTCAGTTAATTCAATTAGCAGCAATGTGAGACACCTTGCTTGCTGATAATTTTCTTTCCGTTTTTTTGTACCCATTGTTTACTCCCAAGTTGTACTTCAGTCTAATAGGCAACGTGCGTGGTTCATGTAAGATAACGCCAGAATTCTTGATCTGTAAAGGGCAAACCTCGCGAAAGCGGGGGGCGCAAAGTCGACGGTCTACCGGGCATACGCCCCAGGACGGCAGGACTGCCAGATAACGCCATTTTCTTAGTCAAGTTGTGAATTGACGGGAATCAAGTAATACGTTCGGATTCGGATTTTCATAGCCAATTACTGAGCGTTTTTCTCTCCAGGCCTATCCAGGCGGTTCCGCCTCCCTATCACGAGGAGGAACTACGGGTGAATATTAACAAACGTGCATTACCTGCTGCCGGGGTAGAGGGTCCGGCTGCGGGGGCCGCAACACTAACTCTTTCAGGCTTTTTTGGCTCACGGCGTCTCATCCTTGCGCGGCACGGTGTCGCGGCATTCGTATTGACCAGTTGCATGACAGCCCCGGTGGTTTCCAACGCCGCACCTCCGGAAGACAAGGGGTCGCGATCGGCTGGTTCCGAAACATGGGCAAAAGGACGGATTCTGGTGATGCCGCGCGCCGGGCTGCCGGAAAAGGAACTGGCAAAGATACTCGGCGCCCACGGCGGCAAGGCCAGGAAGATCGGGCAGAGCGACTTGTACATCGTGGACTTGCCGGGTAATGCCTCGGAAAAGGCGGTCGCTGCAAGGCTGGCTCGCCACCCGCATCTCAAGTTGGCGGAACCCGATTATCGTGATTCGCCCGAACTGGTGCCGAATGATCCTTACTATGGCAGCGCGTGGCATCTGCCAAAAATCGGTGCGCCCGCGGCCTGGGATAGTTCTCAGGGCGCGGGTGTGACCATTGCCATACTGGATTCAGGTGTCGATAGCGCCCATCCCGATCTTGCCACCCGGCTGGTGCCGGGGTGGAATTTCTACGACAATAATTCCAATACCTCGGACGTTTTTGGCCATGGCACCAAAGTCGCAGGCGCGGCCGCCGCGGCCGGCAATAATGGCATAGGAGTGACCTCGGTGGCGGGTCAATCGAAGATCATGCCGATTCGTGTTACCGACGTCAGCGGCGGCGGTTATACCAGTATGATCGCCAATGGCTTGATCTATGCAGCCGACCGCGGCATACGCGTTGCCAGCATCAGCTTTGCAAATCAGCCCAGCCGGCCGGCAGTAGTCAGTGCTGCGCAATACATGAAGGACAAGGGGGGGCTGGTGATAGTGGCCGCCGGCAACAACGGTATCAATGAGAATTTCACTCCCACCACGGCGATGATTCCGGTATCGGCCACCGATGGCAATGACGTGAGAGCCAGCTGGTCGAGCTATGGGACTTTTGTGGCCATGGCTGCACCTGGCACGGGGATCTGGACGACGAGCAAGGGAGGGGGTTACGGGGCGGTTTCCGGCACTTCAGTATCGAGTCCGGTCACTGCCGGCGTGGTTGCGCTCATGATGGCGGCCAAGCCAGCGCTGCCCAATACCCAGGTCGAGAGTCTGCTGTACTCCACGGCGGTTGACCTGGGTGCCGCCGGCCGCGATGCCTATTATGGCTATGGACGAGTGAATGCCGCACGGGCTGTGCAGGCTGCCGCGGCCACCGCCGAGGCTCCGGATACCCAGGCCCCGGTGGTTTCCATTTCCGCCCCCCTGGGTGGCGCCACGGTGACGGGGCTGGTCGGCGTGAATGTGGCAGCGACCGACAATGTGGGTGTGACCCGCGTCGAGCTGCGGGTCAACAGCACCACGGTCGCCATCGATACCTCGGCGCCGTTTGGTTTCACCTGGGATTCGGCCGGCACTCCCAACGGCATGTCCAATCTGGTTGCCTATGCGTTCGACGCGGCCGGCAACTCCAAGGCTTCGGCCGCCGTAGCGGTGAATGTAGCCAATGGAACCGTAACAGTTCCCAAAGATACGACAGCGCCGGTGGTAAAAATCATCAATCCGGTGGCGGGTAATGTCTCCGGTACCAATGTGCCGGTCAGTATAAACGCCACAGACGATAGCGGCGCTGCAGGCATTACGCAAACCGTCTATATCGATGGGGTGCTGAAGGCAACCGGAAGCGGGGGCACGCTGGGTTACAACTGGAATATCCGTAAAGTCGCGGCCGGGGCGCATACTATCGAGGTGGTAACGAAGGATGCAGCAGGCAATACCACGCCCACTTCTGTGAATGTAATGGTAATCCAGTAGCAACCACGAGCAGATTCGCGCCATAAAACCGGGCCAGGCATCACGCATGGACCGGTTTTTGGTCGTTCGTCAATGTGTTTTTTCCGCCGGGATGATGCAGCCAGTCACTGGACTTGTTTCACCAGCCACAAATCCGTCTTTACTTTTGCATTTTCTTTACTACAAAAAGGATGTGATGCTTTTGTTGTGAGTGGATATTGCCTGGGTATCAACGGGCATCTCATGGGTATGCCGTTAGCCTTCGCAGATTTGCCAACGATTTACAGATAGGAGGAGAGAAAATGAAAAGGTTAATTTACGTTTGTCTGGTGGGTACAGCGCTTTCCAGCATCACACCGGCCATTGCTCAGACCCCTGTGGATCCCGCGGAACATGCCGTTAATATTACTTTAACCAATGATGGGCGCGGTCTCGATAACGCCGCCTTGCGATCAGTGCGTAAGCTTGTAGGGCAGGCAATTACCGCTAATACTGTGGATACATTCGCTGTTTATAGCCCCAGAGCGGGTGGACCCATTCCGATCGAAGGGGGTTTACTCGCATGTGCGGAGGCGGGTTTCAACACAACGTCAAAGAAGTTTAACGCTTTTGTAAGACAGTTGCGTTCCATTCATCCCAAAGCAGGCACATTTCTTAATGTGGAGTTAACTTCGCAATGCAAGCCGATCGAGTCGAGCCCCGGCGGGCCACTGACTTGTGGCGGAATCGCCGGAGAAACCTGTCCTGACGCGCAACAGTACTGCGATTTTGGTACCGGCCGATGCAAGATGCCGGATGCGCAAGGCACATGCAAGACCAGGCCTACGATTTGCACCCGGGAGTTCAGACCGGTATGTGGTTGCGACGGCAAGACGTACGGGAACGCATGTACTGCGGCAGCTGCGGGCGTATCCGTTGAGCACGAGGGCGAGTGCAAGAAAACCGAACCGCAAGCCTGCGGTGGAATTGCAGGAATTCAATGTGCCAATGGCAGAGTTTGCGTGGATGATCCCTCCGACGATTGCGATCCCAAACAGGGGGGAGCGGACTGCCCAGGAATCTGCAAGAGCAAGTAAATCGTGCTGTATGCCTACCAGGGCCTGTTAGCAGGCCCTAGTTCCAAATGATCTATCGCCCAATGTTCGAAAGCGTACAGAGATTGTCACAAGGAACTGTTAATAATTAAAAGTCTTATCGTTGGATCAGGTTGCGCGGTTAAATGGTGACATTCTCCGCATAGTTCTTTAATTCATTTTTAGAGGTCATATTTTGTCAAGCAAACCATTGAGCAATCCCGATGCGGGAAGTATGAAGAGAAAAAGAAATGAAAGCAAATTTGTTGAACCCTCAAAAAAATCGATACCCGCTGAGTCAATGACGGCGAAAACTCGTCGATCCGGCGAACATAAAGTAGGGGAGCGAAGAAATGGTTATCAGATGATCTCGACCGCCTCTTATTATCGAACTGAACGCCGTGGCGCTCATGCGCAAGACTGGCTGGCGGCGAAAACGGAAGTGGAAGGCTCGCCCGGGATGGATGGCACACCCTATAACGTGGGAGACTCTGACCGCTAATCCTCGCTTGATCGGCGCAGGCATCATGCGTCATGCCACCCGGCACGAAATATTTAACTATATTGGAGGGCATCATGCCTGTCGGTGAAATCTGTAACCGCGATGTTGTTATCCTGAAACGTGAGGATACCATTCAGGAAGCGGCCAAGCTCATGCGGCAGCATCATATCGGTGATGTTCTGGTTGTCGAAGAGCGTGGTGGCGTTCAGGTTCCAGTCGGGATCGTTACCGACCGTGATCTGGTGGTAGAAATCATGGCTCCGGATCTCGACCAGAAAGTGATTACCGTAGGCGATATCATGGTGCGAGAACTGGCGACTGTGAATGAAAGCATCGGGGTATTCGAAGCGATTCAATATATGCGCAGCAAGGCTGTAAGGCGATTGCCGATCGTGGATGAAAACGGTGGGTTGGTGGGTATTCTTACGCTCGATGATTTGTTGGAACTGCTGTCGGAAGAGCTGCTCGCAATTGCCAAGCTGGTCAAATACCAGCGGCAAAAGGAAACGAGGCGTCGTCAATAAGCAGGTCATGAGGACGTGTTATGAAACCCGGAAATATTTTTCTTCCATGCTTATCCATTTAATTTGAATCCACCCCGTAGCGAACCCATCAAGAAATGGCCACCAAGTGGCGTAAAAAATATTTGTGAATGATGAGTCAAACTGACAATAAGCGGAGTAAGCCATGCTGGATTCTTTGAAACAGGCAGGAAAAAATATCGGTCGTGACTTGAGCCGTACTTGGGAGAATATTTCAGAAGGGTGGCGCGAACTCCTCAACCATAGCAGTGAAGCGCTGACTCAATTTACCCGGCATAAAAGTGAGGAACACGACGAGCACGACGCTGGTGATATGCGTCCAACTTTTCCGCGCTGGAGCTTACTGGCGGGCGAAATAGAGGAAACGGACAAGGAGATTGTGGTACGGGTGGAGCTACCCGGTATGGAGAAAGAGGACTGCCACATCACCATTGACGGCGGCATGCTTTATCTGCGCGGCGAGAAGCGTTTCGAGCGTACTACCCAGGATAGCACCTACCATGTTATGGAGCGTGCCTATGGGGCATTCCAGCGCGCTATTCCGTTGCCGCGCAATGTGGATACGAACGACGCGCAAGCAAGCTATAAGAATGGTGTCCTGACCGTCAGTTTGCCGAAATTGGGTGGCGAGAAGGGAAGAACCATTCCCATATCGTAACGAATGGAAGCGGGCGCTTATTTCATCCGGCGGTCGCGCGTTGGCATTGTTGCCGTCTCGCTCGGAATCGCCCTCGTCTGTATTGTGGCGGGAGCGGCTGAAACAGGATTGCCCATCAGCAAGAAGGAGAAAACCATCATGACCATGACCATTACTTCATCATCTTTTCCTCACTTGGGAGCCATTCCCACCCGCCATACTTGCGAGGGCCATGATACTTCCCCCGAACTTTTCTGGACAGAAATACCCGAGGGGACGAAGAGTCTGGTTTTAATCATGGATGATCCGGACGCGCCCGATCCGGCCGCACCTAAAAGAACCTGGGTGCATTGGGTGCTCTACAACATCCCGGTCAATACCAGCGGTTTACCCGAGGCCATTGCGGCAAGGGATCTTCCAACTGGAACCCTGGAAGGACTTAATGACTGGCAGCGCACCGGCTACGGTGGACCATGTCCGCCGATAGGCAGCCATCGCTATTTTCATAAGCTCTATGCGTTGGATACTGTATTGCCGGATTTGAATCAGCCTACCAAGGCAAAGCTGGAACAAACGATGCAAGGGCACGTCATCGCCCATTCCGAGCTGATCGGGTTATATCAGAAGCATTAACCACTCATTCGGTACCTCAAAGTATCTCCAAAAGTGGCGGTAGCATCGCGGGTACGATCGCGAGTCCGGTTGTTATCCCGGCCATGACAGTAACATGCCTCATAGAGGACTCATGAAGCTCCCGGATGTGATGCATAGCAGTTTCCCATCTTCCCCACGCTCGACTAAATACTTCGGGTAATTACCCGTCCTTCCGGCGATCCGTGGGGGACATCCATAGTCCGTTCCCCGTCAGCCCATTTTGCTTTTTGCGGCATGCCCCCAAGTATGTCGAGAAACTTCACACTTTACGAGGTTCATGTCGGTAACTAGCTGACTGATCTGTTTTGGAACGATTCTTGCTCTTTCTACTCTGAATCTTCAGATTTAATTCCATAAATGAAACATGGATATTAATTCCCAAACAGGGGAGTGTGAATTGGTGAAGCGTCCTACAATATAACCGGCAATATCAAAACTCGAGGAAATGGAATTCATGATGATTCAGAAGTGTGCGGGGGTACTGTGCCTGGTATTGATGGCAGGCTGTGGTTCCCTACCACTGCCAGATAGAATGGCGCATACAACCCATGCGGTACGTGTAAACGGCGCGCAGGGTTCGCTTTCTGCCCAGAAAAGTGAAGCGGTCGTGGCAGGGCTGAAGAACGGTAGCCCGAAAACAAACATCTTTGACAGGCACCTTGCACAAGTCGAGGAACTGATGGGCCCCCCGTTGGTGACGGGCAACAAGGTAACGCTGCTGCTTGATGGCCCTGCTACCTACAAATCGATGTTTTCCGCGATACAGGGAGCGAAGAATCATATCAACATGGAAACCTACAGTATCGAGGATGATGAGATTGGTCACCGCTTCGCGGCTGCACTGATTGAAAGGCAAAGGAAGGGCGTACAGGTGAATTTTATATACGACAGCGTCGGATCGGGTGATACACCTAAAGAATTCTTCAAATCAATGATGGACAGTGGCATCAACGTACTGGAATTCAATCCCATTAATCCATTGACGCTACGCAAGAAATGGGAGGTGGGCCGCGATCATCGCAAGCTGCTGGTGGTTGACGGCCAGGTTGCCTTTGTCGGCGGCGTCAATATTAGCAGCGTGTATTCCAGCGGATCCTTCACCCGATCCAAACCGCGCACACCGGATACCCCACCATGGCGCGATACTCATCTACGTATTGAAGGGCCAGTTGTCAGCGATTTTCAGAAATTATTTCTCGCGACCTGGGAAAAGCAAAAAGGTGAACCACCGGTGTCGCAATCATTTTTTCCGAAGATGGGCAGTAGAGGCAATGAAGTGGTGCGTGCCATCGGCAGTTCGCCTGATGCGTCTTACAGCGCCATGTATGTCACGCTGCTATCAGCGATTAACAGCGCCGAGACCCATGCATATATTACAACAGCATATTTTGTACCTGACCCGCAATTGCTTGCTGCATTGAAGGCCGCAGCCCAACGTAATGTCGACGTGCGCTTGATGCTACCCGATAAAACGGATTCGAATCTGGTTTATTATGCTTCGCATTCCTACTACGATGAACTGCTGAGCGCCGGCGTGAAGATCTATGAGCGGGAAGATGCGGTACTACATGCGAAGACCGCGCTTATAGACGGTGTTTGGTCTACCATAGGCTCAACAAATCTTGATTGGCTCAGTTTTCAGCATAATCAGGAAATCAACGCGGTGATTCTCGGGCAGGATTTTGGTGAGCAAATGAAAGCGATGTTCGAGAAAGATATCCAGTCTTCCAGACTCGTCAGGCTTGAAAAGTGGCGCCAACGCTCCATAGGCGTGCGTCTCAAAGAACTTGGTGCGCGCCTGTGGGCCCGATGGATTTGATATCGGGCAAGTGATGAGTTATTTGTCCGTTTCCATTGTCCGGTTATATTTTCCTTCACGGGCCAAACCGTTTAATTGGCAACGCTTGAAGAACACTTTTTGTGCCATTGCCACATTGCTTTCTTTTCCATGCCAGACGTTAAGAACCGGTGCCTGAAGCGCCCGCCCATAGGAGAAGCTGAGTTGCCAGGGATACGATCCCATCGCATTCATGGCGTTCAGATGGTCGGTAGCATCTTCTGCACTCTGGCCGCCGGACAGGAACACGATCCCGGGAACCGCCGATGGAACGTAGCGCCGTAGACAACGAGTCGTAGCATCGGCAACCTGTTGCACGTTGGACTCGTGCGTACACTTCATCCCTGCGATCACCATATTTGGCTTGAGCAGAATACCCTCGAATATCACGCGGTGAGCGTCGAGCTCAGCGAACAAAATCTCGAGCATATGCGACGTGACCACTTCACAGCGATCCATATCATGGGGGCCGTCCATGAGTACTTCCGGCTCCACGATGGGTACTATGCCGGCTTCCTGGCAGAGAGCAGCATAGCGAGCCAATGCGTGGGCATTTGCATGCAGGGCGTATGCCGAGGGGATATCATGTTGGTCAATTTGAATAACCCCGCGCCATTTCGCAAACTTCGCACCCAATTGCTTATACTCCGCAAGCCGCTCACGCAAGCCGTCCAGGCCCTCGGTGATCTGATCGCCGGAATACATCGCCAGCGCTTTCGCGCCTTTATCCACCTTGATGCCGGGGATAATCCCCCGCCTTGACAGCAGTTCGGCGAAAGGAGTGCCATCGCGGGAACTCTGACGCAGGGTTTCGTCAAAGAGGATAACGCCACCGAGATAACGCTCGATACCCTCGGCGGTGAAGAGCAATTCACGGTATCGCCGGCGGTTTTCCTCGGTCGACTCAAGCTTGATCGAGTCAAAACGTTTCTTGATGGTGGGATTGCTTTCATCCGCTGCAAGAATACCTTTTTGTTGCGCGACGATGGCACCGGCTACTGACTTGAGTTCATCAACGTTCATTGAGCGATTCTCCGAAGAAGGTGAGATTCATTTTGAGAGACAATAAAAAAACGTGCGCTGTGGGTGCATGCCCGTCTATCCTTGCTACTGAATGGGAGCAGTCCCAAAAATTCCCATGAACCATAAGCCGATCAAGGCCACAATGATACCCACGATCAACATGTAATAAGGCCATACCGGTTTTTTTTCCTCAAATGGATCGGTCAGCGAGCGTCGTGCGCCTTGCGGCAAATGAGCGAGCTTGGTCAACGACGTGCCAAAGGGAATATTGATGCGTGCACGAGCGTTGATCGCCCAGCCGTTCGCATCCAGTACCGGGCCCAGGTTGCGTTTCTTTAACTTGAACCAGGCTACAATCATGGCCGGTCCCGAAATCAGCAACATCAGACCGAATATGGCCAAGGGTATCTGCCAGAATTTTAATCCCAGTATTCCGCCGACCACTGAAGCAAGAATGCCGCCGATAGCGCCTAGCGCCAGTCCTATTGCAGCAAAAATCCCGGCGAATTTGCCTACATCGAAAGGGGGTTTGGGCGGTGGAGGGGGGGTGCCGGCTGCCACCGGCGTGCCGGTCTCCACCGCTGCCTTGATCAGCTTCTCATCTGCGGCGGCAGCCCTCGATGAGGCCATTTTTTGCAGTTGCTCGCTAATAAACTTGCTCAGTTTTTTATACGGCGACCAGAATGCCTGCCGAATGCTGATCGGATGGTCGAGGATGCGCACAATGGTGGCGTCCCAGTCCTGGCCTTTCCGGTCATAGAAAATGCCATTTCGGCCGACCATGAGAAAATCAGAATCACCGGCGGTAAAGGCAGCGGCAATACTTATTTTTTCCGCGCCACCGTTGCGCACACAATCGCAATAAGCCAGATACAGGCCGCTCATGTTGGCGAACTCCGCGTGTTTGCCTATATCCTCAACCCTGATACACAAGTCGCAGCTGCGCCCATCCAGGTACAGTGTACCCAGCTGAAATATCGCTTTATCTCGCCCGGTGTAGAAGCTGCGGAACGATACGAAATTATTGACCAGATTGAACAAATCACGGTTATAGCGCAACAATTTTTCCACCGAGCGGATTGCCTTTACCTCGGTTTCCACCGCCTTGTCCTGACCAATCAAATTATCGATTGCCTGCTTATGCTTGCTGACGAAAATCTCGCGCAAGCGCTCTCCGCCCAGCTCTTCCGCGGAACAGGCCGGTTTAGCACTTTGCCATGCATCAAACGCCGTAAACTTGACGCAAAGTGCCACCCATTCCGCCGCGAAAAGGCTATCTTTTCTGCCAAATAATGGAACAATGGCTTGCTCATACAGGGCGTCCACCTGTTTCTGCCAGGCGGGATTCACACCGGAGATTAATGGCAGGGGCTTGTCGGGATCCACCGTCGCCAGCGGAAAATTTGCTATATCGGTGTTTTGCGCCGATAGCGTTTGCGCAGCAATATTTTGATAATCCTCCGCTGAACGGCTTAATGGTACCGCCGCGCGCGCATCATAAGCGGCCAGTTGGCAGCGCGTGAAGTAGTCGCTGACCTTGTCCCGGATGGCGTGAAAAGCGTCGGCCGCCGCTTGCGTCTTCTCGCCCAGAAACCGGATATCGGCATCGCCGTTCGCACTCGCCTGCCAATCCGCATAGGCGGTAACTTCGGCAAAGAAGGCATCGCTGATTTCCTGATTAATGCCTGGATTCCCGCTTAAGTCGGCAACCGAGCCGCGATACTTGATGATGTCTTCAACCGTCTTGCGCAATCCCGCATCCGCGATCTGGCCGGTATGAATCACGCCATCGCCGTTGAATTCCAGACCCGCGACAAATTTCTCGATGTCGGCCATGTCCGCAAGGGAAATCTCTGTCGCATCAGCTTTATCCAGACATTTGAGAATGTACTGCGCTGAGACGAGTACCTGTTGTCCTTCTTCACTGCTATCGTCTATATCGGCCAGGGCCACGGAATCCGAACCTTTGACCAATAGATCGGCGTTTTTCAGCAAACCGCCTGCCCAGCCGATGGCTGAGAGGATCTCATTCGCATGCACATGTGCATCCGCATCATGGTCGATCAAGTCGAGCGTTTTGTTGTCGAACTCTATCCCGCGTGTCGGACAACTCAATGCCACCCATAGCTTCTGATCCAGTTCCTTCAAAGCCAGCAGATCTGCTCCACTATCAATTTGCACCTGATCGAAACCGCCTGCCCGGAAAAAATGCCATGTATGTGAGGAAGCCATGATCTATCCTTATAATGGATGGTTGATGGGAGGCGCGAAACTGTAGAGTATAGGAAAGTTATAGCTATGTATTTAAATATATCAAGATAAATTGGGACGGGTGATGCCTGGAACCGTGAGGAATTTACTTCACGCCGGGTCCGGTAACGCCATCCAGGCCCAGCCTTATCAATGTCTTCTGTTCAGCCTCGTTTTGTACGGCAACGGCAATGACGATGATACCAATACTGTGGGCCAGGCCGCATAAACCTTTCAGGAACCTCTGATTATTCTTTTTCTGATTGATGCCGCGTACGAAGCTGGCGTCGATCTTGAGATAGTCGAGGCCGAGATCCGTGAGTTTCTGGAATTCGCGGAAATGGTGGCCAAAGTGCTCTATGCCAATACGGCAGCCGAGTTCCTTGAAGGTACGGCAGAAGTCACGGAAAGCTTCAAGCTCGCGGAAAGCGCCGTATTCCGGTACCTCAAGCCAAAGCCGTCGACATAGTTGTGGATATTGGCTCAGTAGCTGCGCGAGTTTGTTGCGGAAACCCCAATCGCTTATGGTTTCAATGGAGAGATTGACCGCGAGTTCACCGGCTTGGGATTGCAAGGGTTCGAGGGCGTGGCGAATGACATTCAGATCGACGGGTCCCGTGAGATTGAGGCGAGCGGCGATGGCGATGAAATCGCTTGCGGCCAGCCAGTCTCCATCACGCTGGGCCTGGAGACGGATAGCGGCTTCCTGATGCAGTTGCGCCCCGGCCGGATCAATCACGGGGTGAAACACCAGCTTGAAGCGGTCTTCATTCAATGCATCATTGAAGAAATGGCGCCAGTCACCGATATTGGCGGCAGGCATAAGAGAATTTCCGGATTGCCCGGTGATAACGTGCCAGGCATTGATACCCTGCCTCTCGGCAGTGGCCAGCGCAGTATCGGCGTTGGCAAGAAGCTCATCTGTTTTGTCGCCATGTTGATAACGGATAGCGCCGATGTGGCAGAAGTCCGCAATTTCACCATCAATCTGTGGCGACAGTGCAGTGAGTTCCAGGGTCAGTTGACTTGCGAATTGACCGGCATTATCGATATTTGGAATGATCAGCACAAAATCCGACCCGTTCAAACGGGCGGCCAGACGATCCGGCGTCTCGCTGGCAACGTTTCCTAGAAGCGAGCCGATCTGACAAAGCAGATTGTTAGTCCCGGTGTGACCAAGTTTCCGGTTAATTTCCGCCAGATTGTTGAGGCGTATGATCAGAAGGATACCGCTTTGTGCATCGCCTGGGGCGGACTCTTCGCCAGGCAATATGCTACGGAGATGGCTCATGAAGTAGTCACGGTTGGCCAGGCCGGTAACGGGATCATGATGGATTTGCTTGTGCAGGGCTTCCAGTCGCGAAGTCTCCTCGATAAACCTGTTATGCAGGCGTCTTACCAGATCATTTATGGCGCGGGCGATACTACGCAGCTCTGGTATGCGGGGTTCGGAGATGGTGAGGAAGCGCCGTTCCGTAATTGCCTCGGCTTGGCCGACCATCGCGGCCAGTGGCCGCTTGATGCGATGCAATATCAGCATGCCGATGAGTCCGCTGAGGGCGCCTGCCATCAGAAACCAGATTATCAGTGTTTCAGTTTGCTCCCAAAGCGCCTGGTGGGCGAGGTGAGTGTGACTGACCACCTTGACGACGCCAAACTGCATCCAGCTGTCCGAAATTTGGGCACGGCCTGCTTCGGCCTGTATGGGAAAGAGATCAATAAACCATCCGGGAACAGCGGTGTCTACCCGGTCTTGTGCCCGTTCAGCGACTACTGTGCCATCGGGAGAGGTAATCGAAATAGTCTCATACTGGCCGCTATCGAAAAGTGCCGTAATCTGCAGCCCGATCGTAGTGGGATCTTTGCTCAGTTGAGATATGGAAAGCGCGAGGGAATTGGCGCTATCGATGTTTTTTCGATGAAGCTGCTGTTCAAGATAGCTTCGCGTGCTTTGCATGCTTACCGCAAAGCTGCCGATAAAACTCGTTAGAGTAACCAGTATAACGGCCAGCCAGAGTTGTCGAAAAAGAGACATTGAACGCCTGATTTTTTTATTTGTTGAAGTTAAAGCGGATTCTGTCTCAATACGCCGGGTAGTATGAGGCAAAGGTTATCACGGAGTGGGCAGTAGTTTCAATTTTGAGCTGCGGCTACCCCCTTTTAGAACAGGAGATTACCGATTACGTATGCGTACCGCTTTCATTTCCCATCCCGATTGCCTGCTGCACCATATGGGCCCCTATCATCCTGAACGTCCGGCACGGCTCAAGGCCATTGAGGATGAGCTGGCCGCTTCCGGTCTGATGGATCGGCTGGAGCGTCATGTTGCGCCGTTGGCAACATTCGAACAATTGAAACGCGTGCACACGCCAAAGTATATCGCTTCATTGGCTGCCGCGGCGCCCTCCACCGGGTTCGCGTATCTTGATCCGGATACGGCAATGAATCCGTACAGCCTGGCCGCGGCTTATCGTGCCGCGGGGGCGGTGATTCTGGCGGCTGATCTGGTGATCGGTGAGCATGCGGAGAATGCTTTTTGCTGCGTTCGCCCACCGGGTCATCATGCGGAGCGTAACCGGGCAATGGGTTTTTGCCTCATTAACAATATCGCGGCGGGCGTCGCCCATGCCATTCAAGCGCATGCTTTGGAACGCGTGGCGGTAGTGGATTTCGATGTGCATCACGGTAACGGTACCGAGGATATTTTTCGAAATAATCCGCGAGTCATGATGGTTTCCATTTTTCAGCACCCATTTTATCCTTACGGCGGTGTTACGGGCCGTTCCGGGCGTATGGTCAATATCCCGCTGGCAGCCGGTAGCAACGGCCATGCATTCCGTGCGGCAGTGAATGAATTCTGGTTACCGGCGCTCAAAAGATTCAAACCGCAGATGGTGTTTATTTCCGCCGGCTTTGACGCGCATCGAGATGATGATCTTGCTTCGTTGAATCTGTTGGAAGCCGATTACGCATGGGTAACAGGAAGAATCAGGGAGATTGCGCATGAATATGCCAACAATCGGATTGTATCGGCTCTGGAAGGGGGATATGCGTTACCTGCATTGGGACGAAGTGTGGCGGCCCATTTGAAGGTTCTGAACGAACCCTGACCCGGATCGCCGTCCTGAAATCGTCGAGAGAGATATTTCTTCAGGATTTATTCCGTAAGACGGCCATTGTGTCTATGATAGAAAGGGGTAGTATTGAGATTATCTATCTGATTATTGGGTTGTGGGTTGTTTGAAGGGCGAGTTTTATCGTACAGGGAAGATTAAGCTTGATGGGCAGCTATAAAACGCGCGTTCTCCTTATTTTCCTCGCCATCCTCCTGGTTGCCAGCGTCATGATATGGCGACAGCACTCGGCCGCGGAGCTGAGTATCAGGATCGGGGTGCTGCACTCCCTGTCAGGTATCCTGGCGCCGAGTGAAAAACCCCTGGTGGATGCACTCCAGCTAGCCATTGAGGAGGCCAATGCGGTGGGGGGGGTCAATGGCCGGAAGATCGAGGCCGTGGTTGTCGATTGCCGCTCCGATCCGGTTTATTGCGCCGAGCAGGCGGAGCACCTGATCACCAAAGAGCAGGTGCAGGCGCTGTTTGGCTGCTGGACATCGGCCTGTCGCAAAGCGGTGAAAGCGGTCGTGGAAAAACATGACCACCTGCTCTTTTACGCCCTGCAGTATGAGGGAATGGAGCAGTCGCGTGAGGACATGAGACAGTCGCTCAATATCCTCTATGGCGGCGCTGTGCCCAACCAGCTGATGATGCCGGCGGTGCATTGGGCACTGAGTCATCTCGGCAAGGCGAATGACCGTAACAAACGCGGCAAGCGAATCTATCTGGTGGGATCGGATTATATCTTTTCGCGCGTGGTGCACATTCTCATAAAGGACTTGCTGGCCGCACATGGTGCGGAAGTGGTAGGGGAGCGATATCTGCCTTTGGGCCACACCGATATGGGGGAGCTGGCGGCGGATATCCTGGGTCAGCGGCCGGATATGGTATTGACCACCATCAATGACACCGACAATGCCGGGTTCTTTCGGGCGATCGCCAAAAGTGGAATCGTCCCCGATGAGATACCCGTCCTGTCGTTCAGTGTTACCGAGGTGGGACGGACCACTCAGGATTTTCAGACGATGACGGGCCACTATGCCGCGCGAAGTTATTTTCAAAGTATTCCGTCACCCAAGAATCAAGCTTTCGTGAACCGGTTCCGCGACCGTTTCGGTCAGCATGCCGTGATCGACGGGCCCATGGAAGCCTCTTATGTCAATATGCAGATATGGATCAACTCCGCACTTGAAGCGGGTTCCGGGGATGTGGCCCAAGTGCAGCGCACACTCCTGCGCCAGAGCATGCCCGCGCCCGAAGGGGTGGTATCGGTCGATCCCATCACACACCATGTATGGAAGGTAGCGCGCGTCGCCAAAGCTCGCGATGACGGCCAATTCGATGTTGTCTGGGAATCGGGGCGGCCACTTGAGCCGGCGCCATTTCCCACCTACCGGTCGCGCGAAGAGTGGAATCAGTTGCTTGGCGCTGTTTCGGGGTGGGAACCGTGAAATTCACCTCCCTCACGCAGCGTTTCGCGGTGTGGTTCATGGGTTTTTCGTTGCTGCCTATCCTGATTATTGGTTACAGTCTGCTGCGCACGTTCGAGATCGAGATGCAGAAAACGGCCATTCAGCAAGTTTCGGCCATCGCAGACATGAAAGCGGAACAGATCGACAGCTATCTGCGTGAACGCCTTCTCGATGCCAGGGTTATACAGACCGATAGCGCCATACGTGCGGCCATGCGCGAATTTACCCAGGTATATGCCCGGGGCGGGGTGAAATCCGAGGCCTATCGTCAACTGGATGCTCGATACCGTGAGCAATTCAAACGTTTTGTCGAGGAAGCGGATTATTATGATCTGTTTCTGATTTCCCCCGAGGGCTTAATCGTCTATACCGACGCCCATGAATCAGATTTCGCCACCAGCCTGATCACCGGTAAGTATCGAAACAGCGGCCTGGGTATTGTGACGCGCGAAGCGCTGGATACGCTGCAGAACGGCGTCTCGGACTTTGAACATTATGAGCCGTCACGCGACAGGATTGCGGCTTTCATGGCATTTCCCATCGTGGTTGAGGGGAAACTCGAAGGCGTACTGGCGCTACAGATCTACAGTGAACGCGTGTTTCAGGTGGTGCAGGACAATGTGGGGCTGGGGGCGAGTGGTGAAACCGTGCTAACCCGGCTTTTGAACGAACGTACCGCGCTGGTGATGGCTCCATTGAAGCATGCGCCCAATGCGGCGCTGGAACTCAAGATACCCCTGAATAATGCGCCGTTCTCGGTGGTCACTCAAAGTGGTCTGCATGGCGAGCGTGGAGGCGGCCTGAAAATGGATTATCGCGGCAAGGAGGTGGTCGCGGCGTGGCGGTACCTGCCTCGCATGAACTGGGGCATCGAGGTCAAGATGGATGCGGACGAGGTATTTGCTTTCCTGCAACGGGTGCGCACGCTCAGTTTGCTGATTCTCGGTCTGACGCTCTTCGCCACCATCCTGGGCGCAATCTTGTTTAGCCGGCGTGTTGTCACTACGCTGAAGAATCTCAGCCATAGTGCCCAGCACATCGCCGCGGGTAATCTGCAGCAGCGCGTGCCGGTGGTGGGATGGGACGAGATCGGACAACTCGCCAGCACTTTCAATACCATGACGGAACGTCTGAATGCCAGCAACCGGGAAAGGGAAGGCGCTGAAAACAATCTGCGACAACTCAATCAGGAGCTGGAAAATAGAGTCGCGGCGCGTACCGCCGATCTGGAGCTTGCCAATGCAGCCCTGATCAGCAAGGAGGAAGAAACGCGCTCCATCGTCGAGCATATGATGGATTGCATTATCACTATCGACGATAAAAGCATCATCCGCTCCGTCAATCCTGTTATCGAAAAACTCTTTGGTTACACCCGCGATGAAGTGATCGGTCAGAATATTTCCCTGATTATGCCCGAACCCCATCGTAGCGCACACGATGGCTATGTCGAGCGGTATTTCCGGACCGGACGCGGCCGCTGCGAATTCGATCACATTCTCACACTTGAAGTCGAGGGACTGCATAACATTGGCATGGGCCGTGAAGTTGTAGGCCGGCACAAGAATGGCGAACCCATTGATCTATACGTCGCGGTCAGCGAATATTTCGTCGGGGGGAAGCGCTATTTCACCGGTATTCTGCGTGACATCCATGAGCGCAAACAGGTGGAGCAGGCTTTGCGTGGAAGCGAACAACGTCTGCGGGCCATTGTGGATAATCTGGCTGCCCTTGTCGGCGAAACGACACCCGACGGCGTTTTTGTGGAGATCAATCGTACCGCTCTGGAAGTGGGCGGTCTGCGGAGCCAGGACGTCATCGGCAAGCGGCTCGATGAAACATGGTGGTTCTCTTATAACCCGGAAGTGCAGAAACAAACTCGCGAGGACATTGATCGGGCTCAGGGTGGTGAGATAGTGCGTCGCGATGTCGAGGTGCGCATTGCCAACGGCGGTCTCATGACGATCGATTTCATGCTTGTGCCGGTCCGTGACACCGAAGGCCAGGTGGTCAAATTGATACCTTCAGGTGTTAATATCAGCGAAAGGGTCCGTATCATGAAGGACCTGGAGCAGGCCCGGCTGGATGCTGAGCAGGCCAACCAGGCTAAATCGATTTTTCTTGCAGCCATGAGCCATGAGATACGCACGCCCATGAACGGTGTGATCGGTATGGCGGATGTGCTGCAGCAAACCAGCCTCAGCGGCTATCAGATGGAGATGGTCGATCTGATCCGTGAATCGGCTTTTGCCCTGCTGGAAATCATTGACGATATTCTTGATTTTTCCAAGATCGAGGCAGGCCGGCTGGAAATTGAAGAAGCACCCATGTCGGTCGTGAATGTGGTGGAGAAGGCTTGCAACATGCTCGAAAGCCTGGCTTCAAGAAAAGGAGTGGAACTTACCTTATTCCTTGATCCGGCGATTCCCGATGAAGTTCTGGGCGATGCGCTGCGCTTGCGTCAAGTCCTGGTCAACCTCGCCAACAACGCCATTAAATTTTCCAGTGGGCAGCATGAAGCGGGCCGGGTGTCGGTACGCGCGTTATTGGCGGGCCATAGCCTGGATCAGGTAACGGTGGAGTTTCAGATATCCGACAACGGCATTGGCATGAACGAGGAGACTCAGGGGCGGCTCTTCACCTCTTTCACTCAGGGGGATGCCTCCACGACGCGCCGGTTTGGCGGCACCGGACTGGGGTTGGCGATTTCTCATCATCTGGTGCAATTGATGGGGGGAGAAATTACAGTGCAAAGTGCACTGGGCAAGGGTTCCATTTTCACCGTGCGTTTATCCTTCGTGCCACTGCCAGCCAAACCCATCAGTGCCAAAGTTGTAGATCTGGCCGGGGTTTCCTGTCTGGTACTGGGCGACGAGAAGGGATTGAGCGACGATCTGGCGGTATATCTGAAACACAGCGGCGCAACCGTTGAGCGCGTAACGGATCTGGCGGCGGCCCGGAAACGAATCGATACACTGCCATCCGGTTTATGGTTGCTTGTCATCGACGCCGGACATGATGTGCCACCCGTCGAGGAATTGCGTGTCGCCTGCCGTTCCCGGCCCGATCTCGATCCGCACTTCGTGGTCCTTGAGCATGGACATCATCAACCCGACATCGAGCCCCGTTTCGTTGTAATCAGGCGTGGACGCCGCCGTCATGAGCGCTCCGAAGCGGTGGATACCGTTACGCTGGACGGCGACGTCATGCATCGCGACGCTTTTCTGCGGGCCGTGGCGATCGCGGCAGGGCGGGTCCATGAGGAAGCGGAAGCGCAGCAGGCCGACAAGGTCGAGGCGGTGGTTGCGCCATCGCGCGAGAAGGCCATGCGCGAAGGCACGTTGATCCTGGTGGCTGAGGACAACGAAATCAACCAGAAAGTGATTCGTCAGCAGCTCTCGCTGCTCGGCTATGCGGCGGATATCGCCGGAGACGGCCAGGAAGCGTTGAAGCGCTGGGAGAGCGGCAACTATGCGCTGCTGCTTACCGATCTGCATATGCCGGAAATGGATGGCTACCAATTGACTGCAGCCATTCGTCACGCCGAGCAAGACAAGACTCGAATTCCTATCATCGCGTTCACCGCCAATGCTCTCAAGGGGGAGGCCGAGCACTGCCGCGCCGTTGGCATGGATGATTACCTGAGCAAGCCTGTGCAGCTTGCCCACTTGAAAGCGGTATTGCATAAATGGTTGCCGGTTCCAAAATCAGGTGCCCAGGCGCCTGCGGTGGCCACTGCCCCTGTCACGCCAGCGGCTGCGGATAGATCAATGGATGTGAGCGTTCTCGAAGCGCTTGTGGGGAACGACCCAGCGGTGATCGACGAATTCCTGCGGGACTTTCGTGCCAGTTCCGCCCGAATAGCAGCGGATTTGCGTGCTGCTTCGCAGGCGGGAGAAGCGGCAACGGCCGGCGCGGCAGCCCACAAACTCAAGTCATCGGCTCGTTCGGTCGGCGCACTGGTGCTGGGCGACCTGTGTGCCGAGATGGAAAAGGCGGGGAAGGCGGGCGACATTGAAGCAGTGAAGGCGCTGTTACCCCGCTTCGAATCGGAATTGGCCGTCGTGAATAGGTATATTGATTCGTCGCACGGAACCTCTAAGTGAGCTTCCGGAATATTGCAAGCAGGGTGCCACGGCGGCCGGTGGTCTCGGGGATGGCGAGAAAGGCGAGGATGCGAATGGCGGATTCTCTGCGCTATGAGCTGACAATGCAGGCTATCTACAAAACACCATCCCAGCCGGATTGCTGGTAAAATCAGGTGCTTATCGCGCTTATCGCGGTGCGCTCCCGGCATTACAGGCAAGCCGAGCCATACGGCAAGGTTACGCGGATATTTTTCCGAATAACGATCCGAAGGAAAAAATACTATGGTCGAAAGATCCGCAGTCAGGATTCTGGTGCTTGACGATGAATCCTTCATGCTCAAGCTGCTGAGCCGTATTCTGTCCAATCTGGGGTTTACTTCGGTCACGCTTTGCGATAGCGGGCGAGCCGCCTTGGAGCGAATAGGAGATACGGATTCGCACCCAAACCTGATATTGCTGGATCTCAACATGCCGGAGATGGATGGAATAGAGTTCGTGCGGCATCTGGTTGAGCGGCACTATACCGGTAGCCTCATCCTGGTGAGCGGTGAGGACGAACGCATATTGCAGACCGCTGAAAAACTGGTACAGGCGCATAAAATTCAGATACTGGGTCACCTGCACAAGCCCGTTAAGCCGGATACGTTAGCTGCGCTGCTCGAGAAATGGACGCCTCCGTCCACGGATGGACCCGGAATAACGAAGAAAGTTTACGGAGCAGACGAGTTGCGAGCCGCCATCGACAATGGGGAGCTTGTCAATTACTACCAGCCCAAGGTGGCGGTAGCGAGCGGTGAAGTGGTGGGCGTGGAGACGCTGGTCCGGTGGCGTCATGCTGTCGACGGCATCGTATTCCCCGATCAATTCATCGGGGTGGCCGAAGCCTCTGGCCTGATCGACGAACTGACGCAAGTGGTATTCACCGGAGCAGTGACCCAGGCTAAAGCCTGGCAGCAAGCGGGACTGGCATTGCGGGTAGCGGTCAACGTATCAATGGATAATCTGGCATCGCTGAGTTTTCTGAATTTCGTTGCCGAACTTACGGCCAAGGTCGGCGTGGCGCCCCAGGATATGGTGCTGGAAGTGACGGAAAGCCGGTTGATGCTGGATACACGGGCTCCGCTCGAGATACTGACCCGATTGCGCTTGAAGCGTTTCCGTCTCTCAATCGACGATTTCGGCACCGGGCACTCTTCTTTGGCTCAGTTACGCGATATTCCCTTCGATGAACTCAAGATTGACCAGGGTTTTGTGCATCGCGCCTGGGCCGACGAGACATTGCGGGCAATGTATGATGCGAGCTTGTCCTTGGCGAGACAACTGGGTATGGAAGTCGTGGCTGAAGGTGTTGAAGACCGGAACGATTGGGATCTTCTGTGCCGCACGGGGTGCGATCTGGCTCAAGGGACTTTTATGTCACGGCCCATGCTGGCCACGGATCTCCCCGCCTGGATCGAGAGCTGGCGGGAGCGGGTGCGAAACGAGTTGTCTGTCCCTGCTGTCCAGGAATAAACCTGAATCCGGCAAATCCTGAAGAGGGATCCCCGGTCGCCGGCAGCGTGTCCAGGATGAGCTTATTCACGAATTTCTAAATAAGCAGCGCCGCCGCCACACGCCGTCCTTCCGCTGTCAGTATGTTGTAAGTGCGGCAGACAGCGTTGGTATCCATGACTTCCACACCGATTTTTGATGCGATCAGCGTTTTTGTCAAGGAAGGGTGGGGAAAGCGCAGGGTGGCTCCCGTCCCGAACAATACCATTTCAGGCTGTAATGGGAGCAGAAACTCGAAGTGCTCCACTGTAAGCTGCTCAAAGGTTGCAGCTTCCCAGTTTTCAATGATGCGGTCGGGCAAAATGATCAGACTGCGCTCGTAGCGCGTCTGATTGACCATGACATATCCGGTTCCATAACCGGTGAACATATTTTGTTCGGAAAATCCCGAAAGATGCAGCTTCAAGCAAGGCTCCATTTGCGACGGATTGACGTGTCGGGTAACATTACATGTTTTTTGTATTGCAATAAAGCGGAAACATTAGACGGGACCCGGGAATTTTTCAAGACTTCCCGGAATGATGCCGTAAGAGACTGAATAAAAGATAGCAAACCTGGCGCTGAAACCCTGTTATCGCGACGATCTTTACCGGTGCTTTATAGGACTATTTCGCGGATCAGTTCGTGAACCATTTTGCGGATCAGCCTTCTCAAATCATGCAACCTATACTGAAATCCAGCAAACTGGCGAATGTGTGTTACGACATACGCGGTCCGGTGCTCGACCACGCCAAGCAAATGGAGGAGGAAGGGCATCACATAATCAAGCTCAATATCGGCAATCCGGCGTTATTTGGTTTTGATGCGCCTGCGGAAATTCTGCAGGATGTCATCTACAATCTGTCTGCCGCTTCGGGCTATTGCGACTCCAAAGGCTTGTTCGCCGCACGCAAGGCGATTATGCATTACACGCAGGAGAAGCATATTCACGATGTGCGGATGGAGGATATCTACATCGGCAATGGCGTTTCCGAGTTGATCGTGATGGCCATGCAGGCATTGCTGAACAGCGGCGATGAAGTGCTGATTCCATCGCCTGACTATCCGCTATGGACCGCGGCGGTAGTGTTGGCGGGCGGCACAGCGCGGCATTATGTATGCGATGAGCAAGCCGGGTGGTTGCCTGATCTGGACGATATTCGTTCCAAGATTACGCCGAACACCCGCGCCATTGTCATTATTAATCCCAATAATCCTACCGGTGCGCTTTATCCGGACGATTTGTTGCATGAGATCATTGAGATTGCCCGCCAGCACCACCTTATCATCTACGCGGATGAAATTTACGATAAAGTACTGTACGACGACGCGACGCATACTTCGATTGCTTCATTGGCCGATGACGTTCTTTTCATCACCTTAAACGGGTTGTCCAAGAACTATCGGGCAGCGGGATTTCGTTCCGGTTGGGCAGTGGTTTCAGGAAAAAAACAGTTTGCCCGTGATTATATTGCGGGGCTGACCATGCTGGCCTCGATGCGCCTGTGCGCGAACGTGCCCTCGCAGTTCGGAATTCAGACTGCGCTCGGTGGCTATCAGAGCATTAATGACCTGGTTATGCCGACCGGGCGGCTTATGCGCCAGCGTGATCTGGCCTGGAAATTGCTGACTGATATTCCCGGCGTTACGTGTTTCAAGCCGAAGGCTGCGATGTATCTGTTTCCGCGTCTGGACCCGGAGATGTACCCAATCGAAAACGATCAGCAGTTTGTGCTGGATTTACTGATAGAAGAGAAGGTGCTGCTGGTGCAGGGCAGCGGTTTCAACTGGCCATATCCGGATCACTTTCGCGTGGTATTTTTGCCGAATAGTGACGATCTTAGCGAGGCGATAGGCCGCATCGCAAATTTTCTTGGGCGATATCGCAAGCGTGCCGGGCGTGAGTAAGCCTGAAAATAGACAGAAACATGGTGGGAGAAGACAAGATGTCCCGCCGCATACCCGCTTATCAACCCATCCGCTCATTTAATCCATTCATTATGAAACCCATCAATGTAGGTCTATTAGGTATCGGCACCGTCGGCGGTGGTACTTTCACGGTACTCAAACGTAATCAGGAAGAAATTACCCGCCGCGCCGGGCGAGGCATCGTCATCCGGATGATTGCCGATCGTGATGTGGAGAAAGCGCGCAGGATCGCGGGTGACGATGTCATCATTACCGCCGATGCGAACGAAGTCGTAACAAACCTGGACATCGACATCGTGGTTGAGTTGATCGGCGGTTATACCATCGCAAAGGAACTGACGCTGAAGGCCATCGAAAATGGCAAACATGTCATTACCGCCAATAAGGCATTGCTGGCTTCGCACGGTACGGAAATTTTTGCCGCCGCGCAGAAAAAGGGCGTAATGGTTGCGTTCGAGGCGGCGGTGGCGGGTGGCATCCCCATCATCAAGGCGCTGCGCGAGGGCTTGACCGCCAACCGCATTGAATGGATTGCCGGAATCATTAATGGCACAAGCAATTTCATCCTGTCGGAAATGCGCGATAAAGGGCTGACGTTCGACACTGTGCTGAAGCAGGCGCAAAAACTGGGTTATGCCGAAGCTGATCCAACTTTTGACGTCGAAGGGATCGATGCCGCGCACAAACTCACCATCATGGCCGCAATCGCTTTCGGCATCCCTATGCAATTCAACAAGGCTTATACCGAGGGCATCACAAGATTAACCCGTGAGGATATCCGGTATGCGGAGGAATTGGGCTACCGCATCAAGCTATTGGGCATTACCCGGCGTACGGCCAAAGGCATCGAGTTGCGCGTCCATCCCACACTGATACCCGCGCGGCGGTTGATTGCCAATGTGGAAGGTGTAATGAATGCTGTTGTGGTGAAAGGCGATGCGGTGGGCGCTACCTTGTATTATGGCGCGGGGGCGGGTGCCGAACCCACCGCCAGTTCCGTCGTGGCGGACCTGGTGGATGTTACCCGCATGCACACCGCCGATCCAAAACACCGCGTTCCTCATCTCGCTTTTCAGCCCGACCTGCTGTCGGACACACCCATCCTGGCGATGGAGGAAGTGGAAACCTCATACTATCTTCGATTGCGAGTGATGGATAAACCGGGGGCATTGGCCGATATCACCCGCGTCCTTGCCGATCTGGGCATTTCCATTGACGCAATGGTGCAGAAGGAGCCCAGCGAGGGAGAAGATCAGGTGGATATCATCATGCTTACCCATTTGGCGATAGAAAAAAATATAAATGCTGCAATCGCCAAAATCCAGAAACTTCCATTGATGACCGGTAAAGTGACACGCATCCGGCTCGAAGAGTTGAATAGTAAATAATATACGGGTACCTCCGGAATTTGCTTCCAAGCATGAACAAAGAATATTAGCGCGGAAAACATTCTTTGTTCTTTTCTTTTTGTGGTGAAAAATGCGTTACATTTCAACTCGCGGCGGCATGCCGCCAAAAAAATTTTCCAAAATTCTCTTGGCCGGCCTGGCGCCCGACGGAGGGCTGGCAATGCCCGAAACCTATCCAGAAATCAGCCCGGCCGGATTGGAAGAATTGCGCGGCCTGAGTTATCAGGAGCTTGCATTTGAGATAATTTCCCGTTTCGCGGATGATATCCCCGCCCCTGACTTGCGCAGCATCATTGTGCGTACTTACACCACTGAGTTATTCCAGAGCGAGGAAATTGCTCCGCTTAAAACGCTGGAGCCGGGATTGCACATTCTGGGGTTGTCCAATGGGCCTACGCTGGCATTCAAGGATATCGCCATGCAATTGCTGGGCAATCTGTTCGAGGATGTGCTGACTAAAACAGGTGAAGATCTCAACATCCTTGGCGCCACTTCCGGCGACACCGGGCCCAGCGCGGAATATGCCATGCGCGGCAAGCGCGGCATCCGTGTATTCATGTTGTCGCCGCAAGGGAAGATGAGTCATTTCCAGACTGCGCAAATGTTTTCCTTGCAAGATCCAAATATTTTCAATATCGCCATTCGTGGCGTATTTGACGATTGTCAGGATATTGTCAAGGCGGTCAGCAATGACTATGCGTTCAAGCAGAAATACCATATCGGCACGGTCAACTCGATAAACTGGGCGCGGATTGCAGCGCAGATCGTGTATTACTTCAAGGGTTATTTTGCCGCCACCCGTTCAAACACGGAACAGGTTTCGTTTGCGGTGCCATCAGGTAATTTTGGCAATATTTGTGCGGGCCATGTGGCGCGCATGATGGGGTTGCCGATCAGAAAATTGATACTTGCCACCAATGAAAATGAGGTACTGGATGAATTTTTCCAGACCGGCTGCTACCGTCCACGCGCCACGGCGGAAACGATGCATACCAGCAGCCCCTCGATGGATATTTCCAAGGCTTCCAATTTCGAGCGTTTCATTTTTGACCTGACCGGACGGGATACGGCCAAGGTGAAAGAACTCTGGCGTTCGGTGGATAAAGGGGGTGCCTTCGACCTCGCCGGTACACTCTTATGGGAAAAAGTAAAGGACTTTGGCTTTGTATCGGGAACCAGTAATCATGCAGCACGTATCGCCACAATACGCAAAATCCAGGAGCGATACGGCGTACTGGTGGATCCCCATACGGCTGACGGTTTGAAAGTGGGGTTGGAACATCGCGAAGAGGGTGTGCCGCTGATTTGCCTGGAAACCGCGCTGCCGGTCAAGTTTTCCGAGAGCATTGTCGAGGCAATTGGGCATGAACCGGCGCGCCCGGCGGGATATGAGAACCTGGAAAACTTGCCGCAGCGGTACGTGGTGATGAATGCCGATGCGGATGCGGTCAAGGCATTTATTGTCGAGCAGACCTCGGGAATCCCTGAGTAAATCCAGTATCGACACCAATCAAAACCCGAATCCGGCAGTCGGACGGGGCGGAGGTACAGGAGTAAGTTGTTGCGAGCCACGCTGCCATGCGTCGTAACAACCGTGCAATTTGTCCTGTAGCGGGCTCAACCGAAAGGTAAGAGTCAAATAGCACAAAACATTTGTCATTAATCCTAGGGCTAATCTGATACATGGGCGATCAACCGCCGGATTCAAGTTAATGCTTCTGTCCATCCAATCCGTTAATATTATTGGCTAATACGCCGATAAGATTCTTCATTCCGTCAATTAATAGTTTGAGTTGCGCTTCACTAGGCTCGGCACCCTCAAGAATGGTTAACATTTGATCCTGCGGTATTTCTCCGTACAATGCCTGATGATGAGCAAGATTCAAGGCAAGTAACCGGGTGCATTCGGCAAGCTGCTCTTTTGTAGAGCGCTCAATCAGGTCATCAGCCAGTTTATAGTAACGTTCAAACGTCGATAGGTCAGCCATTACGCTTACCTCTTATGAAGGTTTATCACTTCAAACTCACGTACAACAAGAAAAAAACGCCGGCGCTAGAGAGGAAAGTAAAAGGTAAAACATCCCGTGAAGAGTTCTGACAATAAGCCTTTCCAGCAAACGGAATGGACTGGAGTTCCTGGACAAGATCCGAGAGCAGCCTGCCTTCAATCTGTAAGATCGTCTTAATTATGTGGCCCTGCGACGAGCCATTCCACCTACCATGGCAAGTCCGGCCAACAACATGGCATAAGTTTCCGGTTCCGGAACCGGCGAGATACTCATCGGATCGGGGGGATTTACGGCCAGCGCCACATTATCGAACTCGAATCCGTACCTTGTGCTTGAGGCAACCACTCTATTAAAGGGGGTGTCGGAATTGATGTTTACATAGTGCGTGCCAGCAGCCCCTTGATTGCCATTGGCCATGCTATCAACATCAAGACCGGTGAAATTAAAAAGCAAGGTAGTGCCATCATAGAAGGACAGCGTGTTGTAATCGTCAACCGAACCCCACAGCAAGCCAAAATACTGGTGATATTTATCCAACTGCAGGGTGACCTGTCCGATGCCGGTAGTCAGATATTGGGTCTGGTCGAGGCCATTAGCCTGGGGATTGCCAAATGATGCGCCATTGCCACTCGAAATGAAGGGTGCAACATACCGTCCCGGAACATGCGGAAGGGTGGCCGTGCCGGCGCCCGTACCGCTGAACGTTACCGCGATGCCTCTGGCGCTGAGACCGCCCGTGGTTGCGAGACTATCAAAACTTTCATATACGCCTGCACCAACAGGCACGCCACCCACCGAAGCGCTAAGCGTCGCGGCCGCCATGCTGGCAGACGACACCATGGCAGCGCCAAAGGCAAAAGCCACCGCTCCCGCATAAAACCTGATCGCTCTGTTCAACATCTTGAATCCCCTCTTCTTATGTCTATTTATTTGAATGTTGCTATGTATACAATGGCAACTCGTTATGGTTTGCTTCATATGCCTATAAGCAAATAACATGCCATAATAAAAAATACATATATTCAAATACTTAATAAACTTATCTATCTGCACATCTAAAAATATGCAAACTCCTTCGACATGGACCAAAGTACTAGGAGCCTTCCGCAACCTTAAAAAGAACAAAGAGCTGGCCCCCGGAAATTTGAACAAACGTATAAGTGGAGAATCTGCTGAGCTTTGATATGAAGTAGAAAATGACAAAAAGAGTAAGACGAACGCACTCGGCAGTGTTCAAAGCCAAGGTGGCGCTGGCGGCTATGGCTGGTGGATAAGATGCTGGCCGCGCTGGTGCAACGATTTGAAGTTCACACGCCAATCGGATTACTTCGCTAATCATGCGTAGGGACTTCGCTTTTTCAACGTCGTTGCCGTCATTCCCCGGCTTGCGTTCAAGTGTCTTGAAAAAAACGCGCTGCACGCTTTTTTCGCCCTTGCGCGCACCTGGCCACCCATGTTCGTTGCCTGTTTGCAGGTCAGCCAGCGGTCGCTGGAATACCTCCGCATCATGGCCTCTGCCCACAACACCAGGACGTTGAGGCCCCGATAAGGGGTGCCGGTCTGGTGATTGCAGGGGATGCCGTGCCCTGTTCGTACCTAGGGCCTGTTAACACTTATTTCGCACCCGCGACGTCCCGCCCCTTCGGGTTGCACACAAAAAACGCGGATGCCGCGTTACGAAGCTTGGCCATAGGCCTACTATGGCCTGCGTTTCGCGCCTTGCCTCCGCGTTTTTTGTGTAGCAACGCGGGTGCGAAATAAGTGTTAACAGGCCCTAGCTAATGTGGCTGGTCATGCCGTCCTTCATCATGACGACGATCGAATCTGTGACTTGGGCTACAAATCCTTCTTTGAACGGGTATTCATGGCTGACTCCTTGCGATGGGTGAAAAAGAACATCCTCTCGCTCGAATCTTCTTCGCCTTGGGGCGACGGGAGTGGGGGATAGTCCTTGCCCTCATGGACAAGGGTTGGGAATGGATGGGGTGGTGAGGGAGAACAGGCGGGCCAATCCTTTGCTGCTGTTGCGATCTGGTATCCTCCACAATATAGTTACTCCGTCTCGTTTTCTGTGATACTGAAACGGCTGACAGATATCTGTCAGTGAAGGCGGGACATGCATTCGCGGATTACGAATACCCCCACATAACATTCGATGTTTTGGGGCTTAGCTTCGAATCCGCGGGTGCGCTTGCGTTCGTCAACGAATACTCAGGGCATGCCGTTCGATCGACTCACTATATTGCCTTCGCAGAACTCAAGCATGCACGTCTCCTCCATTAATTTTTCGCTTCGGGAGAATGGGATGAGTTCTTTAACAAGCACATCTTTCACAGCCTTTATCGGCATCGATTGGGCAGACACCAAACATGATGTCTGCTTGCAGGCCTCGAACAACGATAAAAAGGAATTTGCTGTTATCCCTCACCATGTGGGGCGTATCGAGCAATGGGCGCACGCGGTGTATGAACGTTTTGGTGGAACCATTGCCATAGCGGTCGAACTCGCGAAAGGCCCGATCGCCTATGCCTTACAGAAATATGACTTTTTTGTCTTATTTCCAATCAATCCGTCGACGCTGGCAAAATATCGAGAAACTTTTAAACCCAGTCGGGCCAAAAATGATCCGACCGATGCCGAACTCGTGCTGGATCTGATAATGCGTCATCCAGAACGATTTAAACCGCTGAAGCCGCAAAGTGTTGCGATGTGTACATTGACCGCTATGGTTGAGCAGCGCCGTGCTCTGACAGACGACAAGACCCGGTTTACCAATCGCCTGGGCGACACGCTTAAGCAATACTATCCGCAAGCGCTTGAGTGGTTCGATCATCGAGATACGATCTTATTTTGCGATTTCGTGACACGTTGGCCAATGCAAATGCATGCAAAGAAAGCCCGCAAGTCTGTGCTGGAAGCCTTTTTCAAGGCGCATAACCTACGTTCCGCCACGAAATTCGCCGTTACTCGCAATACTCGGCACAGAGAACACGGAATCAAAATTAGCAAAAGCGTGAAAGGGAGAATCCCTGAACATTCGCGGCCTTGACGGATCAACTCAGGGCCTGTCACGCAACAGTGCGATGCGCTTGCGGCGTTTGACCTTCATGCGCAGTTGCAGGCCCTTCTGGCGGTATACCGATACACGCGCTTCTTGTCCCACCTGCCAGCCTTCACGCTTGAGCGTCACCAGCCCCCGCAGATAGCCGAACCTGGGACGCCTTAGGGCAATGTCGCGAATGCGCTGGCACTAATTGCTCCAAATATAGAGCAATGTTATCCAAAGAATGGCCTTTATTCTATATAAAAAGCAATGGATGATTCCATTCTCCAAATTCGAAGAAATCATCATGAAGAATATGAGAGCTGAGATCAAGAAGGAAGTATGAACATTAAGCTGTTCTGCTTTGTGCTAGCTCTGCTGGAGCTAGCTGCGGGGAACGCAATTGCCAAGGAGGGCGGCGACCAGTATCCGAACGGTGCCGAAAACTGGCTGGCAGGGGCCGCGCCACCACCAGGCAACTATTTCCTCAACTATTTAGGTCACTACGGCGGCTCCCTGCACAATGGCGACGGTGACAAGGTGCCTGATACATCAGTCAGTGCCTGGTTCAACGCATTTCGCCTTCTTCACATCAGCGAAATGCGTATCCTGGGAGGGAACTACGGTGTGCACATCATCGTGCCGATAGCGCACCGAAGAATGAACCTCGGAGACCATGCGTCCTCAGTCGTCGGCCTAGGCGACATAACCATCAGTCCGGCCAGTCTGGCCTGGCATTTGGGTAACTGGCATTGGGTAGCTGCATTGGATATTCGTATACCTACCGGCCAGTACAAGGCCGGCGATCCGCACAAGAGCATCGGCACCAATTACTGGAGCATCGAACCACTCTTAGCAGTCACCTGGCTCTCCGAAGAGGGATGGGAGATTTCCAGTAAGTTCATGTATAACATCAAGAGCAAGAATAATGAGTTTCGTCCGGCCCTCGGCGAACCGAAAATGGACTACGCGTCCGGTGACGAACTCCACATTGACTTTCTTGCTGGCAAGCGTTTTGGTTTATGGGGCGTCGGCCTTTCAGGCTATTACCTAAAGCAGACGACAAACGATAAACTCGATGGGCAAGCAATCTCGTCGACGCTTGGCCCTTGGTCCGCGGGGCGCAAAGGTGAAGTGTTTGCGATTGGACCGAGCGCAATCTATAACAGCCCAAACGGAACAATATTTATCGCACAGTGGCAGCATGAAATGCACGTCAAGAATCGTTTCCAGGGTTACACAGCCTGGTTGAAATTGATCATGCCCTTTTGACGAGCACAAACTATCTTCACCTTGATTACTTACAATCTGATATGAATGAAAACGATCTTGGGCTAGCGACCAGCCGAAGGTCTCAGGGGAAATCTCAGCATCTTGTTAATCCTTGTGGCAGGTGCTCCTTTAAGAATTCGATGAAGCGCTGTGTCTTTGCAGGCAGCAATCGGGTCTCAGTGACAGCGTAGACTGATACCGGAGTGCCATGCCATTGGGGCAGTACGCGACGCAACCGCCCGCTGGCAAGATCATCGGTGACAATTTCCTCCAGCATCATGATAATGCCCATATCGAGTGCTCCCAAGCGGCGAATCATGCCGACACTGTTGAGCGTGAACCGGCCACTAATAGAAACTTTGATGGTCTGCGTCCCATCGTGGAGTGTCCACGTACCAGTCTTCAGGATGCCCAGGCATTCATGGCGCTCCAGATCGGCAGGCTCGACAGGTTCTCCCGAGCGGTCGAGATAACGGGGTGAAGCGTAAAGGTATGTAGGGAGCACGGCCAGTGGACGCGCAATCAGCTGCGAATTCTCCGGTTCCCCCAGGCGGATCGCCACATCGAAAGGCTCGCTCACCAGATCGACCCGCCGTGACGTGAGATCGAAATCGAATGTGATACCGGGATAGAGGTTTGCAAATTCAGCGACCAAAGGCGCCAAGTAGGCCACGGCAAAATCCACAGGTAGTGAAGCGCGTAGCATCCCGCTAGGCTGTGCGAGCATTTTGCCGAGTTGTTCATGCGCAAGCCTGGCTTCATCGACGATGCGCTTGCAGCGCTCGTAATAAATCTGACCAGCCTCGGTTAGTTCAATCTTGCGTGTTGTGCGATGCAAAAGGCGCAGCCCAAGTGCCTTCTCCAACGCACTGATCCGTCGGGACAGGGTTGAGTTCGGCATTCCGATAGTATCGGCAGCACCGCGGAAGCCCCTAGCCTTGACAACTTCCACGAACAGGGCCATGTCATTCAAATATTCCATTCTAATTGCTCCATTGATAGAGCAATGTTATCCAAAAAACAGTCTTTATTCTATATAAAAAACAATAGACAATTCCACTCTGGAAATAAGGTTATTTTAAAGTTTATACGGAGTAATTTTATGAAGCGTATTATTAATGCAGTTACTATTGCTCTGTCAGTTATGCTGATAGCCGCGTGTGGTCGTCCTTCGGTGCCGATTAATGAAAGAGAAAGGGAAAATTATGAAAAAATTATTGCTGGCGGAATAATAGAGTGTGCATACGGACTGGATGCTAATGGATCATGCCTGAAAGAAGGTGAAGATGGCATCTGGAGATAGCGGCCAGTTCTGGCTCCGGACGTGTAGCCTTGCGCACATGCAAAATGCGACCATCGGCACACCGGAAAGAGGCGTGTTCCCCGCATGCGCGGGGATGAACCGGTGATTTAGAGGAAATCATTATGACGAAGGACGAGAACAGGAACGACGAATAGTTGCTGGCCAATATTTGCAAGCTCTGGAAGTGGGCGCTGATCCTGAACCGTCTCGGCCCACGCGACCAGATCCGCCGACATTGCTCCGGGGCTGGCTGTGTAGTAGCCCTCAATTGAACCGACATGAATGCACTGATAATAAGAGATAGGCATATACCTAGTCCTAGTACTAGGCATAGTGCCCCTGGTTTTGATCGCATTGAAGTGATTCCCAAGGTTGAGCGCCGCAGGCGCTGGAGCCTGGGTGAGAAATTGAAAGCTGTTGAAGAATCCCGGTTGCCGGGAATGAGTGTCTCATATGTAGCGCGAAAATATGGTGTTGCTCCCAATTTATTATCTCGCTGGAAAAAGCTCATGGCTGAAGGGGGACAGGAAGCAGCGCGCAGCGATGATGCCGTAGTGGCCGAGGTCCGAAATCTGAAGAAGCGCATCCGCGAATTGGAGCGGGTGCTGGGCTACCCAGTAGAATGAGATTCTCACCGAAGCGATGAAGCCTGCTTATGAAAAAAAACTGATCTAGTGCATGCCCTTGCAGCCACAGGACGATATCCCATGAAAGCCATTGGCGAAACCGCTGGGCGTGGCAATTTCTGTTGATGGAGATCGCTCTTGCAGGACTCGTTGCAGATCGAGCACGTGGCAATGAATGGTGCGCGAAGATCGAGAAACGGTGGTCGGTGTGATGCGGCTGCTTGGATGTACCGATCCACCGCTTATTGAGCTTTGCGTTGCTTAAGGAAAGGTGGGTGGCGCGTCGAGCCGCTTCGATCACAGCTATGCCGATCTTTCCCATTGAGTGGCTGGCTAACGCCGGCCTATCTCCATCAGGAGTGGCGTGATGGAGACCTCAGGGCCTTGACGGATCAACTCAGGGCGTGAGCCCCTCTCGCAGACGATTAGGGGAGTTGATGGGGGATGGCATAACAGGATTTCGCCGGTGCTGCAAACCCAGCATGGATGGGCGCGGGGCCTGGAGAGATAATGTGTTGGTTGAGCGTCTGTGGAAATCGGTGAAGTAAGAGTGGGTGTATCTGCACGCCTATGACTCAGTCACCGAAGCCAGAGCATCGATCATGCAATACCTGGATTGGTACAATCAATCCAGGCTACATTCGAGCCTGGAAAAGAAAACACCTGATGAAGCTTATGCCGTGATGTTGCCGACGGTTAAACTGGCAGCGTGAAAATCAGCAGAGATTCCACTTAAAATACTCAGGTGGCTGTTCAAACAATTGGGACCACTCCTGAGTTTGGTATGCATACAAATACTGGCCATGTTTGACTCGTCGATTCCCCCAATGAGCACATGATAACCCTGAGCCCTTGCATTTTGGATTATGTTACTCATTATGAGCCGGCCCAAACCTTTTCCCCGCTGATCCTTACATATGTAGACAGAATACTCCACGGAATATTTATATACTGACCACGCTCGAAAGGTTCCGTAGCTTCCGAACCCTAACAGGCTTCTTCTCTCGTCCTCTAGACCTATTACTGGAAAATTTTCCTCTTGTTTTGCTCTGAACCAAGAAATCATACCTTCATGTGTACGCGGCTTATACTCGTAGAGTGCCGTTGAATTAAGAATTACATCGTTAAATATATCCAGAATTTTATCCGCATGTTTCTGGTAGCTACACGAAATGATCTTAATAATCTTTTTCTCCTGAGAACGGTAGCGGGCTCTACTTTTTGCTTGTCTCCCAGGGGGGAGCTTACGCGATTAGTTGAACAACAATCCAAAGGGACATCGATGCAAAATCTATTGAGTCTGACCTTGCTGATTCTGCTGTTTCGCGATCTCGATCGAATGTCCGTTGACAGCAATCTGTTCTCTTACGCCACTATATGTATCCCAACAGAACCAGAATCAGCACGATTAGCATCACCAATCCGATCCCTATACTCGGACCATAACCCCACTTGGCGTTACGACTCGAAGTCCGAATTATTGCCACAAGCGCAAATATCAACAAGATCCAAAGAAGGGTTTTCAGAGTCAATTGTTTCTCCTCGTTTTGATTTACATCCGAGTTTCTTGCAAAACTCCCCGCTTGAGCGGAATTAACTGGCGAATGGAGTAGATGGGCGGCCATTGCTGGCAAGATGGAGTTTCTGAATACTTCATCTATACGCCCACATGAATACTACGCAACGAAACGGAATCATACAACGGTGGCGAGTGGTTCAGCATGAGTTGATACCTGAATTGAGATTGGAAGTGAGTTCGCTGACACCAAAGCTGGAGAAGGTGATTCATACGCTGGAATGGGTGCGGATCGAAGAATTCGTCGAATCGGCCTGGTGCGGTGTGTGGTCGGCCGCCGCATAATCGGGGTGCCTTGGCGAGCGCGTTTGTAGCCAAACGGTACTGGGCTTGACGACGACAGAGGCGTTGACCTATATTTATTGATCTATGAGGTCAGATTGTCCCCAGTTCTTCATCACCGTTCGTCGATCGGCAAAAGTGCGGTAATTTGAGACAAAGCCCCTTCAAGATCAGGAAATAGAGTTGGGTCGCGAATGTTCATGGTGTCTAGCTTCAGGCTGGAATGAGGCGGGGATGCGAAGTTTAATCGCCCTATAATCCTAAATCCGGTAGTTGGACGGGGTGAAGTGTGCGGTTTTTGGGGTGCGGGGCAAGGCGCAATGACGCGGAATGGTGCGACCGCGCAGGGCGGAGCAGTGCCCTCCGCAGGAAGGTGTGACCCCGTAGTGGCCTCACCCAAAAGGTGAGAGTCAAGTAATAAGAAATATTGTTATTAATCATAACACTGATCTATTAAGTGAGCGATCAACTACCGGATTTAGGATAATTGAACCAGAGGCTTCTTAGTTCCTCCTGATCTATCGGTACCGGACGCTCTTCAAGATGGGCGGCCTTAACAAATTCATGAAAGCCCCTCATTTCACGTTCAGCCTTAGCTTGTTCTATCCCGTTTAACCTGGGCCTTTCATTTCTTGGGACATAAAAGTGTCATTAATTCTTCCGACATACTCCGCGGTACTATATCTATGTATTCAATATCTTTCTCTGTATAAGAATATGAAAAAAAAGGAGTTCTGTTTGTGCTATAGGCATACATAGCCGTCCTGGCAAACTTATGTTCATTACAATTTATATTTCCCCTGGTTACGGTGTAAGTGTAGTTCTTAAAAGAAGGGTCCATTTCAATTGATTTTTTTAAAACATCATCTGTTACCACAAATTTTTCCCATACGGAAATAACACCGTTTCCCAAGTCCTTTATCCTATCTTTATCGTAATAAGCAGGTCCGGTAGTGCCAAGTGCAAACTGTACCCATTCCGCACTTGAGCTTGTGGAAAAGACTGCTATTAACATTGCTGCCAAATACCTCATTTTGACATCTCTACCGTGTCATTAGAAATCCTGTCAGGCACCAACCTAAATGGCGTTTCCATCTTCTCTCCTTTTGTCGGTCATGTGGTTATCGGTCATGCCCTATTGTATGACGTTTCCCCGAAAACTGGACAAACCAGCCGGCAGGTCATTTCAGTTCGGGGGCAAAGAACGCTGAGGCTTTTTTTAATAGATCGTTATCCATCCGTAACTGCCAATTTTCGGTTTCCCGTTGCCGGATGCGCTGCTGCTCGACTGTGAGCGGTTTGCCAATGCCCGGCTGCCCGCTCAGTTCAGTCTCAAATTGCTTCACCCAGCGTCGAACGACCGTCTCCCCATCCATACTGCGGCACGTCACTAACGGCAATCCCTGATCCCTCACCATGCGCACAACTTCCAATTTGAAGCGGGTATCAAATTCCCTGCGTACCCTTCGTTTCGTCATCATAAACTCCTCCATAAGTGAATAATCCACCTATCAAGGTGTCTGTGCAAATTAGACCACTACACGTTTAGCTTGGTGCGATTAGACGACTTTAATCGTCTGCTTCCAAGCTGCGCTAACCTACCTACTTTCAGTAGGTGGTAGTTTAGTTGATTTTTTCATATCAGGAATTTCCGAGTTGAGGAACGATTTCCTTGTCGCCGGGAACGCTTTCCTTGCCGGAACGCTTTCCACGTTGAGGAATTCTTTCCATGTTTAGGAACGCTTCGTGCGTAATACATAATGGCATACATACAGGGGACAAAAAATAGCGTATACACCGTTGCAAACATCAAGCCGCCAATAACCGCACGACCCAGCGGCGCATTGGTGGATCCTCCCAGCGCCATCGGAAGCATGCCCATGATCATGGCTGCCGCGGTCATGAGAACAGGACGAATCCGGGCTTTGCCGGCCTCAACGGCGGCTAGCAGCCGGTCGCCATGCGCTTCGATGCGCTCCAGCGCATAGGCCACGACCAGTATGGAATTTGCCGTAGCCGTTCCCATGGCCATGATGGCGCCTGTCAGGGCCGGAACGGAAATATTCGTCTGGGTCAGGAACAGGGCCCAGGCAATGCCTGCCAAAGCGCCGGGCAGGGCTGTAATGATGATGAAGGGAACCAGCCATGATTGAAAATTGATGACAAGCATGAGATAGATCAGCACCACAGCCGCTACGAGGCCGATAAGCAGTTCGCCATAGGTGCTGACCATAGTCTCGGCCTGGCCGCTGATTTTAACAGTGGAGCCGCGGGGAAGCTCATCCTTCATCTCGTCGACAATTTTCTTGACGTCCTCCAGCACGCCGCCAAGCGCCCGCCCTTCGGCGGACACATACACTTCAATCAACGGCATGACACCCCTGTGGGTGACCAGGCCGGGCGTGCCTACCGGCGATTTCTTCGTCAGATTGCCCAGGAGTTGATAATCCTCATCCAGGCCTGCCTCCCCCACCGTCTTGACAGGAATGGTGTTCAAGTCATTGATACTTGCGACTTGATGTTGAGGATTATAGATGTTGATCTGGTATGAAATACCGGTCTTCAGATCCAGCCAGTATTTCTGGTCGATCTGCTGGGTTCCGTTAGTCGTTATCAGCATATTCAGGGCAATATCCGATTCGTTCCTGTCAACATCGAGTCCATATGTCCTTTGGCCTTCAACCAACAGGGTTGGCGTGCGCATGGTTTGCTGGATCACCACATCGGAAGAACCCGGGATTTTACGAAGCTTGCTTTGCAATTTGCGCGCGAATTCGTAGTTTGCGTAGATATCCATCCCCTTAACCTGAACATCAATCGGAGAAGGGGAACCGAAATTCAAGATTTTCGCTATCAGATCGGCTGGCTGAAAGGTGAATTCGCTCCCCGGATAGCGCTCTTTCAGACCTTTATGGAGAATTTTCCGAAGATCCCATACGGCTGATTTGTCGTTGAACAGGGTGATCGTCAGATCGCAGTCCTGCGACCCGATCGTGGGCGTCGGAATAAACGCCATATTATGCGGCCCGACGGGTATGCCGCAATTACTGATGATGCCTTCAACCTGCCCGGGGAGCATTCGTTTGATATCATCCGCAACAAGCGTGGTGATGCGGTTTGTGGCTTCCATCCGTGTGCCGAGAGGCGCCCGCATATGCATTTGGATGGTCCCTGACCTGACCTCGGGGAAAAAATCGCGGCCGTTGAAGTAGAACAGGATAAAAGAGACAAGCGCGAAAGACAGCATGATCGTTGCGAGCCGGCGGCGATTTGCAATTGAGTATTCGAGCAGCTCGCCATACCAGGCACAGAATTTAAGAAAGCGAACCTCGAATCCCTCCTGAAAACGGGAGAAAATCCCCAAATGATGCTTCAACCTCTGCAGAAAACTTGCAAACCTCCCCGCTGGCTTTTCCTCGCTCTGGTCACCATCGTTTTTGTGCTTTTCTGCCTGATTCTGCTGAAACCTTGCAAACTTCCCCTCCGGCTTTTCATTCTGGCCGCCATTCTTTTTGCGTTTTTCCGCGCGAGGACGCACCAGAATATATTTCGCCAGGGTCGGCACGAGCGTAAATGACAGGATGAAGGATGCCAGCATGGCAAATATCACCGCCAGCGCCATTGGCTTGAACAAAAAGCCCGATACGCCGGAAAGCGTGAACAGCGGCAACCAGACAATGGATATGCATAATGTAGAGAGCAGCGTCGGAATAACGATCTGGTTTGCCGCATCGATGATTGCTTCATCGAGTTCCTTACCCATTTTCAGGTGGGTATCGATGTTCTCGGTCATCACTGTCGCGTTGTCGACAAGAATTCCTACCGCCAGCGCCAATCCGCCCAGCGTCATGACATTCAACGACTCGCCCAGCGCTTGCAGGCAGATGACGGAGGTTAAAATACACAAGGGAATTGAAGTCGTAATGACTATCATGGGACGCCACGAGCCGAGCAAGAGCATGGCGATCAAACCGACAAGCAGGCCCGCGATCAGTATCTCATGCATCACTTCGTCGATGGATTCCCTCACGAAGATCGATGCATCGTTGAGGACTTCAACCTCCACATGGGGCGGCACGATTTCCTTAATAAGCGGAAGGGCCGCCTTGACGTCGGCGACCACGTCCAGGGTCGACACGTCACCACTTTTCATGACGACAATAGTGACGGCCTGTTTACCATCCACAATTATAGAGTTTGTTTGCGGTGGACCCGCGAGCTGAACATCGGCGACGTCACGCAAAAAGATGAAGGAATTCCCTTCCTTCTTTATCGGAATATTGTTGAATTCATCGATATCCGGCGGCATCGCGTTTGTCTGGACCATCCAGTCGGTAGGCTTGATCTTCATATCGCCCGCGGGCAGCACCGTATTCTGGCGATCGAAAGCCGCATGGATATCGGTTGGCGACAGATTGTGATCCAGTAACTTGTTTTTATCGAGGGATACCAGAAGCTGTATGGGTTTTCCACCGTAAGGATGCGGAACAATCGCCCCCGGGATCACGACAATCAGGGGTCTGATTTGCGTGTAAGCAAGATTATAGAGTGCTGCCGGCGTCATCTTGTCCGAGGTAAACTGCAGCATGACAACCGGTACCGAAGATGCTTCCAGGCGCATGATCATCGGCGGCGAAATATCCGGCGGCAACGCTTTGACAATCGTCTGGCTTATCGCTGTGACTTCTGCTTCTGCGCCAGCGAGGTTGGTTTGGGGCTGAAGGAAAATATTGGTGATACTGATGCCATAGTAAGCCTGGCTGACGATGTCCGAGATACCTTCCACCGTCGAGGTCAACATGCGTTCGAAGTAAAAAGTGATACGGCCCGACACATCCAGCGGCAACATGCCGGCGTAAGCCCAGACTACAGCGATCACGGGAATTTTGATGGTGGGAAAAATATCTATGGGTGAGTGCCGTATCGCTTTGATTCCAAATATAACGATCAGGATTGAAAGAACCACGAAGGTGTAAGGTCTGCGTAACGCGATAAGTACTATCTGGTTCATATGTTTTCCCTTATACCTTCGGTAAAAAAATTCACTTACCTACAATATTGCTCGCAAGGAGGGGGCGATTCTTTTGCAAACCTTTATCGACAATCCAGGCTTAGACATAGAAGCGGCCCCGGAAATTCCGACAGTTGGATAAGTGGGAGTCTTACTTCATGATGTTTCTTCCAAAATTGAACAGTTCGAAACTACAGGCGGGCTGCTTCTGACAATCTCGGCCGGAAGGCGGCTATAGGAGCAATAGCATGACTAAAAGAAGCAGGAGAAATCACTAGCAGCCTGTCGGACTTAAAGGAAATCGGCTGCAAAAGTGTCTGGCAGGTCTATATTCCGCCGCTTTTTCGACCAATAGAACAACTATTGGCCTTCAAAATCGTCAAAATCTATTCTCACCCAGTCACATTTTCGCTTCGATTCTTCAAGTCCGACAGACTGCTAGGGAGTTTCAAGGCGAAAGTGGCGCTGGCGGCGCTGCGCAGGGATAAAACCCTGAGCGAGATTGCACAGCAACATGAGGTTCACCCGAACCAGGTGACGGAATGGAAGCGGCAACTGCTGGATTGGGTCGCGGAAGTGTTTGACGGTGGCGAGCAGGAAGGAGGCGTCCGGATCTTAAGGTGCTGCATGCGAAGATCGGACAGCAGGCGCTGGAATTTGATTTTCTAAGCGGCGTGCTCACAAGGCGGGATTGCTGACGACCACTCAATCGGCCGCAGTGTGCGCGTTCGTCAACGATACGCTGGATGCGCTGGTACTGGAAGCCGCTGCGCGCGATTCAAGCATGATCAGGCGCGTACTCTGCTCCGCCAGCCATCAGGGCGAACTGTATGTTTCGCCATGGAATACGGCGAATACGCGAGTACGCGCACCACGCAAAGCCTAGGTCTGTTCGGCGCCCCTGTAGCGCGAGTGCCGTTGTGTAGTGCTGGCGCTCAATCGTCATCTGCATCAGGATTACAACCGGGCGTTGCCCGGCTTCGAATTGGGGGGACATCTCAAGAAGCGGAAATTTACGCACGTTTAGCCAGGATGGCCGGTGGGTCGGTCTCATGAGACGACCCTTTCGGTACTGCTTGATGGTCACGATGATGCCGCATGCGTTAATAGTCCAGCATCTATTCCACTTAACATATCTCACGATCAAATTTACCTGCTAATGCCGGGTTACAGGCAAAATTGATGAGAGGTCCGACAGGCTGCCAGGATCCACATTGGGAATCAGGGGCTTCGTCAAATTATTGTTTTTGTTGTTACTGGCGCCAGGATCCACCAATGGAACCCATGGAACCAGGGGCTTCATCAAATTATTGTTTTTGTTGTTTCTATCGACAGGATCCGCATTGACGTCAATTCCGCCGACTGGCGTTGGCTTATCAAGACCAGAATATTGCAATATGCCAAAGGGTTGAATTTGATTGTCAGCGGGCAATTGGTCGCGGTTCCAGCCTCCTCCAAGCGCACGAATAAGCGCCACCGATGCTTTCAGCAGATTAGTCTTGATCTGTACAGAATCGATGCTCGCCGTCAGCGTGCCGAGCTGGGCATAAATGAGTTCAAGGCTGGTGGCCAAACCGCCCTTATAGAGGTCCATGGTAAGGTTTTGTGTGGTACGTGCGGCTCCGACAGCAGCGTCCTGCCGTTTGGCGGCAATATCCATCCAATAGGTCTGGGTCAGGTTATTTTCAACCTCACGAAAGGCATTCAACACTGTCGAACGATATATATTTTCTGTCTCGCGATAGACCGACCAGGTTTGCTGCAATTGAGCCCGGCGATATCCGCCCTGGAAAATCGGAATGGAAAAAGAGGAACCATAGGCCCAGAAGCTGTTAGCCAGGCTGAGCAGATTGAGTCCGGAATCCTCAAGTCCTCCTCCGAGCCGGAAGGCCACATCCGGAAAGAAAGCGGCACGTGCAATTCCAATGGTGCGGTTGGCCTGTGCCATCCGGCGCTCCATTGCGGCAATATCGGGCCGACGCTCAAGTAAAGTAGATGGAATTGTCTGTGGAAGGCTAAAATGCGCGGTAAGGAGTTCATCTACCGGCTCGATCTTAAAGCTGGCCGGAGCGAGATTAAGGAGAATTGCAATGGACTGCTCCGCCACCTTGCGATCACCGTGCATCAGGGCCAATTTTGACTCGGTAGCAAACAGCAGCGATTGGGCCCGTGCCACGTCGAGATTGGAGGCGATTGCGCCTTCAAACTGAGTCACTACAACATCCAGTGAGTAGTTATAAAGACCAATCGACTGTCTGTAAATCGCAATTTGCGCATCCAATCCACGCAGTGCAAAATAATTCGATGCAATTTCCGCCTGAAGAATAAGGCGTGCGAGCCCATAATCGGCCGCACGTTCTTCAGCACGATAAATTTTGGCCTGTGCCGCATTCCGAAGTTTCGACCAGAAATCCGGTTCCCAGGTTGCAATTCCATCCATCATGACTTGAGTATCGCTGTCAGGTTCTCCAGGCGCACGAAAGAGGGTATGATCGGATTGCCTGTTATTGCTGCCACCGAACCCAAAGCCGAGTTGCGGAAAATATCGAGACCGTGCCTTCATCATTGCGTTGCGCGCTTGAACGAACCGTTCAGCTGTTGCCTGCAAGTCTGGATTGGCTGCAATCCCCTGCTCTATAAGACCGTTTAGAATTGGATCGTTATAGAGTGTCCACCAGTCTGGCCGGAGCGCATCATCCGACGGATTCGCCTTAACGAAATCACTCGTTCCCTCCCAGGAATCCGGAACCACAAATTCAGGCGCTTTATACTCGGGTGACAGATCGAATGCGGGAAAGGGAATGCTGGCGCAAGCCGCCAGACTGGCCAGAAGTAAAAAACTGCCAAACCTTACCCCGAGACGACAGAAATGTGAAATGTGGGTTCCTTTTTTACGCCGCAAGTCAATCATGATTAGTGTCATGGTGCATGTGATCCGTTTAACGCTTGTTTTACCCTCGGATCCGGCATTTCCGAATGTGAGGCTGGTTTCGATGACTCCGGCGCCGGCTCTTTTGGCTCGTTGATCATGTCGTATCCCGGTGCAGGCGCAACAATGGTCACCTTGTCACCTTCAAGTATGGCAGCGCTGGGATTGTTTATAATCCGGTCCTCTGTTGAGATGCCCTCGCTTAATTCGACAGTAGCGTCGAGGATTCTTTGTATTTTGATCGGCTTGAAGTGAACAGTGTTGTCGTCTTGCACCACGGCCACTCGCGTCCCCATCTCATCAAATACCAGTGCGCTGGATGGAATGGAGAGGTGTCTATTTTCAACATCCACGGTCAGATTGACTGATGCATAGGAACCCGGCCACAGATCCTTCTCTTCGTTTTCAATCACGAATTGGGTGACCACCGTACGTGTACTCACATCGAAGCCGCGGGCAGTAGTCAAAAACTCGGCTTCAAATTTTCGACCGGGAAATTGGGGCACGGTGAGATTGGCTTTCAGGCCGTCATGCATCAGGGCGCCGAACCGCTCGGGCACACTGACAAACAAACGCAGCCGGGTGATGTCCGCGACAGTAAAAAGATTACGGACCTCCCCTTGCGGTGTACTGATCGTGCCTTCCTTATTGATGAAGTCTCCCACATTGATGGCGCGGTTGATGACTACGCCGTCATACGGCGCAATAATTGTTTTAAACCCGATCAATGCTTCAAAGTTGCGGACATTCTGCATGGCGGCATTGACCCTTGCCTGTTGGGCTTTTGCTTCGGCCACCTTTACCGAAATCGCCTGCTCGGATACCGCCTGGTTTTTGCGCAAGGCTATCCACCGGTCCGCAGTAAGTATGGCGAGGTCATTAAGGGCCACTTCCGTCGCCAGATCCGCCTTGGCTTGCCGGTATTGGGCATCGAGCGCCGGCGCGTTGATTTCGGCAAGGACATCTCCTTTCTTGACTCTCGCCCCCCAATCCGAATGCCACATCTTTACATACCCGGATACCTGGGCGTAGATCGGCGCCTGGAACCATGCCTGGATCGTACCCGGAAGCTGGATGGTTTCTTGAGCAGGCAGGTGCTCGGCCTTGACGATAGCCACAGTCCGAACATCATTCTGCATCGCCTTTTCTGTTAAAGAATCCATATGATTACGGGATTCCATGACTCGGTAACCCAGATAGACAACACCAAGAACTACCGCAAGAATCACAATACCTTTTTGACTTGATTTTTTCATATCAGGAATTTCCGAGTTGAGGAACAATCTCTTTGTCGCCAGGAACGCTTTCCTTGTCTTTAGGAGCGCTTCGTGCGTAATACATGATGGCATACACGGCCGGGACAAAGAACAGGGTATATACCGTTGCAAACATCAAGCCGCCAATGACTGCACGGCCGAGCGGCGCATTGGTGGAGCCTCCCAAAGCCATCGGAAGCATGCCCATGATCATGGCCGCCGCAGTCATCAGAACAGGTCGAATGCGGGCTTTGCCGGACTCGATGGCGGCCAGCAGCGGGTCGCCGTGCGCTTCGATACGCTCCAGCGCATAGGCCACGACCAGTATGGAATTTGCCGTAGCCGTCCCCATGGCCATGATGGCGCCTGTCAGGGCCGGAACGGAAATATTCGTCTGGGTCAGGAACAGGGCCCAGGCAATGCCTGCCAAAGCGCCGGGCAGGGCTGTAATGATGATGAAGGGAACCAGCCATGATTGAAAATTGACGACAAGCAAGAGATAGATCAGCACGACAGCCGCTACGAGACCGATAAGCAGTTCGCCATAAGTAGTAACCATATTCGCGGCCTGGCCGGCGATTTGGACGTCGGAGCCGCGGGGTACTTCTCCGTCCATCTCCGCGACGATTTTCTTGACGTCATCCAGCACGTCGCCCAGCCCCCGCCCTTCCGCGGATACATACACTTCAACCAACGGCATGATGCCCCTGTGGGTGACCAGGCCGGGCGTGCCTACCGGCGTTTTCTGCGTCAGGTTGCCCAGGAGCTGATAATCCTGATCCAGGCCGGCTTCGCCCTCTCGCTTGACAGGAATCCTGTTCAATTCATTGGTGCTTGAGACAAAAGGTTGAGGCTGATAGATGTTGATCTGGTATGACATGCCTGTCTTCAGGTCCAGCCAGTATTTCTGGTCGATCTGCTGGGTTCCATTGGTCGTTATCAGCATATTCAGGGCAATATCGGATTCGCTCCTGTCGACACCGAGTCCATATGTCCTTTGGCCTTCAACAAACAAGGTGGGCGTGCGCATGGTTTGCTGGATCACCACGTCGGAGGAGCCGGCGATTTTACGCAGCTTGCCTTGCAATTTGCGCGCGTATTCGTAGTTTGCGTAGATATCCATCCCGTTAACCTGAACAGTAATCGGAGAGGGGGCACCGAAATTCAGGATTTTCGCTATCAGATCGGCTGGCTGAAAGGTGAATTCGCTCCCCGGATAGCGCTCCTTCAGACCTTTATGGATAATTTTCCGGATATCCCACACGGCTGATTTGTCGTCGAACAGGGTGATCGTCAGGTCGCAGTCCTGCGTGCCGATCGTGGGCGTCGGAATAAAGGCCAGGTTATGCGGCCCGACGGGTAAGCCGCAATTGCTGATGATGCCTTCAACCTGCCCGGGAAGCATGCGCGAGATATCCTCCGAAACCAGCGTTGTAATGCGGTTTACGGCTTCTATCCGTGTGCCGAGAGGCGCCCGCATATGCATCTGGATGGTCCCCGACCTGACCTCGGGGAAAAAATCGCGGCCGTTGAAGTAGAACAGGACAAGGGAGAGGAGCGCGAAAGCCAGCATGATCGTTACGAACCGGCGGCGATTTTCAATGGTTCGTTCGAGCAGCCCGCCATACCAGGCGCAGAATTGAAGAAAGCGAGCCTCGAATGCCTCCTGGAAACGGGAGAAAATCCCCATATGATAATTTAACTTCTCCTTGAAGCCGGCAGCCTTCCCCGCCGGCTTTTCCTCGCCATGGCCGGCTTCCTTTCCGTGCCCTTCCGCATGTCCTTCTCCGTGTCCTTCCGCGTGAGGATGCTTGATAAGGTATTTCGCCATGGTCGGCACGAGCGTACGCGACAGGATGAAGGACGCCAGCATGGCGAATATCACCGCCAGCGCCATCGGCTTGAACAGATAGCCCGATACGCCGGAAAGCGTGAATAGCGGCAGCCAGACAATGCATATGCATAATGTGGCGAGCAGCGTCGGAATAACGATCTGGTTTGCCGCATCAATGATTGCCTCATCAAGTTCCTTGCCCATTTCCAGGTGGGTATCGATGTTCTCGATCATCACCGTCGCATCGTCGACAAGAATTCCTACCGCCAGCGCCAACCCGCCCAGCGTCATGACATTCATCGACTCTCCCAGCACTTGCAGGAAGATGAGGGAGGTTAGAATACACAACGGAATGGAAGTCGTAACGACCACCATGGGACGCCACGAGCCGAGCATGAGCATGACGATCAAACCCACAAGGATGCCGGCGATCGCCATCTCATGCGTCACCTCGTTGATGGATTCCCGCACGAAGACCGACGCATCGGTGATGATTCTAACGTCCACATGGGACGGCACGATCTCCTTGATGCGCGGAAGGGTGGCCCTGATGCCGTCGACCACGTCCAGGGTCGACGCCTCGCCGCTTTTCATGACGACAATAATGACGGCCTGTTTACCATCCACAATGACGGAGTTTGTTTGCGGCGGCCCTGCCAGCTGGACATCGGCGACGTCGCGCAGGAAAACGAACGAATTTCCTTCCCTCTTAATCGGAATATCGTTGAATTCCGGAATTTCCGGCGGCATCGCGTTTGTCTGGACCATCCAGTCGGTCTGCTTTATCTTCATATCGCCCGCAGGCAGCACGATATTCTGGCGATCGAAAGCCGCATGGACATCGGTTGGCGATATATTGCGAGCCAGCATCTTGTCTTGATCGAGGGATACCAGAAGCTGCTTGGGCTTTCCACCGTAAGGATGCGGAACAATCGCCCCGGGGATCACGACAATCAGGGGCCTTAGCTGGTTATAAGAAAGATTGTAAAGGTCTGCCGGTGTCATCTCGTCCGAGGTAACCTGCAGGCTGGCTACCGCTACCTGAGAGGCTTCCAGCCGCATGATCATGGGCGGCGAAATATCCGGCGGCAGCGCCTTGACAATCGTCTGGGCGATGGCTGTGACTTCCGCTTCTGCGCCAGGGAGGTTGGTGTGGGGCTGTAGAAAAATATTCGTGATACTGATGCCGTAGTAACACTGGCTGACGATGTCCGAGATACCTTCCACCGTCGAGGTCAAGAAGCGTTCGAAGAAAAAAGTGATCCGACCCGACACATCCGTCGGCAACATGCCGGCGTAAGCCCAGACCACGGAGATCACGGGAATCTTGATAGTGGGAAAGACGTCTGTTGGCGAGTGCCGTATCGCCCTGATTCCAAAAATGACGATCAGGATTGACAGGACCACGAAGGTGTAAGGTCTGCGCAACGCAATCAGTACTATCTGGTTCATACTATGTTTTCCCTTATACCTTCGTTAAAAAATTCATTTACCTGCAATATTGCACGTAAGGATGAGGCAATTTTTTGTAAACCTTTATAAAACAATACAGTTACCTAAGCCGCATAAAGAAAGGAACTGTCACTGACGATTATTACGACTCAAGTTTAGACGTTCAGCCTCCAGCCCTTGCGCTTCCAGACGGTCTGAACAGGGTTATTGCCGATCCCTTGCCAAACCCAGGAGTTGATCGCCGGGCAGAATATCGCGGGAGAATGGGAGGGGCGGGAGTCGGACCGCCACCGTTGTTCCAGAGAATCTCGTCCCCTGGCCGGCATCGTCCGGGTCCGGTTTGCGCCAGGCGCCATCATCCGATTCGTCTTCGTTATGTATTGCCCGATCGCTGCGTCGGCGTATATCTCGGCAGATTGCGATGGCCAGATTGGCTGCCCGATATCGATAAGGTGGACGTTACAGTATCGGTCCTCGGTATCGAACCGTAGCTGGTTAGGAAGTGTTTTGGCAATTAAGAGGAAGATGGCGCCGAAGGCTGCAGTAGCGGGATTGTTTCCCGACGCAATGGCAATCGCCGCAGCGACCGAGGATATTTTTGCGATATTTTTGCGTCTCCCGGTTCCGCCGACTTGAAGGGTGGGAAAGCTTTGAAAGTTCTGAAGCTTGCTGGTATGCTCCAAGGCATAGTCAAATCCAATCTCGGCGGCCTCGTCGTCCGTCTTCCCGACGGCCCGGGGAAAAACAACCTGGCACATTGTCAGGATCTGGTTCACGTTCAGGCCGCAAGCTCCGAAGATCGTTGCCGCTGCGGCCACAGCTCCGCAGGCGATTTGCTGGGGACGAGTGCCCACCGCGGCCCATTGCGCCGCATTTGCCACCGCGTTCGAAATGGCCTGGCTTACGACTCGCATGTTGTCCGCATTCAAAAGCCCTATGACTCCCCCTGAGTGGTCTTTGTCGTAGTGGCTGACGAGAATATGATCGAGGGGGTAACCGTAACCTCTGAGGATGGGATCGATAAAGTTGCGGACTGTCTCCGCATACCCGAGCAGCCCGCCATCGATCAATATTGTCCGGTGCCGCCCGGCTGCCACGTCTGCCGCGACAACGAGCGCACTTTCTCCCTGCCTGACGTCAATCGTATGGATGGTGAGTTGCAGAGCCATGAGCTTCCAAGTTCTTCCTTCCAAGATAAACAAGTAATTCTCACACCCGAGAGCGTTTCGCTGCTTGCTATCGACTGATCAGCGTAGGTTTAAATTACCACGCCTCCTGTCAGAGGAATATGATGTATTGGTGGTCATTTTGTGAATCCTGTCAAGGAGATATGATGTATTGGTGGTCATTTTGTGAATCCTGCAGCCTGAATCATTCAAGAAGCGTTGGCGGCTGCAGAGCGTCGTATGAGAGGGGAAGTGCTGACCGAAGCGCAGGTTTCTGCCCTGGAGAAGAAGCAGGACGGCCTGTCTTTCACCACTGGAAACACTCATGCTTTTATCACCGATCCCAAGGGATGGGTATGAGAGACCGTGGTACTTTAGGCGGGTGTACAGCGTAGCCTGAGATATCAACGATACGGGGCAGGTCGTGGGTTTGTCTGGCACAGGCCGTAGAGGGCATTCATCATCCGGTCGTTCGTCGCCTGGTCGAACTTGCGAAACAGGCGCATCACCGCCTTGAAGTTGGGAAATCTCGGTTCATACGCGTTGTTTTTTAGCGGCGCCAAGGAAATCATCCAATATGGGGCCTGAGTCAAGGAGTTCGCTGGCGCCGGCGTGAAACTCGGGGTGCCATTGAAATGCGACGACATAGGATTCCCCGCGCATGCGGATGGCTTCGATAATGCCATCGCTGTCGGATACCGCCTCAACCAGCGAGTCCCGTCCCAGCCGTTTGATTGCCTGATGGTGAATGCTGTTGACAAGGTGTGTTTCCGTGTCTTTGTACAGTCCGGCCAGCCTGGAATTCTCCTCGATATGAATGGCATGCCGGTGCTGGTCGTATAGCACAGGGTCTACATGTGAAATGGCATTGGGGCGTTCAGTGACAATATCCTGATAGAGGCTTCCGCCCAGCGCAACATTGATAAGCTGCAGCCCGCGGCATATCCCCAGTATGGGTTTGCGCTGTACCACACATTCCCAGAATAGCTCTATTTCGTAAAGATCCCGCACCCGGTCGCCTGACCACTCCGGCCGCGCGGGGGTTTCACCATAAGAAATGGGGCTGACATCCGCGCCGCCTTGCATCACCAGGCCATCTATTTCCTTGACATAGTCGCTCACACGCACACTGGAGCGTTCCACGCCCCCCGATTCTATGGCAGGCAGCATGAAAACCAGCGCACCGCGGCGCATGATCCAGTGGGCAACAGTCTGTTCAAGATACTGTAGGGTTTTATTGCGGAAACCTAGTTCCGCGGGTGGATGATGCAGGATACGCGGCGACAGGCCGATACGTAGCGGGCGTGTCATGTGAGGCGGCTACGTATCCTCAGTTGCTCATCCACAAATCGGCCTGCAGCTGCATGACATCGCCGAGATTGTGTTCACGCGCATAAGTCTGGCGCAACCAGCTTGTGCCGTTGCCCGTAATAAGTAGTTCACGGATACGTTCCATGGCTTCCATCGACCGTAATTCCGCGGCGTGGCCGGTGATGCGTGTCAGCATATCGGCTATATCATCGCGAATGCTGCGTTGTTCATGGGTGCGCGGATCGATAAAAATCCCTTCAAGTCCAAAACGGCAGGCCTGGAAACGATTGAACGTATAAACCAGATAATCGTCTTCCTCCGGGGCAACGCGTTGTTCCACCATAATGTAACGCGCCATTGCCTGGATATAGCAGGCAATGGCGGCGGCGATTTCAACGGTGAGCGGGGTATCGCATACTCTTACTTCAATGGTGCCGAACTCCGGTTTCGGACGAATATCCCAATAAAAATCCTTCATCGACTCGACTACGCCGGTCGTGGTCATTTTTTCGAAGAATTGTTCGAAATCATCCCAGCGCAGTACGAAGGGCGCACGGCCGCTCAATGGGAAGGAAAATACTGAATTAAGGCGCGCCGAGGCAAATCCTGTGTCATGGCCTTGCACGAACGGAGAGCTGGCTGATAGCGCGATAAAGTGCGGTATATAGCGCGAGAGCATATGCATGAGATGGAGCGCCTCATCCGGGCCGGTGCACCCGATATGGACATGCTGGCCAAATATGGTGAATTGCTTGGCCAGATAGCCGTATAGTTCGGATAGATGGTGAAAGCGAGGCGCATCAAAAATCTTCTGCTCGCTCCAGTGCTGGAACGGGTGGGTGCCACCGCCGGCGACCGCTACATTGAGAAAGCGCCCCGCATCCGATACCACGTTACGCAATGCACGCAACTCTTCGACCAACGCACCATATTCCTGCTGCACCGAAGTATTGATTTCAATCATGCTGCGGGTCATTTCCGGTTTGACATCTCCGGGATGCGGAGTTCTTTCAATCCGGCGCAGCATATCGGGGGCCGAGGAAACCAGGTTGTAATCATTGCAACTGAGCAACTGCAGTTCCAGTTCCACACCGATACTTAAGGGCCGGGACGGTGCAAAGGACATCAGGCTCATATTTTCTTCTCCGGTGTTTCCCCGGCTGACTGGAGCGCTTTTTGCACCAGAATGGGCCCCGAGAGCTCGAGTATGACGATGCAACTCATTAACACCAGCCCCATCCCTGAGCCGAAGGCAGGAAACATGGCGCTTGTATCCAGCGTCAGTAGAAGCGCAACACTGGACATGGGTGTAAGCGCGATACCCAAAGCCATGGTTTGGCGCAGGCCAATACCACTGTAATGCCCCAGTATGAGTACGGACAACAATTTTGCGGCCGAGCGTACGATAATGAGCAACAAGACCAGCAGCAGGCCCGAGCTCAGGCCCCCAAGGTCAGCCGCCAAACCATTGGCAATAAACATCAGTACCACCAGGACGGCACCGGCGGAACCAAAGTGAGGCGGAAAAGTTCGTGGGCGCTGGCGCTGGTAGCGTGTAATCAGACCGGCCGCGAGCAACACGAGGATGGGGCTGAGCTTGAGCGTTGACGCCATGATAGTCGCGAATGCAATCATGCCGAACAAGATAAAGGAAAAAGTTTCCTCATGTTGTCCTACGTAATGATGGATGCGTTCAAACGTAATACCGAACAGCCATGCCAGCAGGGCCGATCCACTGATGAGATAGAGCGGGGGCAACACGGAGTGAACAAAGCCCGTGCCAGTTTCGCCATGCATGAAAGCAACGGCCAGCTTATGAAAGATGACGGCATAGATACAATTGAGCGCGGTCATGAGCAGAAGCCGGTCAGTCACTTGACCTTGGGCGCGTGATTCGGTCACGGTGCGTACTACGATGGCGGGCGAAGTGGCAATTGCAATGGTGGCGACAACCGCCGCAGTGATGCCGGGAATATCGAACCACGACAGCAGTATAAACACAGCAAAAAAGGTGGCAATCGCTTCCAGCAGACTGGTAGCGGCAATCCAGGGATTGGCTTTAAGCCAGCGCAGATTCACTTTGCTTCCCAGTTCGAACAGCAGAATACCGAGCGCCAGATCAACCACCAGCCGCCATTCGACATCCGGCAGCTGTGGGATCAGGCCAAGTCCGCCGGGACCCAGCAGTAGTCCAATACCGATATAGCCGACGATGCGCGGCAATTTCGCGTAGCGCACCAGTGCTTCGCCCACAAGCACGGCCACCACCAGCGAAAGCGCAAGCCAGAGCGCGGGGCTGACAGATAACGGCCAGAGTGGAAGGTAACTGGACCAGGTCATGGGGGAGTACGGAAGAACAGCAGGAAGGTGCCTGTTCCAATAGCGTCGAACGTTATTTTCAGATGCATCCGGCCTCCTTTGGGATAATGCGGATGTTCGGTCTGTACCCTGAGAACCTTACGGAATCCCCAGATTGGACCCCAGCTTGTATTAATCCGGTGAGGCTGATTGCGGTGAGGTACTGACTCGATATCGGATGAGATGCCCCGGATTATAAACCATGAATGAGAAGAGGTATAACCCTGGGGGTGATTTGGAGTAAGAAGTGGGGCAATGAAATGGATCCCTCCCTCTCAACAGTACAGTATCAAAGTGTGCCGGACTGTGATTTTGATTAAATAGTCAACAGAAGGAAGAGTCCATTTCATTGCCCTGCAAAACGGGTGGAAAATCGCATCGATAAATCTACTGCGTTGATATCCTTGGTAAGGCTGCCGACCGAGATCCGATCCACCCCGGTTTCCGCTACGGCACGAACGTTTTCCAGCGTGATTCCCCCCGATGCTTCCAGTACTGTTTTCTTATTAGTCAATTGTGCGTTCAGTGCAACCGCCTCGCGCAATCCGTCGAGATCAAAATTATCCAGAAGAATCATTTTTGCCCCGGCATCGAGGGCGTTGCGCAAGTCATCCAGCGTTTCCACTTCAATCTGGATGAGTACCCCCGGAGGAGCAACTTTTTCCGCTGCACGCAGGGTCCGGTCGATGCTGCCCGCCGCGATAATATGATTCTCCTTGATGAGTATGCCATCGTATAAACCCAAACGATGGTTCGTACCGCCGCCGCATCTGACCGCGTATTTTTGTGCCAGCCGCAGTCCGGGCAGGGTCTTGCGAGTGTCCACGATCTTTGCTCCGGTTCCCGACACCGCCTCCATGTAATATCGCGTTTGTGTTGCGACCGCCGATAGTAATTGCAGAAAATTCAGCGCGGGGCGCTCCGCCGTAAGCAGTATGCGGGCATTTCCGGTTATCCGGCACAGTTCTTGTCCGGCATTAATCGCCATGCCGTCCTGTGCCAACCAACACAATTCGATTTCCGGCGCCAGATGCCAGAAACATGCTTCAAACCATTTTGTACCGCATAATACCGCGTTTTCTCGGCTGATAACGCTGGCAGTGGCAATCTCCTCGGCGGGAATCAGAAGCGCCGTGAGGTCACCCGTACCGATGTCTTCGATTAGTGCCTGGTTGACGTTATTTTTGATCGCTGTTTCCAAATCCATGAAATTATTCTGAGACCTTCTTATTATGTTTGCGGGAATGGAGTATTTTAGCCGAATGCGATGGTGGAGGGCGTTATGTCTGAGGTACTCAAGGTAGTTTCTTACGGTTTTGGCACGATCCTTGGTTTGATCCTGATCGGGATCACCGTGTTCTGGTTTATCCGGGATATAACCCAGAAGAAGCACTCCATCCTGCGGAACTATCCCGTCATTGGGCATCTGCGATTTCTCTTCGAGAAGCAGGGGGAATATTTCCGCCAATACTTCTTTTCCGGTGACAGGGATGAGATGCCTTTTAATCGCGCTACCCGGACGTGGGTGTACAAGAATGCAAAGAACGAGGGCGGTATCGTGGGGTTCGGTTCTACCAACGATCTGCGCGAGCCCGGCTCGATCATTTTCGTCAATGTCGCTTTTCCGGTACTGGAGCGTGAGCGGCTGCCGACTCCGTCGCTTACAATCGGGGACGCCTATTGCGAACATCCTTTCCATGCCAAATCCATAATCAACATCAGCGGCATGAGCTATGGCGCAATCTCGGCACCCGCCGTGCGCGCGCTGTCGCTCGGTGCGGCGGAGGCGGGATGCTGGCTGAATACAGGGGAAGGTGGGCTCGCGCCTTATCATCTGGAGGGGGGCTGCGACATCGTTATGCAAATCGGTACCGCCAAGTACGGTATTCGTAATCACGACGGCAGTTTTTCGCCGGCACGGGCGAAGGAACTCGCCAGGGTAGTCAAGGCATTTGAAATAAAGCTCTCCCAGGGCGCGAAACCCGGCAAGGGCGGGATGCTGCTGGGCGTCAAGGTGACCGATGAAATCGCTACTATTCGGGGCATTCCCGTCCACCATGATTCCATCAGTCCCAATCGTCATATGGATATCAGTAATGTGGATGAACTGCTCGACAAGGTTGCTTATATTCGCGAACTCACCGGGCGTCCGGTGGGCGTTAAGGCTGCCATTGGCGGTTGGCACTTTATCAATGAATTATGTGACGCGGTGAACCGCCGAGGTCTTGAATATGCCCCGGATTTTCTTTCCATTGATGGCGGCGAAGGTGGCAGTGGTGCCGCGCCCCAGACCCTGTTCGACCACATGAGCTTGCCCATTGCCGAAGCATTGCCGCGAGTGGTGGATGCATTACTGCAATCGGGCTTGAAGAACCGCGTACGCGTGATCGCGGCAGGCAAGCTGGTGACTGCCGCGCGGGCAGCATGGGCGCTATGCGCAGGGGCGGATTTCATCAATAACGCCCGTGGTTTCATGTTTTCACTGGGCTGCATCCAGGCTATGCGTTGCCATACCAATACCTGCCCCACTGGCGTCACTACCCATAACAGGCGTTTGCAGCGCGGCCTCGTGGTGGAAGAAAAATACTTGCGTGTGGCCAATTACGCCAGAAACATGAATAAGGAAATCGATATGATCGCCTACTCCTGCGGCTTGCATCATGCCCGCCAACTGAAGCGCGAGCATGTACGTATCGTGGAAACCGCAGGCAAAAGCGTGGCGCTCAACATCCTGTATCCTTATCCGGAAGAGCCTCAGCGTTGAACCTAAATCCGGTAGTTGACCGCTCATTTTTTAGTCTAGAACTATGATTCGTAGAGAGTTTTGTGCCATTTGATTCTCACCTGTTGGGTGAGTCCGCTACGAGGTGGACTGCACCGTTTTTGCGGCACATGGCCGCGTTGCAACTCCTTGGAATGGAACAACCATTCCGCGTCGCCGCGCCTTGCCCTGTACCCCAAAAACAGCGCATTTCACCCCGTCCAACTACCGGATTTAGGTTGAATCCGGGAAAGCAGGGATTGCTCCAGTGTACTATCTTGAAATTGGGGCTCAGCTCCCAAATATAGCTGTCATCCCTAATTGACCGAGGAAATCTCATGCGTTTCGACAAGTTAACCACCAAATTTCAGCAGGCGCTCGCCGATGCACAGAGTATCGCGGTGGGCCAGGATAATCCCTATATTGAACCGCAACATCTGTTGCTTGCGCTCTTGCAGCAGGAGGACGGCGCGACGACTTCACTATTGCAACGGGCTGGTACAAACGTTCCGCCCCTGCGCGAGGCATTAAAAAAAGCGATAGAACGTTTACCCAAGGTGGAGGGCACTGGAGGAGAAATCAATTCCTCACGCGAGCTTGGCAACCTGCTCAATCTTGCCGACAAGGAAGCGCAGAAACGGAGTGATCAGTTCATCGCATCGGAAATGTTTTTGCTGGCGGTATGTCAGGACAAAGGTGAAACGGGAAATTTGTTAAGACAGCACGGCGCCAATCGAGCAGCGCTGGAACAAGCGATCAGCGCGGTGAGAGGAGGCGAGAACGTAGGCAGCGCGGAAGCCGAGGGCAGCCGTGAGGCCTTGAAGAAATATACGCTTGATCTTACCGAGCGCGCACGCGCGGGCAAACTTGATCCGGTCATCGGGCGTGATGATGAAATCCGCCGTACCATTCAGGTATTGCAGCGGCGCACCAAGAATAATCCGGTTCTGATTGGCGAGCCGGGTGTGGGCAAGACCGCCATTGTTGAAGGCCTGGCGCAGCGCATCATCAATGGTGAAGTACCGGAAACTTTGAAGGACAAGCGGGTGCTCTCGCTGGATATGGCTGCATTACTGGCTGGAGCCAAGTACCGTGGCGAATTCGAGGAACGCCTGAAATCTGTTTTGAAGGAGATTGCCCAGGCTGGAGGCAGTGTCATTGTTTTTATTGACGAGCTTCATACCATGGTGGGCGCGGGTAAGGCGGAAGGCGCCATCGATGCGGGAAATATGCTCAAACCCGCGCTGGCCCGCGGCGAGCTGCATTGCGTGGGCGCCACCACACTGGACGAATATCGTAAATATGTCGAAAAGGATGCCGCGCTGGAACGGCGTTTCCAGAAAGTGCTGGTGGATGAGCCGACAGTGGAAGCGACCATTGCTATCTTGCGCGGATTGCAGGAAAGATACGAGCTGCATCATGGTGTCGATATTACTGATCCGGCCATTGTGGCTGCGGCTGAACTCTCTCACCGCTACATCACCGATCGCTTCCTGCCGGATAAAGCCATCGATCTGATCGATGAGGCGGCGGCAAGAATTCGTATGGAAATCGACTCGAAACCGGAGTCGATGGACAGGCTCGACCGGCGTCTTATCCAGCTCAAGATCGAGCGCGAAGCGGTCAGGAAGGAAAAGGATGAAGCCTCGCAGAGGCGCATGAATTTACTGGAAGATGAAATAATGAAGCTGGAGCGCGAGTACGCCGATCTGGAAGAAATCTGGAAGGCGGAAAAATCGCAAGTGCAGGGTTCTCAGCATATCAAGGAGGAGATGGAAAAGGTCAAGCTGGAGATAGAAGCGGCTACGCGAAAAGGAGATTGGCAAAAAGTTTCGGAACTGCAGTACGGCCGTATTCCACAATTGGAAGCCCAATTGCAATCGCAACTCAACAACCAGGAGCGCCAGAGCGGAACGCCTGGGCAAAGCGGTGTGGAAAATAAGCCAAGGTTGCTTCGCACTCAGGTGGGTGCGGAAGAAATCGCTGAGGTGGTTTCCCGCGCGACCGGCATCCCCGTTTCTAAAATGATGCAGGGCGAGCGTGAAAAACTTCTGCATATGGAGCAAAAACTGCATGAACGGGTGGTGGGCCAGGATGAAGCGGTTCGCCTGGTATCTGATGCCATCCGCCGCTCGCGAGCCGGGCTTTCGGATCCCAACCGGCCTTATGGTTCTTTTTTATTTCTTGGACCCACCGGCGTGGGTAAAACGGAGTTGTGCAAGGCACTGGCGGGGTTTTTGTTCGATTCCGAAGATCATTTGATTCGCATCGACATGTCCGAGTTTATGGAAAAGCATTCGGTTGCGCGATTGATCGGGGCGCCACCCGGTTATGTGGGTTACGAGGAGGGGGGCTACCTTACCGAAGTGGTGCGCAGAAAACCTTATTCGGTGATTCTGCTGGATGAAGTCGAGAAGGCGCATCCCGATGTATTCAATGTCCTGTTGCAGGTTCTCGATGACGGGCGCATGACTGATGGCCAGGGACGCACTGTGGATTTTAAAAATACGGTGGTTGTCATGACCTCCAATCTCGGTTCGCAAATGATCCAGCAAATGGCGGGCGACGATTACCAAGTCATCAAGCTGGCGGTGATGGGCGAAGTGAAAACCTATTTTCGTCCTGAATTCATCAATCGTATCGATGAGGTGGTGGTATTCCATGCGCTGGATGAGAAGCACATTCAATCCATCGCGCGAATACAGTTGCAATACCTCGAAGCGCGGCTGGCAAAGCTCCAGATGAACCTGAACGTATCGGATGCCGCGTTGGCGGAACTTGCCCAGGCTGGTTTCGACCCGGTTTTTGGCGCTCGTCCGTTGAAGCGCGCGATTCAGGCACAGATCGAGAACCCGTTGGCAAAAGAAATACTGGAGGGCCGCTTTGGCGCCAACGACGTCATCACCGTAGATTGCCGAAACGGAGCGATGGTTTTCTCGAAGGCATGATCCTGAATCGGGCAGTTGACTGATCATATTTCATATAGAAGCGCGGGATTGGACAGCGCAGGGGATGCCGCGACTACGTTACATCCCCCATGCGAAGTCCGCATCCCGCTGCGGATTGTCCTTTTCGGATTCGTCCGATAGCGATGCGCGGCATGATATCGCGAATATTCTTGGGAGTTGCGAGATTCAGGTAAAATATCGCTTTTTTGCCGGATAGATGTCATGCGTAGTGTGGAAATGAGAGGTAGTCTGGTCGCTATTGTTACGCCGATGCACGAAGACGGCGGACTGGATCTGGAGCGTTTCCGCGCCCTGATTGATTATCATGTGCGGGAAGGAACCGACGGCATCGTGGTGGTTGGCACTACGGGCGAGTCTCCAACAGTCGATTTCGATGAACATCGACTCCTCATTAGCATCGCGGTGGAGCGTGCTGCCGGGCGCATGCCGGTGATTGCCGGTACGGGTGCGAATTCCACGCGGGAAGCGATCGATCTGTCGGTCTACGCGAAAGATGCGGGTGCGGACGCGAGCTTGTCTGTGGTTCCTTATTATAATAAACCCACTCAGGAAGGTTTATACCGGCACTTCCGGGCAGTGGCGGAAGCGGTGGATATTCCGCAGATTCTGTACAATGTGCCCGGCAGGACGGTGGCGGATCTGGCCAATGATACCGTGCTGCGGCTCGCCGAGATTCCCAATATTATCGGCATCAAGGATGCGACCGGTGACATGGGGCGTGGCTTTGATCTGTTGTGCAGGGTTCCGCGGGATTTTTCGGTTTATAGCGGAGATGATGCAAGCGCCCTGGCGTTGCTGTTACTTGGCAGTCACGGCGTGATTTCGGTCACTGCCAATGTTGCGCCAAAGCTGATGCATGAAATGTGCATCGCGGCGCTAGCGGGGGATCTTGCCGCGGCCCGTGCCGTCAACGCCAAGCTGTTGAGGCTGCACCAGGATTTATTTATTGAAGCCAATCCGATCCCGGTAAAGTGGGCAGTCGCTCAAATGGGGTTGATAGGTCCCGGCCTGCGTCTGCCTTTGACGTCACTGTCGGATCAATATCATCAGATTGTCAGAGAAGCGATGGATCAGGCTGGGATAGTCCTATAAATGTGCGGGTGAAATTTGCGATCCAGAGGAGTTGAGTGTTACACATAAGATGGCGGATAGCGGTTGCGTTATGCCTGGCGGCAATGATGGCAGGCTGTCATATACTGCCGGAAGCAAAAAAAATCAATTACAAATCGGCGGGTAAGCTTCCGCCACTGGAAGTGCCGCCTGATTTGACCGCGCCCGGTACGGATGAGCGTTATGTTGTGCCCGATATCAATCCATCGGGAAGCGCGACCTTCTCCGCTTATAACAAAGAGCGCAACAAGCAGCCTGCTGCTGGTGGTGGTGGCACTTCTGTTTTACCTGCCTCTCCGGATGAAAACGTGGTGCGCATGGAACGTTCCGGGACTCAGCGCTGGCTGGTGGTAAGGGGGGAACCGGAAGCAATATGGCCCGTTGTAAAGGAGTTCTGGCACGAATTGGGTTTTCTCATCAAGATAGAAATGCCGGCAACCGGCGTGATGGAAACCGACTGGGCGGAGAATCGCGCCAAGATTCCGGATGATCTTATTCGCAACGCTCTTTCCAAAATTCTGGATACATTATATTCGACCGCCGAGCGTGACAAGTTTCGTACCCGTCTGGAACGGGGGGAAGGGGGCACCACCGAAATTTATATCAGTCATCGTGGCATGGACGAAGTGATGGAGGGCAATGTCCGCACAGTATGGCAGCCCCGTCCGCCCGATCCCGAGCTGGAAGCCGAGATGCTTGCCCGTCTGATGATGCGCTTTGGCGTTGAGGAAGAACGCGCCAGAACAGCGTTGGCTAATTCCGGCACTGTCCAGGAGCGCGCCCGCATCGACCGTGAAAAGGGTGGGATACTTACCTTGAACGAGCCATTTGACCGCTCCTGGCGCCGCGTTGGATTGGCGCTTGACCGTATCGGCTTTACTGTCGAGGATCGTGATCGTTCCCAAGGTATTTATTTCGTGCGCTATATCAACCCTGATGCGGATAATCGTACTGGCGGCGGTATGCTTTCGAAACTTCTCTTCTGGCGCGACGATGCCAGCGACAAGCCGGATCAATACCGTATCCAGCTTAGCGAGGCGGAAGCAGGCAGCGAAGTCAAGGTGCTTAATAAGGACGGTGAGCCGGAGAAATCCAATACCTCGGGGCGAATACTGAATCTCCTCTATGAACAGTTGAAGTGATCGATATCAAATTCCATTGCGTACCGCATGCTCTGTAAACGGGAACGGATGCATCTCCCGAGAAAGAGAACCCTCTACTAAAATAGCGGAACATGAAAGCCCTGTTTTTTCTCCGTCATTATAACGACATTGATCATATTACCCCGGTGATCTACAAGTGGATTGATTCGGGGCATACGTGCGATATTGTGCTGATAGGCAAGTCGCGGTTTCGCAATGACTACCGCATTGAATTTCTGCGCAAGCTCAATGGCGTGCGCATGGCCCACATCAGAGACCTGTTGCCGCCGGTTGAATTTGCCCGCTGGTTTCTGCAGACGCTGCTACTGATCCGCAGCTTGCGGCGCCCTTTCATAGGCCCGATCATGGCGGCACTGGCGAAATCATATGACGCCAAGCAACGCGCACTGGTATGGCACAGTACCGCCCAACGCCTGCTAACCCGCAGCTTTGGGGACGCACAGGGAGGTGTGGTGGTATTTGACTGGATCGAAAGAAACTCCTCCATCTGCCTGGAATGGGTCAAGATAGTCCTCTCGACAGCGCGCGCCATGGGACTTGGCACCGTATCGCTGCCGCATGGAGACAGCCCGCATGCGAGCCAGTTGATCCGGCGGCGAGAACTGCGCCTGGAGCCTGATACCACCTTTGCCAATGCGGGGATATTCGACAAAGTGGTAGTGCCGAACGAACTGTGCTCGGTGCGTTTTCGGCCCTTCATGGACAACCAGAAGCTGGCCGTCCTGGGCTCGCCGCGCTACTGCGACGAATGGCTCGCCAAGCTGGCCACCCTGATGCCGCCCTCGCCGCTGACCCGCTCCGACAGCCGGCTCAAAGTCGTCATCTTCCTGAGAAAGAGCAACTTTTCCACATTCTGGGAAGAAGTGGGTGAAGTGGTGCGCATCGTGGCCGGCTTCCCGGGCGTAGAGCTGATCATCAAACCGCACACCCGCGGTGGCTGGCAGCAATCCCTGACCAGGGATGCCTCTCTGCGGCGTTTGCCGAACGTGAGCGTGGCCGGTGACATCCACTCCATCTACCTCATGAACTGGGCGGACGTCATCATCGACCTGGCCACCTCGGTGGTATTTGAAGCGGTCAAAGCCAAGAAACCGGTGCTGGCGGGGGATTACCTGCATGCGGGACGCTCCGCGCTGGCGGAATATCTGCCCGAGACGGAACTGCGCTGCCGGGATGACGTTTACCGGCAGATCGAAGGATTTCTTAGCCACGGCTGCGACAATTTTTACATTGAAGCGCACCACCAGCGCTTTGTGAAGGAAATGATCGATGTGGGAGACCCGGACGTGCTATCCCGCTATGTGGCGTTGCTGGAAGGGCAAGGGCGGCCACCAGCCAGCCAGGATCAGTCTTGTCCGGACGAACGTGCCGTGAATCTCGCCGTTGGATGACCTCATGACGTGGCCGGGAGTCCCGGTTTCACAATGGGCGCGTGTAATTGCTCCTAAGGCAAGGCATCTTGAAGAAATGCCGTTGATGGTTTGCCAATGAGATGAATACACGGCTATCGTTGTCTATCGCTTTAGCTACGTACAATGGTGAGCGCTATCTCGCGGAGCAGCTCGACAGCATCATTCGCCAGACCCGGCTGCCGGACGAACTGGTGATATCCGATGACGCCTCGGTTGATGCGACACGCGCTATCGTACTGGATTTTGCCCGGCATGCATCTTTTCCCGTACGGTTGCTGATTAACAGCGAGCGCCTTGGCTCGACGCGTAATTTTGAAGTTGCCATAAGTGCCTGCGACGGCGACATTATTTTTCTATGTGATCAGGACGATGTCTGGTACCCCAACAAGATTGCGCTCATAGAAAAGCGTTTCATGGATGATCCAGGGGTGGGCGTGGTATTTACGGATGCGGATGTGGTCGACCAGAATCTGCATCCATTGGGATTGCGTCTATGGGAGGCGGTGCGATTCCGTCCGTGGGAGCAGATACGGTTCGAGGCCGGCGATGCGTTCTCGGTGCTGCTCAGACGTTACGTGGTAACCGGCGCGACCATGGCTTTTCGCTCCCGTTACCGGGATCTTTTGCTGCCGATACCTGACATATGGGTGCATGACGCCTGGATCGCTATGCTGATGGGCGCCACGTCAAATTTGGCTGCTCTGCCCACACCACTGATCGCTTATCGTCAACATGGTGCAAATCAGATTGGCATCCCGCGCCCGGGCCAGAATCGGGGCAGGACCTGTGCCGCGGTTCATGGCCCGCAGGTTCTCCGCTATGAAAAAGCGTTGGAGCACTTACTGGAATTGGGCAATCGTTTTCCCGAGAGCGGACACAATATTCAGCGTCTTGAAGGGACACTCAATTTTTTGCGCGCGATTGCCGCGCTGCCCGACGCGCGCTGGCGCCGGCTGCCTGGTGCGCTGCGTGAGCTCGTCGCACTGCGTTACCATCGCTATGCCAAAGGATTCAGAAGTTTTTACCAGGATTTGACGCGCTAGTTGGGAGATCCCCTGGCCTTGCTGCGGGGTCACATCAAAAATATTTGGATTAAACCTAAATCTGGTAGCTGACCGTTCATTTTTTAAATTAGTGTTATGATCCATAGAGATTTTGTGCACCACTTTACTTTTATCGTTAGGGTGAGCTTGCTAGCGGACGAACTACTCGGTTCTTACGGCACATGGCCGTGCTCCAATCCCTTGGAATGGAATGATCATTCCGCGTCGTTGCGCCTTGCTCCCGGCACCGAAAGAACCCGCATACTCCACCCGGTCCAACTCCCGGATTTAGGCTGGAAGGAATAAACCAGCTATTTTTCCAGCATTAATCCACCTTTCACTTATGACTTCACGGTTACCAACAAGGGCCCATTTTTCATGAATATTCTGTCAGGATTTCTTGCGGCACTTTATGGTATGAGTGGCGGCTATACGAAAGTCAACGTCAAAGGCCAGTCCATACGTATCGCGGTGGACAATGTGCGGACGCTTCAACGAGCAAAAACATATTCCATGAAGGAGCCGGATACGCTGGATTGGCTTGATACCTTTGAACCCAATTCGGTTTTTTTTGATTTGGGCGCGAATATCGGGCAATACTCGTTATATCCCGCGAAGAAGTTTGGCGACGCCATCCAGGTGTATGCCTTTGAGCCCCAATGCATCAATTATTATCTGCTCAACAAGAATATATATCTCAATAAACTTGAGAAGAATATTACCGCGTATGGCGTTGCCATATCAGGGGTCAGCGAGTTCTCCAAGTTGTATATTCCGAAATTCAGCGCAGGTGGGAACCGTTCGCAGTTCGGGAAAGAAGACTTGAAGACCATGAAACGACCGGCCAGCCATATCCAGGGCATGTTCGGTGTAACGCTGGACGATTTATGCGACAAGTGGGGGCTGCCCTGTCCCAACTATATCAAGATAGATGTCGACGGTATCGAGATCCCCATTATTAAAGGTGCGGGGAATACCCTCAGAAACCCGAATGTCAGATCTGTGATCGTTGAACTGGGAACTCCTGAAGAGCAGGAGGAAGCGGTAAAGCTGTTGGAACAGGCAGGCTTCAAAGTGAAGTTCAAAACTACCAGAAATTGGGGGGAAACCTGTTTTATATTTGAAAGAGCCTAACCCTGCCGGACTTAAAGGAAATCAGCTGGAAAGCATCTGGCCGGTCCATATGCTTTTCCAGCCAATAAGAGCGGCTATCCATATAGGCTAGGGAATGCAGAAGCGACTCGGTAATCGCCCGAGATTTCAGAACATTTTCCAGCAAAAACGGTATCCATCGACATCACATATTCCAGGTTTAGCTTTCATGGATCGATCGAAGATCCGTTCGGCAAACCCCCCGTTTTTTCCCTTTATACATCCAGGCTCGTGCCACATAATCTATGGAACGAGCTTCAAATTTGCCATCGGCGCGCTTCTGAAGACTGCCCGGACGTTACTTCATGGGTAGGCTGCCCACTGACTACGCATTACTTTCCGTTTTACGCACGCCATGGATATTGAGGGTGGCCAGTGCAATCTGAAGACCCAGAACTGCAAAAGCTTGTACATGCCACCCCCAGATAACCCATAAGAGATTACTAAGGAGAGAAAGTAAAAATCCAGCGTGGCGTTTACCTTTGGATTGAGAAGTCAGCATCCAGACAGACAGTATGTTGATCACCATTGCAGGCCATTGTATTAGGGAAAAATAATCCATATCAGTTTGTATTTCTCATGAGTGTGTGTTTGATCAAATGACGGGTGAGACTCTCTCCGTCAACCATTCTTGATTGTTTTAAAGCATGATACAAGGGGCTCGCCGGTGGTATTCAAGGAATGAATCGCCACTGACGGTTAATCGAATATAGATCCATGATAGCCGGTCCGTGTGCAATCGCACATACAATGAAAGGAATGTAGGGAAGAATACACTTCCGGGTATAGAGTGAGTAGCCAGCACCGGTTGTATACCGGCGATGGCGGATGCTTCGCGATTCTCCGGAAAGCTCTGCCTATAAAAGTTAATTCCAAATTACGAAACGGCATAATTTTGAATTATTTTTTCTGGCATAAATCATGACTACCTCAGGTAATCGGACCTTATGGAAAGGCGCTATCAGCTTCGGACTGGTGCATATACCCGTAGCGCTTCATTCCGCAACGTCGGAGGAGGGGCTTGATTTCGATTGGCTGGATAAACGCAGCATGGATCCGGTGGGTTATAAGCGTATTAATAAAAGAACAGGTAAAGAGGTCGACAAGGAAAATATCGTCAAGGGAATCGAATATGAAGATGGCCAATATGTCATTCTGAGCCAGGAGGAGATATCGGCAGCTTATCCAAAGGCTACGCAAACAATCGAGATCGAAACATTTGTCTCTCATACGGATGTCCCATTTCTATACCTGGAACGCCCCTATTTTGTAGCGCCGATCAATAAGGGCGCCAAAGTCTACGCGCTTTTACGTGAAGCCCTTCACAAGACTCAGCGTATTGGTATTGCGCGTGTGGTCATTCAAACCAAGCAGCATTTGGCTGCGCTCATCCCATCAGGTCCGGTGCTGGTATTGAATTTGCTGCGCTGGGGTAATGAAATTCGCAGTTGGGAAAATTTGGATCTTCCCGCTGAAGGCATGAAAGCATCAGCTATTACTGAAAAAGAATTAAAAATGGCCGAGCAACTGATCAATGATATGAGTTTGGCGTGGAATCCCGAAGAATATCGGGATTCCTTTAAGGATGAGATCATGAAACTCGTACGTCAAAAGGCGGAAACCGGCGATATCCAGTCTGTGGTTCAACCTGAGCAGGCGGAAACATCCGCTGGCGGGGCGCAAATTCTCGACCTTACCGAACTGCTCCAGCGAAGTCTGAGAAAAGGGGGAGCCAAGGACGATAATCATGACGAAACGTCAGTCAGAAAATCTGTGAAGGATATGCACGTATCAACCCGAACCGGCGGGGCACCCAAGCGCCGTACTATATGAGTATGGCGCTGCGGAATTCACTCAAAGCCTACCGGGACAAACGTAATTTTTCAGTAACACCCGAACCGGACGAGACTGGTAAAGACGCCGAGGCAAATGAAGCGGCGTTGTCGTTTGTCGTGCAGAAACACTGGGCAACCCGGTTGCACTATGACTTCAGACTGGAGCTTGATGGAACAATGAAAAGCTGGGCCGTTCCTAAGGGGCCCAGCTATGATTCCAGCGACAAACGGATGGCAATTCATGTTGAGGATCATCCTGTTTCCTACAACCGCTTCGAGGGCCGAATTCCAGCCGGACAGTATGGGGCGGGTAAGGTTATCATTTGGGACAAGGGAATCTGGGTTCCTCTTCAGGATCCCCGCAAGGGCTATAGCGACGGCAAGCTGAAATTTGAACTTCGCGGACACAAACTGAAAGGTCACTGGACGCTGGTTCGCATGAAAGGCAAGGAGGAGGGAAAACAAGAGCCCTGGCTGCTTATCAAAGAGAAGGATGAGTATGTTCGTTCATCCAAAGAGTACAGTGTTGTGGATGAGTTGCCCGATAGCGTCGCCGGACTGGAATCTCATCGTTTAAAAAAAGCTACCAAGCCAGCGGCAGCCAGTGCGACGGAAAAACAGAAATATGCCGCGGGCCTGCCTGAAAACGCCGTTAAAGCCACTCTTCCTCCAACCCTGCAACCCCAGCTTGCAACGCTTGTGGATAGCCTTCCTGCTCAATCGGCCGATTGGGTATACGAAATCAAGTTTGACGGTTATCGAATACTATGCAGGATCGAGGGTAAGAAGATTCAGTTGCTCACGCGTAACGGTAACGACTGGTCCCATAAGCTGCCTGACTTGGTAAAGGCATTGGGCAAACTGGGTCTGAGATCGGGGTGGCTGGATGGTGAAATCGTTGTGCTGGACGAAAACGGCATTCCGGACTTCCAGGCCTTGCAGAATGCCTTCGATAGCTCGCGGACGCAGGGCATCGTCTACTATCTGTTCGATATTCCGTTTTATGACGGATACGATTTGAGGGGTGTTTCCGTCACCGAACGCCGTACATTTCTGAAAACATTCTTTGAGAAATCGACTCCGGACCCGGTGCGCTTCAGTGAAACCTTTGATGCCCCGGCCGGTGATATCGTTGCGTCGGCATGCCACATGGGACTGGAAGGCGTTATCGGTAAACGCAAGACCTCGACGTACGTCTCCCGCCGTTCCTCTGACTGGATAAAACTCAAGTGTGGGCAACGGCAGGAATTCGTGATCGGAGGCTATACCAGTCCACAAGGCTCGCGCGTAGGACTAGGTTCGCTTCTGCTCGGTTTTTACGATGATGACAAAAAGCTCCAATATGCCGGCAATGTGGGTACGGGCTTTAGCGATAAGACGCTTCACGAACTTAAAGCGAAGTTAAAAGAAATCGGGTCAACGTACAGTCCTTTCAACGAAGCCGCCGATATCGATCGGAAGGCCCATTGGGTTATGCCGACGCTCGTAGCGGAGGTTTCCTTCGGCGAATGGACGCGGGATGGCCGGATACGTCACTCGGTTTTTCATGGTTTGCGTACCGATAAGAAAGCGGCGGCCATTACACGTGAGAAGCCGGTTCATCCCATTACAGAAAAACCCGCGATAATGACTTCAATTCCCCCCTCTTTGCGAGTTACTCATCCCGAGCGCGTAATCGATCCATCCACTGGATTCACCAAGATGGAACTCATTCGCTATTATTCGCTGGTTGCCCCTTTAATGCTGGAGCATCTTGAGGGAAGACCGGTATCACTGGTGCGCGCGCCGGACGGTATTACGGGCCAGTTATTTTTCCAGAAACACTGGGAGAAAGAGAATATGCCGGGGGTTAATCAGCTCGATCCAGCGCTGGATCCCGGGCATGAGCCATTGCTTGAAATTTCAACGGCTGAAGGCCTGCTGTCAGCCGCTCAAATGAACGTGATCGAATTTCACGCCTGGAATGCCACAAAGAATGCCATCGGCAAGCCCGATCGAATAACATTCGATCTCGATCCCGGCGAGGGGGTGACGTGGAAGCTTATCCAGGAATCAGCACAGCTAGTTCGCGTATTTCTTAACGAGTTGGGATTAAGGTCATTTCTTAAAACCAGCGGAGGAAAAGGTTTGCATATTGCCGTTCCAATCAAGAGGCTGCGCGATTGGGACACGGTGAAAGATTTTTCTCAAGCGATTGTTCAGCATCTTGCCAGAACGATCCCGCAGCGCTTCGTGTCAAAAAGCGGACCGCGTAACCGTGTTGGAAAGATCTTTATTGATTACCTGCGCAACGGTTTTGGTGCTACTACCGTGTCTGCCTGGTCAGTTCGTGCCCGCGAGGGTTTGGGTGTATCCGTGCCTGTGGCATGGGAAGAGCTGGAGTCGCTTACGAGCCCCAGCCACTGGTCGGCCTCCAATATTCATGAACGCCTCGATAAAGGTAATGAGCCTTGGGCAGACTATGACGCCACCCGGCAGTCGATATTGCCGGCGATGAAAATATTAGGATTCAAACCGGGCGGAGGGGCATCCAGTCAAGCCGAGTGACATTAGAATAAGAGGACGACTAGGGCCTGTTAACACTTATTTTGCACCCGCGTTTTTTGTGCGCAACCCGAAGGGACGGGACGGATTTCATCCAGCCTTTCGTCACTCGCCGCTTACGGAGGCCTGCTCCGCCGCGCGGCTCATGCCTCGTACTGGATGAAATCCGTCGCCGTCGCGAGTGCAAAATAAGTGTTAACAGGCCCTAGTTGCTGCGATCCGGGTGAGCGTGCACGGTGAGCTGTTTTTTTGGGGGCCTGCTTATTTGGATTGCTCTTTCTCACGCAGATGAGTGGAAGCTCTCTCCACAGCTTCAACAGCTTCCTGGGTATGGCCTTCTTTAGCTTCCTCAATGGCTTCCTCGATTTCTTCGAAGGCTTCTTTATCGTGTTCCGCCTTCTGATGCTCGCCGTATATGGGTTTCTGAAGATTGGTGTAAGGGTGATCCTTGTTCTGCTCGATCAATTCCTTTCTGGCTTCTTCGCTGTGGCTGAGGATACCTTTCGTACTACCTTCCTTTCCACTCTTAATCGCCTCTTCCAAATGTTCCTTGGCCTTCTTGCCATGGTCCTCTTCCGCATGAACCAGCCCGATACTGATCGCAAGGGACAGCAGAACCGTTACTATGCCGTAAGTCAAAGTTTTTATTGAATCAGTCATGATGAGTTGATTGGAGCAGGTTTGATGTTAGACCGTTAGACCGTCGAGTCCTGGGACTGTTTCAATTTCGTGAGACGAATGCCGCCCGAGGGTCCGGATGGCAATATTTGATCGTACGTTAACGGAAATTTCAGAGGGTATAGGGAGCTTAAGGCTTGATACCGGTAACAATAGAGTAATGCCCGAAAGCGGGGTAGGCCTGTATGTCATCAAATCCCGCATCCCTCAGCATTTTCGATAATTCGGGGCCTGAGTATGACGCCCCTTCCGTCCATCCCATCATGAGCATGCTATACGCCGCAGGCGCAAAAGGACCGGTTTTTTCGTCATTATAGATTACGTCATGGATGATAATACGTCCACCGGGCTTCAGACTCTTGAAACTTTTCTCCGTGAGAAACTGACCTCTTTCCGCGGGCCAATCGTGGTAGATGTTGGAGTAGAAATGGAGATCGGCTTCAGGAAACGGGTCGTTCCACATGTCGGCAACATGGGTTTTTATGCGGTCCTGTAAGTTGTGCCGGGCAATGAACTCTTGAGCTACCTCACATATCGGATCCAGGTCCAGAACCAGCGCATGTAAACCCGGCAATTTCAACGCTGCTCCGATCGAGTGAGCGCCTGAACCCCCGCCAATGTCGAGCATCATGCGATGACGGTCAAGTTCCAGGGTACTTGGCCACGTAGTGGCCAACGTCATGCTGATGCTGTGCATCCCACGGGTGAATCTCCGCGCAAGCTCCGCCTGCTCGTCATGAGACTTGTAGATATCGCCGCCCCCATAGGCCTGAGGAGAATTTGTGAGTACCGCCTGTTCCAGGCTTGCATAGGAAAATACCTGGGAATTATCGATCATCATGTCCCAGAAGAAACCGAAATAGTAGGGGCTCCTTTCGAGAAGGTAGTCTTCCGAGCGTGCGGTAAGAGAATAACAGCCGTTTTGCAGTGAAAGAAAACCCAACGCCGTGGCTGCCGTCAGGATAGCCTCGGCCGGGCGGCGCTGAATGCTCAGCATGTCGCAGATCTCGGGAAGTGTCCGGCCTCCCTCTTCAAGCAATGCAAAGACCTTCAACCTGTGGGCTATCAGTAGCGCCGGATATCCGTAAACCGCGAACGCGACATCCCATAAAGGCCGGTCGTCCGACCGGGGCTGTTGAATGTTTGCAGACGTTTCCTGAGCCATAAAAACCTCTTAATGTAGTTGAATAACCCGGCTATACACATTCATATGAAGGCACTCATGCGAGTTTGACCCGTACGCTGATTTTTTGTCTGCATATACTTTGATAACGTACCCTGGTATCAGGGCCTTGGCAATAATGAAGCCAGTAATCGCCGAGTATCCGCTTCCTGTCGCATGCTAAGCTTGGAGATCATTTCACGGTTCCGGTTTACGTCATACTGGATGCCGAGATAATAAATAAGTCTTTTCTCTCCATCGAGAAGCGGGGTGAGCGCCAGATGGTTAAAAAAAAGTTCTCCATTCTTTCGATAATTGCGAATCGTGACTTCGACAGGCTGGCAATTTTCGATCGCCTGCTTTATCGCAAAACGCGCTTCCTGATCCCGATCATTCCCTTGCAGAAAACGGCAGTTGCGTCCGAGAATCTCCTCCTGGGAATATCCTGTCATGGCCGTGAATTGACTGTTCGCATAAACGATAGGCATATCTTCCTGATCCGGATCCACCAGCGTGATGCCATTAATGGAGCCATCCAGTATTTGGGATAGGATTTGAGGAATCAATCCGGGGTCTTTTTCAACCACAAAGGTCATTTTCTTCTCCTGGATAATTTAGGGACGTGGAGGATTTGGTGAAACCGCCTTGCTGGCTTCGGTTAATTGTTTCAGGTTTCTCACCGTGCGTTCGGCGCCTTCCTGAACCACCACGCGGATCAGCTTCTCGAAGGGACGCATAAATAGCTGGATTTCACTCAATTCAAAAGTAAAGATCAATTCAGCCGTGCCGGAATTAATCTCCCGCAACTCGTAGATGCAGAGAAAAGGATCTGAAACACCGATAAAGCCCAAGCGTTTATCCCGTTCATAAACATTGATGGTGAATTTTGTTTCCGAGCGGCGCCCCTGGTCAATACGTACTTGCCTTGCTATCGTTCCCAGTTTCACCGGGCCATCGGTGATGCATTCAAGTTCAATGACCTCAGGGGACCATTTCGGATAATTTTCAAAGAATCCATCGCCCAAATACCTGAATATCTCGGCCGGAGGACGCTCGATTAATGTCCTCGCCTTCGCTATTACAGGTTCCTTGGACCCTAAATTGAACATACTTCATGCTCCTGCTTTCTTAGTCCGCGGATTGAGGATGAGATCGGGATAGGTTTCAGTCTAAATAAAATATGAGTGGTACTCGTTATACCCGATTTACAGCCAGAGCAAAAATGACAATCGAGTCGTCAATATTTTTTGCTATCGAATAACGCATAGCTTACCTCAGACTATCAGGCTTTGCTACTTTCCCCATATAGGGAGCTGCCTGGGATGGCCAGCATCTTGTGTTTACCTGTTTGCCCACGACATACCCACAGCGCCTTAACCAGGGCTCTTCTTATGTCTATAGCACATGGAAAAAGCACCTAACTTTCTATCGCGAATTCTTTCTCCTGCCCGGAAGGGCGAGTGGAATCTTAGATAAGAGACATCAGGATTTCTTGGAATCCCTGCCTGAGCCGGATTTTTTTCCGCCACCGGATATTTTGTTCTCAGTTGCCCAGGCACGCCGCTCCGCCTCTTCTTTAGAAACGCCGCGTTTCTCATATCCTTCTTCAATATGTTTCACCTGCCGTTTCTGCTTATCCGTGTAGGATGATTTATCGCCTCTTGGCATGATGTGGCCTCCTGATATCTATTTTCGATACAGTCATGATCAAATATTCATGCGCCTGTTTCCATGGCGGCGGCAAAGCCGCTCACGATTAATTTCCATCTTAATTTCCATCAATTGCCGCTATCATTCCGTTCGCTGGCACACATACCAGCGAGCCAATGGATTCCTGCTTAACCCAGATAATCCATTAGGCATCCAATAGGCGGCTCTTCAAGCCTATGCGAGCGCTGCGGTCAGTTTGCGGCCATTTTCGCCGTTTGCCCGGCGACTTCTCCCAACCGGCAAAGCTGTCTCGCCGTCATCTCGCGTCCTAATGGATTATCCGGACTTATTTTTTCTTCTCAACCTGAGCATTTTGCTTCCCGGGAAGCGGTTTTTTCACCGAGGCAATCAATGCCCTGCAATTGTGATCCTCGCCGGGGCCTGTTTCGATCAACGGAATCAGTGAAGCAACCGGCGTAGCGAAAACACCCAGCAATACCGCTGCACCGACACGTATAGCCAGCATTTTATCCGGATAAATGGTAGGTTCCTTGAAGGTGCCGGAAATATGAACGGGCGTACGGAGGCTTACAATGCTGAAGTCTTTAGGCTCGGGAGACAGTTTCATTTTTATGGTTTCCTCGGCTAAGCTTATCTGCCCGTCCCCAAGAATATTGGTATCTGTTGTGTCAATGACGAAAGCCTTGCTTTCCATTACGCCCCTTTTTATTTCGAAATCGGCTACGGCGCAGCGTACTTTCACATTCTTATCGCCAATCACCAGGAATTTAAGAATCTCGGCCCCATCGAGCCCTACGATTTCCAGCATCATATTGCTGATTTGACCTCCGGACATTATCAGTCCAAAGCGGCCATCGGCCGACCCCAAAAGCGCGCCTACGGATTTTCCCTGGCTCTTAATACTCGCTCTGCCACCGATCAGGCCCAGACTGTCATGCATGAGTTCCATCTTGGGAAGCAGCTTTGGCAACTGCAATCTTTTGACATCGACTCGGGTTTCTGCAACCGGGGGATCGTCGCGGGCATTCACTGTTACGTTAGCATTGATACTACCTTCCGCGACCGTGAAATCCGCATCAAGCTTCATTAGGCCATTGTCGATCCGGGTGTGTGTTGTCAGATGTTTGACCGGCAAATCTTTGTTGCGAATAGATTGCCCAGTGAACTTAATGTCAGCGTCCATTGCGCGCAGTCGCTCGACGCTGAACTCCTGATCGGGTAGCATACGGTGGCGCTGGGCTGCCTTCGAGGCTTTTTTCTCCTGTTTCTCCGCCGGACTGTCTTGCGGTTGAGGACCTTTTCTTGCTCCGATAAATCCGCCCAGATCTTCCAGGTCGAGAAGTTGCGATACGACTTCTCCACGCAGCATCGGACGTTTGCCTCCGGTATCAAAAAGAATATGCCCGCCCAGATCGCTCGTGCCCACCTCTCCGGTGAACCCATTCAGAGACCACTCGGTTTTTTGGTGCTGAAGTCTTCCTGAAATTCGGTATGGGGGCGAAGGGAAAATCACAATTCCCGTTATCGGATAAAGCGCTGATAGATCGTCACCACGCACTTCCAATTTCAAATCCATTGCTGACAATGCCTGGAGTCCGGTAATCGTACCGTCAAACGTGGCATGCGTGGTTCCGATCTGGACATTTCCCTGGACAGGATAGGCGCGGCTCTTGTCCATGAGCGATATCACTTCCCCCCCGTGGACTTGGAAGGTAAATTTCAAACTCGTGAATTTGCCTTCAGCCACTATATTGATGGGTGTTTCCCGTGCATCGGTTGATGCTGAATCAGTCGCTATCCTTGCGGTGATGTCGGTCTCGGTCTTCGGATCGCGAAAGATGAGCGTACCTTGATCAACGATGAGCTTGCCGATTTTTGGCAATTCCGTTTCCTTTTCCTCCTCTTTCAGAACCCAGTTGCGCTTTCCATCCAGGCTCTTTTCCAGGAGGATCTTCGGCTGCGATATCGATAATTCCGGCAGAACGATCTCCCCCCAGAACAGTTTCCACGGATAAATACGGAATGAGAGTTTCTCAATATCGAGCATTGGCTGCCCAGTGCCCCAATCGGCATTGGCAAGCGAGAGTCCTTCAACGCTAATTTTCGGGTTGAAGAACAAATTGACGTCGAGATCGCCCCTAATTATGAATTCACGGCCAGTTTTTTCGGTGACTTGCCGTTCGATATATGGCTTCAGCATGTTCCAGTCGAATAGGGAAATGGTTATCACAATGATTGCGAATATCGCGGCGAAGGTAACCAGTATTTTTTTGGAACGAGTTCTCATGGCCAGCGGGATTTATGATTCAAAGAATGCGAGGGGAGTCATTTGACATACATACGGAACCGCTTCCCGCGAGTTTCCTGAACGAATTTTAGTTTTTATCGACCGTCATGGTCGGTACGTCAGCGCACACATTCCATGTTTGATTGCAAGTGACGTCATTAAAAAACAGAATGGATGCCGGAGGAAGTTCAGGAGCCGAATGGAGCAATTCAATGACGATGTGCTGCGAGAGGCGAGAGGAAGAAGAGTGAAATCGCGATGTGCCCGGATATTTTATCGGGGCGCCCGAAGAATTATCGTAACCGCCATGAATAATGGCATTGAGTAGAGTCAAGCCCGATTCTTGCCGTCAGCTTTCGCAGATGCTGATGGGTGGTTCAAGTACCTCTGTGGCTTGCCTCGCGCCGATAGGCTCAGCCATTGGCTTGGCCCAAAAAGCGTAAAATTACTTGCAATGAGCTTTTATTTCCGCGATCTGGCAGGAATATCCGGGCTAGAATTTCCGCACATCCCAAAATAGACGGTCAAATTCTTTTTTTACCACGTGATAGCACTCACAAACGTGTTTTTCCAGTCCAGCTCGGTCAAGTACCATGATATGGCCGCGACGATAGCGAATCATTCCGGCGTTTTGCAATTTACCGGCGGCTTCGGTAATTCCCTCGCGCCGCACCCCGAGCATGCTGGCAATCAATTCCTGCGTCATGGTCAAATCCTGACACCCTAACCGGTCTAGCGTTAATAACAACCAGCGGCACAACTGTTGCTCGATCGTATGATGGCGATTGCATACCGCGGTCTGGGAGATCTGCGTCATCAGCGCCTGGGTGTAACGCAGCAGCAAGCGCTGAATAGGCGTTGCCTGATTGAACTCCTGCAGCATTAACCCGGCTTTCATGCGGTAGCCATACCCGGCCGTTTGTACGGTGGCCCAACTAGGTGTGGTTTCACCTCCCATGAAGAGTGAAACACCGAGCATACCCTCGTTACCCACACCGGCGATCTCGGAAGAGGCTCCGTTTTCCAGGATGTAATGCAGGGAGACGATAGCCGAAGTTGGAAAGTACACATAATGAAGACGGCCGCCAGATTCACACAGAACGTCCCCAAGCGGCATATGAACCAGCTCCAGATGAGACGCCAAACGTTCGAGCTGAGTCGTCCGCAGCGCAGCGAGGAGCTGATTCTGGATGGGCTGATGTTGGCAGGAACTGGGCATTTGCTAGCTTACAGTGGACTGTAAAAGTTAAGCGCGGCCGGGGCGGCCCAAAATGGAATCAAGAGATTCCGCATATGCCGATTCCTTATTTCTGCCGCTAGACCGCCTCCCGTGCGAATTATAATAGCACTTCCCCGGCATACTATCTCTATCGAGTCTCCATTTTGTGCGATAGCGTACATACTATGGATGAGCTAAGCCCTATCATCGTTTTCGTGTTGTAACGGGCTGGGTATCGGGGATGCGTTCGCAAAATGTGTCAGCGGCGTGAAATCGGTAAAGAATGAAATGCAGGCGAAATAAAAGTCCATGGAGGTAGGCGGTAATCCCCCTATGGAAGATTTGCGGCTTGCAAGAGAGGCCTTGGTAATTATTTCCAGAATAGTATTTTTCTTTTCATCTGCTCCCAGTCAACAACACCTCACACGCCGGCCAAGATTTTACAACCCCTGAATCAAAATAAGGCCGCGACATACGAAATACCCATAGCCATCGCGGCAACCTGGAGAAATTCAATTGAAAGCTGGCAGCCTGTCGAGTTTAAAGGAAATCGGCTGCAAAAACGTCTGGTCGGTCCATATTTTGACACTTTTTCAGCTAATAGAATCGCTATTGGCCTTCAAAATCAATCCACATCCAGCCTCCTTGCTTCAGTTTCTTAAATCCGTGGATCAATAGAGACATGACGGTTTCCGAGCTTTTACTCTCCGTTACCGCCAGGTTTCGTAAAATCGGAAAACCAGGCGTGCGGCTTGGCGAGGAATTACCTCTGCGGTCCGAGCTATTCAGCGCCGATCAGATGGAGTTGTATGGTGGAATTCTTGCGGCTTCTCACGAATTATCATCGGCGCGTGGTACGGATCAGCTCCTGGCGCGTCTGGATGAGAACGAGAGTACGCTGTTCAATATTTGTAATGTATTGACCGAAGCGGTTACCGCGGATAAGCCGCTTACACCGGCGGGCGAATGGCTTTTCGACAATTTCTATTTGATAGAAGAGCAGATTCGCATCGCCAAGCGTCATCTTCCCAAGAGTTACAGCCGTGAATTGCCTCTCGTCGCGCGCGGGCCATCGGCCAATCTTCCACGTGTATATGACATTGCTCTGCAGGCGATCTCGCATGGAGATGGCAGGGTCGATACGGAGAGCCTCAGGCGCTTTGTCATGGCGTACCAGGCTGTTGCCGATCTGCAATTGGGGGAATTATGGGCGATCCCAATCATGCTGCGGCTGTCACTCCTTGAAAATCTGCGTCGCGTGGGGGTTCATGTGGCGGCCGGCAGGATCGACCGGAATCTTGCGGGCGTCTGGGCTGACGAGATCACTAAGATCGCTGAAAAAGACCCAAAGAGTCTGGTTCTCGTCATTGCGGATATGGCTCGGTCCGATCCGCCAATGACCACGCCATTCATTTCGGAACTGGCGCGGCGGTTGCAGGGACAGGGGCCCGCGCTGGCGCTGCCCCTGAACTGGATTGAACAGCGGCTTGCCGAGTCGAATCAAACGATTGAGCAAATGGTGCACATTGGAAATCAGCAACAGGCGGCTGATCAGGTTTCGATCTCCAACAGCATTAATAGCCTGCGCATGCTGGGCGCTATTGATTGGCGCGAGTTTGTCGAAGCTATCAGTGTTGTCGAACAGACGTTGCGAGAAGATCCGAAGGGCGTCTATGGCGGAATGGATTTTGCCACCCGTGATCACTATCGGCATGCCGTGGAGCGCCTGGCCAAGGCAAGTTCCATTCCGGAAGTGGAAGTGGCGCGCCATGCGCTCCAGTTGGCACGAAACGGCGCGGCGAAGAATGACGGCGATGCCAGGTCGCACGTTGGTTTCTACCTGATTGACATAGGCCTGCCCGATCTCGAACAGGCGGCACAGGTACGCTTGTCAATCCCGGAAAAACTCTCGCGTGCCGGCCGCCGGCATCCGCTTTTCTTTTATGTTGGCGCGATCGTCTTGATAACGGCGAGTATAACGGGTGGGCTTTTGCTCGAGGCGTATGCCGGCGGCGCAAACAAATGGCTACTGGGAGCGGTGGGGGTACTGTCGCTTCTTGCGGCGAGTCAACTGGCCGTAGCGCTGGTAAATTGGGCGACTCAATTACTGGTAGCGCCCCATTCGCTGCCCCGTATGGATTTTTCCGCGAGAATACCCGCGGCGTTTCGTACCCTGGTAGTGGTTCCGACCCTGCTGACGAACAATTCCGACGTTCCGAATCTCGTGGAAGCGCTTGAAGTCAGATTTCTGGCCAACCGCGACGATAATCTTTTTTTTGGTTTGTTGACTGATTTCCGGGATGCGGACCGGGAAATGCTGCCTGAAGACGAATCTTTATTGCAGCTTGCACGCGCAAGTATCGAAGAGTTGAATAAAAAATATCCCAGTGTGGCTGAGGATGACATGGCTGCCGCAGCCGGCTTGCCGGCCGGCGGCACTAATGGTCCGTTTTTTCTGTTTCATCGCCCCCGCCGCTGGAATCCGCTGGAACGGATCTGGATGGGTCATGAGCGCAAACGCGGGAAACTCGCAAATTTGAATGCCTTGTTGCGTGGTGCGGGAAGCGACGCATTCTCCCTGGTCGTCGGTAACATAGCCGAACTGTCTGAAGTGAAATATGTCATCACGCTCGATACCGATACCCAATTGCCACGAGAGGCGGCGTATCAGTTTGTCGGCTCAATGGCTCACCCGTTGAATCGCGCACGGCTTGACACAACTTGCGCGGATGGAACCTGCAAGCTCGTGACCGAGGGCTATGGAATTCTGCAACCGCGGGTCGCGGTGAGTCTATCGAGTACAAACCGGTCACGATATGCATGGCTTTTCGGTGGCGAAGCCGGGGTAGATCCGTATACGCGAATTGTCTCCGATGTTTATCAGGATTTATTCTATGAAGGCTCGTTCGTGGGCAAGGGTATCTATGATGTGGATGCATTCGAGCAAGCACTTTGCAACCGTCTTCCCGAGAACCGGATTCTAAGCCACGATCTTCTCGAGGGTTGTTATGCCCGCTCGGGTTTGTTGAGTGACGCCCTGTTGTATGAGGGATTTCCTTCGCGTTACAGCGCGGACGTGAGCCGCCGCCACCGATGGATTCGGGGAGACTGGCAACTCGCCACCTGGCTGTTGTGGCGTGTTCCGGGAATGGATGCGGACCACCATCCGAATCCATTATCGGCGTTGTCGCGGTGGAAGTTGCTGGATAACCTGCGGCGCAGTCTCGTTCCGGCGGCCTTGACACTGCTCCTCCTGCTGGGATGGGGGGTGCTTCCCCACGCATGGTTCTGGACGCTGGCGGTCATAGGCGTGCTTGCTATCCCTGCCGTGATAACCATTATTTCGGATCTGCTGCATAAGCCTTCCGAGATGCCGCTGCGACAGCATATGATTACCACTGTACGCGCGGCAGGGCGCCATTTCGGGCAAATATTATTTGTACTGGTGTGCCTTCCCTATGAAGCCTATTTCAGCCTCGATGCGATTGTACGAACCCATATAAGGCTTCTGGTCACACACCGCCGGCTTCTCGAATGGAATCCCTCCCGCGAAGTCGAACGAGAATCCGATCCGGTGATTGTTGACAAGGGATCTGCCGGTCTCGGGATGTCTTTTCGAACAATGTGGGTGGGCCCGGCAACCGCCATTGCCGGGATGATTGGAATCGCGATGACGGAACCGCTTGCGTTAATCGTCGCATTGCCGGTGTTATTATTATGGGCAGGTTCTCCCGCCATTGCCTGGTGGATAAGTCAGCCGTTTCCCCCGCGAAGTGCGGAATTGACCATCGGGCAAATCCACTTTTTGCGTCAGGTTGCACGCCGGACATGGTTTTTCTTCGAGACTTTCGTTGGCCCAAAGGATCATTGGCTTCCGCCAGATAATTTCCAGGAGCATCCTGTCGCGACGATCGCGCATCGTACATCACCGACCAACATGGGCCTGGCGCTGCTGGCCAATATCGCCGCCCACGACTTTGGCTACATCGGAGTAGGGCAGCTCATTGATCGTACGGCAAATACGCTCCAGTCGATGGAAGCGCTGGAACGGCACGCCGGTCATTTCTACAACTGGTACGACACGGAAACACGGGCGCCGTTGACGCGCTACATCTCCACAGTGGATAGCGGTAACCTCGCGGGCCATCTGCTGACATTACGCGCGGGATTGCTGGAAGTTGCGGATGCCCCAATTATTGGCGAACAGATATTTCTGGGACTGAACGATACGCTCCGGATTCTGGAGAAAGCCGCCGGCGCTCCCGCGAGTTCGCTGACGCAGTTCAAACAGGCACTCTTGGCCGCGACCGGCACTCATCCTCTCACGATCGCAAGTGCAAGAGTCGAGCTTGACCAGTTGGTTGTATGCTCCAGGGCAGTGGTCCATGAGATTGCCGAAGGGCAATCCGCTGCCGGTACTGGCGAAGCTCATGAATGGGCACAGATTTTGAACAGGCAATGCGAAGATATACTTGCCGAATTTACCAGTCTCATATCGCAAGTCGTGTTGCCCGCTCCGAAGACCGACATGCCAGACACGGCGCATACGACGGAAATTCCTTCACTGAAGTTTCTTGCCGCGCAAGGGAATGAGCGTGCGCGCCACCAATTGGATACGCTCGAACACCTTGTGCTGTTAACAGGTGAAATGTCGCGGATGGAATATGGTTTCCTGTTCAATCATGCGCAACGGCAACTTGCCATTGGATACAACGCCGGCGAACGCCGGCTCGATGCAAGCTATTACGACCTGCTCGCCTCGGAGGCCAGACTGTGCAATTTCGTTGCGATCGCGCAGGAGGAGTTGCCCCAGGAAAGCTGGTTCGCTCTGGGCCGCATGCTGACAACCGTCGGAGGAGAGTCCGCTTTGTTGTCCTGGAGCGGTTCGATGTTTGAGTATCTCATGCCATTACTGGTGATGCCCACATTCGACAACACGCTTCTCGACCAGACTTACAAAGCGGCAGTTGACCGGCAAATCGCATATGGCGAGGAACGCGGGGTGCCCTGGGGTATTTCGGAGTCGGGCTACAATGCTGTCGACGTTCAATTCAATTACCAATATCGTGCATTCGGCGTCCCCGGACTGGGACTCAAACGGGGTCTGGCTGAAGACTTGGTCATTGCACCCTATGCTTCCATGCTCGCCTTGATGATCGCTCCCGAGACCGCGTGCCGCAATCTTCAGCAGCTTGCTTCCGAAGATCTTGTCGGGAAATTCGGCTTTTATGAAGCGGTTGACTACACACCGTCACGACTGCGACACGGCGAAGCACGTGCCGTGGTGCGCTCGTTCATGGCTCATCACCAAGGCATGAGCCTGCTTTCCCTCGCATATGTATTGCTGGATCGCCCCATGCAACGGCGATTCGAATCCGAGCCATCGTTTCAGGCAACGATGCTGCTGCTGCAGGAAAGGATCCCGAAGGCGGCGGCTTTGCGTTCACAGGCCGCCGAACTCCCCGATATCCGGGTAGCCAAGGAGGTTCCGGACATGCCAATGCGCATATTTTCGAGCGCGAACACGTCCATTCCAGAAGTGCAGCTTCTGTCGAATGGCCGGTATTATGTCATGGTCACCAACAGTGGCGGTGGCAGCAGCCGCTGGAAGGATCTGGCTGTCACCCGTTGGCGGGAAGACAGCACGTGCGACAACTGGGGTAACTTCTGTTACCTGCGCGACATGGCGAGCGGGGAGTTCTGGTCGAATACGCACCAGCCCACATCAAAAGAAGCCAAGCGTTATGGCGTGCTCTTTTCTGAAGGACGGGTCGAATTCCGCCGCCGTGACCTCGATTTCGACACTCACACCGAGATTACGGTATCGCCGGAAGATGATATCGAGTTGCGCCGGGTTCGTGTCACCAATCGCGCCTGGACACACCGGACCATTGAGGTCACTTCCTATGCCGAGGTGGTGTTGTCGACGCCGGCAGCCGACGCTCAAGCGCCGGCATTTGGTAATCTCTTCGTACAGACGGAAATACTGCCCGAGCGGTATGCGATTCTCTGCAGCCGGCGGCCTCGCTCCCAGAGCGACCCGGTACCCTGGATGTTTCATCTAATGACGCTACATGGAATCGGTAGCGAGGCAGTTTCCTATGAGACGGACCGGATGGCGTTCATTGGACGCGGGAATAATGTATCCAATCCGCAGGCGATGACAAAAACGGGGCCGCTTTCCGGGAGCGCCGGCTCGGTTCTGGACCCGATCGTAGCCATCCGGCGGCGCATCACCATAAAACCGGGAGAATCCGTGACGATCGATATCGTTACCGGAGCGGGCGACTCTCGGCATGCCGTCATGAATCTGGTGGACAAGTATCAGGATCCGCGTTTGTCGGACCGTGTCTTTGATCTCGCATGGACCCACAGCCTGGTTGTATTACGGCAGCTCAACGCGACCGAGACCGATGCTCAATTATTTGGCCGCCTGGCAGGTTCGGTGCTCTATGCCAATGCTTATCTTCGCGCCGATGGCGCCATATTGAGCAAGAATCAGCGCAATCAATCAGGGCTATGGGGGTATGCCATTTCGGGTGATCTGCCGATTGTGCTGCTCCAGATCAGCGATGTAGCCAACATTGATCTGGTGCGGCAGTTGGTACAGGCGCATGCCTACTGGCGCTTGAAAGGGCTTATTGTCGATTTGATCATCTGGAACGAGGACCATTCGAGCTATCGGCAGCTTCTGCATGATCACATTTTGGGATTGGTCGCCGGCAGTGCCGAAGCTCACGTGCTTGATCGGCCGGGTGGTATTTTCATCCGCCGCGCCGAGCAGATAGCCGCCGAGGATCGCATCCTGCTGCAAACTGTGGCACGCGTGATTGTTCTCGATAGTAAAGGCAGTTTGTCGGAGCAGATAACGCGCCGCATCCCCGGGGAGTTGCCGGCTCCGCCTATCAGGTGGGAGCCGGATCGCCAGCTCGATGTGGTACAAAACATTACGTTGCCGGACCGCCAGCTTCTCTTCGACAACGGGTATGGAGGATTCACCGCCGATGGACGCGAGTACATCATAACGACCGGACGGGATCAGACGACACCCGTCCCCTGGTCAAATATTCTGGCAAATTCACAATTCGGGACCGTTATCACCGAGAGCGGCCAAGGCTACACCTGGTGCGAGAACGCCCATGAGTTCCGCTTGACGCCATGGAGCAATGATCCGGTTTGCGACGCCGGGGGGGAGGTTTATTACCTGCGCGATGAAGAAAGCGGCTATTTCTGGTCGCCGGCGCCATTACCCAAGCGTGGAGCGACGCCTTATGTTTCGCGCCACGGGTTCGGTTACAGCGTTTTCGAGCATACGGAACGCGGCATTACTTCCGAACTCTGGGTTTATGTGGCGCTCGATGCTCCGGTAAAATTTGCCGTATTGAAAGTTCGCAACGAATCCGGCAGGTTGCGCAAGCTTTCGGCAACCGGATGCGTCGAATGGGTATTGGGTGATTTGCCGGAGAAAAGCAGGATGCATGTCGTTACCGAAATCGACGTCGGAAGCGGCGTCTTGCTCGCACGCAATCCCTACAGCAACGAGTTCTCGGGGCGCGTTGCTTTTTTTGATGCCGATGACACGGTACGCAGTGTGACCGGCGATCGAACCGAATTCATTGGCCGCAATGGCGGTTTCAGAAATCCGGCGGCGATGATGTCCACGGACTTACTTTCCGGGCGCGTAGGCCCGGCGCTTGATCCCTGTGGCGCTATCCGGATTCCATTCGATCTGCTGGATGGCCAGTCGCGGGAGATATGCTTTCGTTTGGGCGCCGGATCTGATACCGATGATGCCGTCAAGCTCGCGCAGCGCTTCCGTGGAGCAACCGCAGCGCATGACGTTCTGGGAAGTGTGCATCGGTATTGGGGGCATACGCTCGGCGCTATACAGGTGGAAACACCTGATCCCTCCGTCAATGTAATGATCAATGGCTGGCTCGTATATCAGGTTCTTGCGTGCCGCTTGTGGGGCCGTAGCGGTTACTATCAATCCGGGGGAGCCTTCGGATTCCGTGATCAGTTGCAGGACGTGATGTCGCTTGTTCATACCGAGCCCGCGCTTATGCGCGAACACCTGCTCCGGTCAGCGGCGCGCCAGTTTATTGAAGGCGATGTTCAGCACTGGTGGCATCCACCAGGAGGACGCGGCGTGCGGACCCGCTGTTCGGATGACTATCTCTGGCTACCCTTGGCGGCATGCCGTTATATTGCCACCACTGGCGATATCAATGTACTGGAGGAGTCCATCCCCTTTCTTGAGGGCCGGCAGGTCGGTGCTGATGAGGAGTCATACTATGACTTGCCGGTTCGCTCTGAACAGATTGCGAACCTGTATGAACATTGCGTACGTGCCATCGTGCACGGCTTGCGATTCGGAGAGCATGGCCTTCCGTTGATGGGCAGCGGGGATTGGAACGACGGCATGAACCTGGTGGGATTCCACGGGCGTGGCGAGAGTGTCTGGCTGGCATTTTTTCTGTATGACGTGCTCATGCAATTTTCCAGTCTTGCCGAGCAGCGTGGCGATGCGGTTTTTACGGCGCGCTGCAAGAAGGAAGCGAATCTGCTGCGCAAGAATATCGAACACCACGGTTGGGATGGCGATTGGTATCTCCGCGCCTTCTTCGATGACGGGTCCCCGCTGGGTTCATCCAGCAATCCTGAATGCAGGATCGACTCAATTGCGCAGAGTTGGTCGGTATTGACCGGCGCTGGCGCCGGCGAGCGCCAGCGCCAGGCAATGGAGGCGCTAGATCAGCATCTTGTCCGGCGGGACGCGGGATTGATTCAACTGCTCGATCCACCCTTCGATCAATCAGCCCTGAATCCGGGTTATATAAAAGGTTATGTCCCCGGTGTGCGCGAGAATGGCGGCCAATATACGCATGCTGCAATCTGGGCAACGATGGCCTTCGCCGGATTGGGGGATCACAGACGAGCGTGGGAATTGCTGGCGATGATTAATCCCGTGAATCATGCGCGGACGCCGGAGGCGGCGGCAATCTATAAAACCGAACCGTATGTGGTTTCAGCCGACGTTTATGCCGTATCTCCTCATACCGGACGGGGTGGATGGTCGTGGTATACAGGTTCCGCCGGCTGGCTGTATCGCCTGATGCTGGAAACACTGCTGGGGCTTACTCTGGAGGGAAACAAGCTGTATTTCAAGCCCTGTCTGCCCGCGGATTGGGAGGCGTTCACGGTGAGCTATCGCTATCGGGAAACAGTCTATCGCATCACTGTCGTACAGATAGCCGACGGGGAGGGGGAGGAGAGCCTCACGATTGATGGGGTGACGCAACATGACCTGGTCGTCGCTCTGGTCGACGACCGCTTGCAGCACACTGCCCAGGTCCGGCTCACAGCCTGTCGGACTTAAAGGAAGTCCGCTGCAAAAAGGCTGGCCAGGCCATATTTCACCCCCGCTTCTTCAGCCAATAGAATAATTATTGGCCTTCAAAAATCGTCGAAGTCTGTCTTGCCCGGCCTCTTTTTCGCTTCGATTCTTCACGTCAGACAGGCTGCTAGGCTGCTCGCTGAGGTGAGCGCAGGTTCGTGCCTGAACGCGTTGATTCAATCCACTTCGAGGATTGTAAGGCTTGCGTAACCAGGGTATCAATGCGGGAAGGGGATGAGCCGGTTATGGAAATACCGGTTCCGGAAGCCGAATGTATGGGGCGCACTGTAGTTCGTGCAATTTTTGCGGTCAGACTTTGCGTATAACGCTGTAGCAAATAGCGTAACGGGCTGCCAAGCTCGAACTCTTTTCTCAGATTAGCTGCCTTAAGGCGGTAACCATAACCGCTGTTTTGTACCACTGCACGGTTTGGTGCCGTTTTTCTCCCCATAAGCATGGCAATGCCGAATAAGCCTTCATTACCGATGACGCCAATCTTCTCCGATTCTCCCTCATCCGTTACTGCAAGCAGTGAAATAATACTGGTGGTGGGGAAATAAACAAGGTCAATTTCCCCGCCATCCTCGTAGACTGCCCATCCCTGCGGCAGGGAAACAAGTTCAAGACATGATTTCAGACGCTCGTAAACCTCCTCGGGGAGAGCGGCCAGGAAAAGGTTTTGCTTGGGGGTATGCAGGTATGACATCGGCTCCTCGCTGTTTTTGGTTCCAACTGATTTCTATAGATGGTTGACAGAAGTGGGGAATGAACTCGATGATGCAGGCTACACCGAAATTCAGGTACCGTATGTGCGGTGCCAGACAGACCGGATTTGCGGAAACAAAGAGAGTATGAGACTCTTGGGCGGCGGCTCCGATCTTGTCCGGCGGTATGACAATGGCGCCTGGCCGGGCGTTGGTGGGAAGTTTCGCTGATGCTATACTGTTTTTTTTTATGGAGGATGCAATGGGAAAATATACCGCCAGAGAAAGCAAAGAAAAGCTTATTGAAGATTTTCATTCGGTAATTAACGATACCGAGGAATTGATGAGATCCGTAAGCAGCGAGAGCGGAGGCAAAGCTCAGGTTTTGCGTGACAAAATCGAAGAGAACTTGACGCATGCCAAGGAATATCTGCAGGATTTTGAAGATTCCGTCGTTGATAAATCACGGACTGCGGCACGGATAACCGATGAATATGTACATGAAAATGCCTGGCGGACGGTTGGACTGGCAATCGGACTGGGTGTCTTGATAGGTTTGTTGATCAAAAACCGTGACTAATCGAGTTCCCTTATTAGCATGAATCAATAACTGCCATCAGCGGAGCGGGATTTCTGTTATCAAATTAGCGAAGGAGATTGATCATGAGCGTAAAAGGGTCTTTTGCCGCGTTTTTTGCCTTGCTATTGGCGGGGGGCAACGTTGGCGCGACGCCTTTCAGCGGTTTGTATGCATTCGGCGACAGCCTCTCGGACGCGGGAAATAGTCAGTATGCCGAGCTGAGCCTCTATAAAAGATTATTGGACAATTGTTTTTTCCCCTGTCCTCCTTATGCTGACGGACGCGTTTCCAATGGGAAAGTTGCCACGGAGTATCTGGCGGATGCTCTCTTTCCGGGAGCGGCAAGTAGTGGTACTGCGAATTTTCGCAGCTATGCCGTGGCAGGGGCCACCTCGGGTATCGGAAACTACGGCGATGGAGGCACTGCAATCGAGAAGGGAAACCTTCTTCCAGGTCCTATTCCTATTCCTGTTCCGGGCATACTTCCCCTGCCGGGGATGAACCACGAAGTGGGGCAATACATAAGTGATTCGAATCGCAGTGCCGATCCCAACGCGTTGTATTTCTTGTGGGGAGGAGCAAATGACTATCTGTCGCACAAAGACTTGACTACAGTTGAAGCGTCCCAGCTTGCCGCCCAGAATATTGCGGGATATGTAAGCGTGCTGGCAGGGGCGGGTGCGAGAAATTTTCTAATTCCAAATCTTCCGGACTTGAGCATCACGCCCTCTGTCGCCGCCCTTGGGGATCCGGCAAAGGCGGATGCGCACATGTTTTCCATTGTGTTCAATAATGAACTGGCAAGCCAGCTGGGGAACGTAAGCTCGCAATTTCCCGATGCCAATATATTTCAATTCGATACTTATACTTTCGTGAACGGCGTTATCGCGAATCCGGCCAATTACGGCCTCGCCGATGTGCAAAATGCCTGCGTGACGGATTCCGGGCTTTGTGTCAATCCGGACAGCTTCCTTTATTGGGATACTTTTCATCCTACGACCCATGGGCATTCGATTCTCGCATCGGCTTTCGCCAGCGCCGTGCCGGAACCTGAAATGATGGCCATGTTCGTGGCTGGCCTGTTTGTTCTGGGTATTGCATGCAACAGGCGACGCAAGCTTGAGTATGCGGTGTGAAGGCCGGGAGGCTGGCGCGATGGAACCTTTGTATGCCGTGGGCAACATAGCGCTTTTCCCATACAGTCTTGATCACCCGTTCATTTCCCACAATTTTTGCCGGGACGTTTTATGCTGACAACATTCAAATGCGACGCCTACGCCGACATTACCTTGTTTGGTGATGTTGCACAGCGCCTGCTGAAGATGATGGGGCACAGCGGGACGGTGCCTGGCGCAATACTGGCCGAGGATGTCCCGGTCGCGCTTGATCGCTTGAAACGCGCAATTGAGGCAGAAAAATCGACGCCCGCCGCTACGCCGGAATCGGCTGACAATGTTCAAGGCGAGGAACGGGACGATCAGGCTGTGCGTTTCGAATACCGGGCGTTGCCTCTGATCGAATTGCTCACCGCGGCGGCAAAAAAAAACTGTAATGTGATGTGGGAATAATAAGCTGATTGCTTATTTGTTTTATTCTATGTGGGACAGCGAACAGAGAATTTTCTGAAATAGAGGAGAATACTCATGGGTATCCCTTCTTGCCCTCCCCTGAAGGATACCCCTGGTCCGGTAGCGATTTATTTCGCACCGGACTTTTTCCTTTGTCCATACGTTTCCGCGTATTCCTGTAGTGTAGCGGCGCGTCTGGGCGGAGGGAGGTAAGTAAGGGAGAATCAACGGCGCAAAGGAACCGGGCCAGCCGAGCCATCTGGAATAAATGTTGTCTCAATGCCGTGATCTGGCGCTGCCCCCGTCCAGGCCATGACGAAACCCTGCCCGTACGCAGCGAGTTGCGGGACGCCGGTGTCGCGTCCGCCACTGATCGCCCCGAGATGCTGGATCGGATCCGCCGAGCCATCGGCATGCAGTTTGCGTAGTGCCAGGCCGGGTTTTCTGGTGCCTGCGTTCGCCGTAGTGATCCACGAAACGACCGCGGTGTAATCATCGCTCCATGCGACACCCACACGTCCGAATGGATCTGCCTTATCCACCTCAACGGGCTGGCCAAAACTCTGTCCGCCATCCGTGGAGAATGCGGCGCGTATGCGCGGATGATCGTCCGCAGCGGTAAACCAGACCGCCGCGACTTGCATTCCACGTGCTGCCAGCATCGGGCCATTGACCGGGCACCCGGCAATTTCCCAGCCGTCTCCATGCAGCGGTACCGGTTTTGTCCATTTGCCATGGTGCAAACGCGCTACCCGATGATCGCGGATCTCGTTATCGGTGCGGCCGCGCCAGGCGGCCACCGGGCCTGCCGGTGTCACAGCCACAGTCGGCCAACAGCAGGTGCAGGTGCTATCGTCAATTACCTGCTCCTTATCCATGCCACCATCACGATGAATGCGCGTATAGCGCAAGGCAAAATTACCGGATTTTCCCTTATGCTTGCCGCCATCTTGCTTCACAAGGCGATCACGTCCATCCAGCCAGATAATACCGGCGTCGCCATGCACCGGAAAAATGACGGCAAAACCGTGCTCGGCGGCAGATCCATCGCGATGCGGTGATTTGGGAGTGCTCCAGGTTACGCCGGAATCATTGGAAATGGATGTTGCGATATCATAGTCGTAAGTACGGCCGCCTTTATGTTTGACCAGCCAATGCGCTACCCAGAATGACTTGTCGATGGCTACGACAGATGGGAAATCGCTCCAATTGATAAACCAGTCTCCGCCGCGCGCGACCTCGCCCTGGCGTATCCATTTTCCATCGCGTAACAAGCCATATTTGAGAATATGATCCTTGCCAGCCGGCTCCACCCAGCTCATCAATATCCCGCCATCGGGAAGCGATGCGAGACGAGGAAACTGCGCACCGGCCGCGGCAGGGTTTTCAATGACACGCATTTTGGCAACGGGGGGTTGCGCTGCCTCGCACGAAACGGTTGCTATCGCTAACCCGATTAGTGCGGCTGTGACATGCATGCTGTAGATCAACGGTTTCGATCCGGCAAAAATTAGGACGGTGACAGTGATATGGAGTGTAAGGAGGAAAAATCTGTTTGGGAATGTGACATATTGCCGCGCGACAATTTGTCGCACCTCCCGGACGTTATGTTGCCAGCTTACATATTGAAGACTATCCTGAACCACGCCGCGCGTCCCGGTTCATAGACCCGTCCAAGATTCACAAATCCCGGTGGTATGTCCCCCATTCTGCGGCTGAGGTGTTCAAAATAGGTGCGGTTGAAGATATTTTCGACGCCCATGCTTAACTGAACGTATTTCTGCGGTTTCCAGGACATCGAGACGTTGGCTGTTTCAAACCCCGGTGTGGTGGTCGGATTGTCAATACCGAGCGAATTTCCGAAACCCGGATCGATACGATCCTGTTTCATTACGACACGTCCCCCTAATGTGAGGGAGAATGTTCCTTGCTGGAATATTGCACCGAATCTGCTATCCAGCGGCGGTGTCTGGGCCAGGGGGACGGAGCCGTGGCCGTGGCCGGTAAGATTCTCAGCCCTGATCCAGGCAAGGTTACCGAATAGTCTCCAGTTGGGTGTTATCTGCTTCACCAGATCGACTTCAGCGCCAACGCGATCAACGTCCACATTGGCTGAGATGACACCCTGATTAATCAGAATATAGTCGTTGATACGGCTGCCGAATGCGGTAACCGACGCTTGCCAGGTGGGACGATCCACACTCAAACCGATATTTATTTCACGGTTCTTTTCTTTTTTTAGATTGAATCCGTTGAAGCTGGCGCGTTCGAGATTACTGGCCGGGCGCTCGCCGTTAGCCAGAGCGATAAAGGCGACCGTAGCGGGCAGCATCTCTTTTTCAAGACGGATGAACGTGCTGGTAGGCGTATCATCACGTTGGCCATTCGAGGTATCGAGGGGAGCTCCCAGAAAAGTAAACAAGTCTCCCGCCCGCGTATG